>NZ_JBFOCP010000057.1:0-220528 GCF_040907855.1 Aeromonas sp. s4 | reverse complement strand
GCGAGGCGACCCCAAGGTCGCCTCGCTTTTTGTTGGGCGTACCTTTCCGGTTTGGGGCGGGGGCGCGAAGAAAAACGGGGCGGGGAGGGGTAAAACCTTGATCTGGCGCAAACTGGTGCCCCATTTATTACTTTGGTGGCATAGGACTCAGGCGCGGGTTGAGGTCAAATAGTCTTATCAGGAACGGGGGCGACCCCGTCACGAAAGGGACACCCATTTCACTGGATGAAGGACACACTATGAGTCTGCTTGAACACACCATCTGGACTGTATTGGGGTATGGGGCCATGCCCTTTATCTTCCTGAGCGGGTTCGTGGCAGTGGCAGTGACCTGCTGCCTGCTGCTCAATGCCTTCGGGGTCAAGTCCGCCGAGAAGTGAGTCACTCTCGTTCATGCCGCCAAATGCCAGTCTCACGACTGGCATTTGTTTTTTTGTGTCTTCTGAAGCACTTGCCCGCCCCTGATGGGGTAAAGGGAGCGCAAGACGGTCGAACCCGGCGGCCATTTTGATTACACTGACGCCCGGCATGTCCGCCCCCTTCTCTTTTATCAGGTATTCACGACTTCTATGGCGCTCAAGGCAACCATCTTCAAGGCCCAGATCAGCTTGTCTGACATGGATCGCAATCTCTATCAGGACTTCTCCCTCACCCTGGCCCGTCACCCCTCCGAGACCGACGAGCGCATGATGATCCGCCTCGCGGCCTTCGCCTGGCATGCCGCCGAGCGGCTGGAGTTCACCAAGGGGCTCTCAGCCGACGACGAGCCCGAGCTCTGGTGCAAGAACTACTCGGACGAGATTGAACTCTGGATTGAGCTGGGTCAGCCGGACGAGCGCCGTCTCAAGAAGGCATGCAACCGCTCTCGCCAGGTGGTGCTCTACCTCTATGGCGGTCGTGGCACCAGCGTCTGGTGGAAGCAGAACCAGGGCAAGCTCGGTCTGCACGACAACCTGAGCGTCATCGAACTCTCCGACAGCCAGACCCTTCCCCTGGCGGCCATGGTGGAGCGCACCATGCAGCTCACCTGCACCATCTCCGACGGCCAGCTCTGGGTCAGCAACGGCAACCAGGAGGTGACGCTGGACCCCGTGGTGCTGATGGGACGCCCGGCCCGCGAACTGTAAACGGGATACCCATGTTCAGCGCCCTGCTCAATATCGTCATTCCCGTGTTTGCGGTGGTGGGCCTTGGCGCCCTCTATGGACGGCTGCGACCGGGCGGGGCCCTGGGTTATGTCAACCGGGCCAATATCGAACTCTTCACCCCGGCGCTGGTCTTCTCGGCCCTGGTGAAATACCCCCTGGATCTCGCGGCGCACCTGCCCCTTGTGGGGGCCGGTGCCCTGGTGATCCTGCTGCCCGGCTTGCTGCTCTCCCTGCTCAAACTCAAGGCAATAGAGCGGGCCGCGCTGATCCTGCCCGCCATGTTTCGCAACACCGGCAACCTCGGCATTCCGCTGATGGTGCTCGCCTTTGGCGAGCAACAGCTCGGCGCCATCGTCATCCTCTTTGTGCTCTCCAACCTGCTCCACTTCTCGGTGGGGATGTTCATCCTCTCCGCCAGCAGCTCCCGCTGGCTCTGGCTGAGAAGCCCCGTGCTCTGGGCCGCCTTCGCCGGGCTGCTGGTGGCCAACCTGCATATCCCGCTGCCGGAATACCTGGTGACCAGCGCCGCCCTGCTCGGCCAGATAGCGGTGCCCCTGATGCTGTTTGCCTTAGGCATCCGGCTGATGGAAGGGGAGCTGGATCATCTGGGGCTGGCCATCAAGTGCAACCTGCTCTACCTGCTGGCGGGGGGCCTCTCCCTGGGGCTCGCCGTCTGGCTGCTGCCCCTCGAACCTGACTGGATACCACTCCTGATGCTGTCGGTGGCGCTGCCCCCGGCGGTGCTCAACTACATGCTGTGCGAGCAGTACCAGTGCCAGCCCGACAAGGTGGCCAGCATCGTGCTCGGCGGCAATGCGCTCTCTGTGGTGGTGATCCCCCTGGCGGTCTGGTTGGCGCTGCATCTGGGGAGTTGACCCTGCTCTGTCTTCCTCTTCAAGGACGCCCGATGGCGTCCTTTTTATTGCTATCGTGCATGTCCGATGTTGTTTTGCTCATCGAGTACAGCCGAGCTTGCTCGCGTATCTGACAAGGTCTTGAAGCCGGTTTAGCCGGATAAGGCAGAGAGTTGAAGGGGGAGAAAAGGGAATAAAACAGGGCGGCCTTGGCCGCCCTGTTTATTGATGGGGAGCAGGTTGAACCTGGCCATCCTTGCGCAGCTGGGTATAGAGACCAAACCCCGCCAGCAGGCCGGCGAGGGCCAGCAGCCACCAGATGGCGGTGGCGGGGCGGCTGCCCGCATCCCCCAGCATAAAGCCGATGAGCAGGTTGCCAAAGAGCGCCATGCAGCCCCCGGCGCTGGCATAGAAGCCGTAGTAGCTGCCGAGCTGCTCAGGGGGGGCGTAGCGGGGCAGCTGGGCGGCGAAGAGCGGGAAGCAGAGGATGGAGCCCAGGGAAAGCAGGGCCACCTGCGTCAACACGCCTGCCGTCGGCCAGGGTGCCAGCAGGGGCAGGGCGAGATAGCTCAGGCCCATCATGCCTATCCCCAGCCCCATGGCGAGCGGCACCCCCAGGCGGCGCTCCACCAGGCGGGAGGCCGGGAGCTGGAGCACGACACCGATCACCGCTGAGAGGGTGAAGACGCCGCCGAGCAGGTGGGTGGCGTCCGGCAGGCTCTGGATATGGGCGGGGAGGGCGAGGTAGAGCTGGTGGAACAGGATCTGGTAGCTGCCTGCCAGCAGGGTGAACCCCATGAAGGGGCGCTGGCGCACTATCTCCCCCCATTGGCGCAAGATGGCGCCACGGGGGCTCTGGTTGCTCACCGGGCGTTTGGGCAGCACCCGGTATTGCAGCACTCCGAGCAGGGCGAAGAGGCTCGCCGCCAGGATCCCCGTCAGGGCATAGCTCTGTTGGGTCAAGGTGAGGCCGACCAGGGGGCCGAGCAGCATGCCCGCCTCGCTGGCCAGATTGTGCAGGGCGAAGGCGCGCTGACGCTGGCTCGGGTTGTGGCATTCGCTGGCAAGGTAGGCCTGGGCACAGGGGGTGAACAGGGCCCCCGCAAAGCCGGTGAGGGCGGCGGCCAGCAGCAGGATGGGGAGGGACTCGGCCCAGCCCAGCAGCACGAAGCCCAAGGATCGTACCAGGCAGCCCCAGACGATGGCGGGATGGTAGCCGATGCGATCCCCAAGGGTGCCGCCCAGCAGGAAGAGCCCCTGCTGGCTGAAGACCCGCATCCCCATGACGAGGCCGCAGGCCCAGCCGGCCAGGCCGAGCCCGCTGCCCATGTGCTGGGCGAGGAAGGGCATCATCATGTAGAAGCCGAGGTTGAAGGCGAGCCCATTGGTGATGAGCAGGCGGGCGGCCGGGCTCATGCCCTGCCAGTCCCGCCAGTAGGAGGCGCCGTTCATAGTCGCCTCCCGCCAGCGCGTGGGGAGGTGGTCGCCGGGGTGGCGCAGCACTGTGTCATGATGTCTTTCGCAGGGTTCTGAGGAAGGGGATGCCGTGCTGATCGTGGCTTATCTCCACCGGCACCTGGTAGAGGCGCTCGATGAGGGCCGCGTCGAGCACCCGGGCGGGGGGGCCGAAGGCCTGCAGATCTCCCCCTGCCAGCACGATCAGCTGATCGGCAAATTGGGCGGCCAGGTTGAGATCGTGCAGCACCACCAGGGTGATCCACTGCTGCTCCCGTGTCTGCTGGCACAGGTGCTCCATCAGCTGCATCTGGTGGTGCAGGTCCAGGGCGCTGACCGGCTCGTCCAGCATCATGATGCGGGGGTCGCGCAGCAGCACCTGGGCGAAGAGCACCATCTGCCGCTGGCCGCCGCTCAGGGAGTAGAGGGGGCGATCCGCGAGATGGGCGATGCCGAGCGCCTGCAGGGCACGGCCGGCAGCCAGGATGTCCTCGTCCGCGAGGCGCATGGAGAGGCTGTCGAGGCGCCCCAGCACCACCACTTCGATGACGCTGAGATCCAGCTCCAGCTGGATGTTCTGGGGCATGTAGCCAAACTGCTGGCGCCACCTGGCCTGCGTCATCTGGCGGGCACACTGGTCCCCGAGGCGAATGTCGCCACTGTCCGGGGTCAGTTCACCAAAGAGGGTGCGCATCAAGGAGGTCTTGCCGGTCCCGTTCGGGCCGATGATCACATGGACCTGACCCGGATGCAGAGTGAGGCTGAGATCCCGCAGCAAGGTCTGCTGGCCGAGGGAGAGGGAGAGTCGGGATATTTCAAGCACGTTTACGCCCCCTGCCGAGGATCAACCAGATGAAGAAGGGCACGCCAATGAGCGCGGTGACGATGCCGATTGGGAAGAGGGCCCCCGGAATGATGGACTTGGAGAGCACCGAGGCCGCCGAGAGCATGCAGGCGCCGCACAGGGCGGAGAGGGGGATCAAAAAGCGCTGATCTTCCCCCACCAGCATGCGGGCGATATGGGGGGCCACCAGGCCGACGAAGCCGATCACGCCGACGAAGCTGGTGGCGGTGGCGGTGAGCAGGGCGACCAGCACCAGGGTTTTCATGCGCAGTCTGTCGACATTGACCCCGAGGCTGCGGGCGCGGGCTTCCCCGAGGCGCAGGCTGGTGAGGGCCCAGGCGTCACGGTAGATGAGCAGGGTGCAGATCAGGGTGACGACGGCGGTGATGATCAGGGAGTCCCAGGTGGTGCGCATCAGGCTGCCAAACAGCCAGAACAGGATCTGCTGGTTGAGTTCGGGGGAGGAGAGGAACTGCAGCAGGGAGAGCAGGGACTGGAACAGGAACAGCAGGGCGATGCCCGCCAGGATCAGGGTCTGGCTGCTGACATGGCGCATCATGGCCAGTCCAAACAGCAGGCAGGCGGCAAACATGCACACAATGAAGGCACCGGCCGGGATGGCCACCAGGGGAGGAAGTCCGAGGCCGCCGGTGTAGAGGGCCAGCGCCGCGCCCAGGCCCGCCGCCGCCGCGAGCCCGAGGGTGTAGGGGCTGGCGAGGGGGTTGTCCAGCAGGGTCTGCATCTGCACACCGCCAAGGCCGAGGGAGGCGCCGACCACCAGAGCCATAAGGGCGATGGGCAGGCGCATGTCGTGGACGATGGTGCGGGTCATGGGATCGGCCTGGGCGGGGGAAACCAGGGCATCGATCACGTCGTGCAGGGCCAGCAGGGAGGGGCCGGTGGCGATGTCGAGCACCAGGGTAATGCACAGGACCAGGGTGAGCAGCAGGAGCCAGTGCCAGCGACGGCGCTCCCGTTGCCGCTGCCGGGCGAGGGTCTGCTGCAGGGCAGCCAAATCATTCATGATGTCAATCCTGAAACGGGCGCCGCAAGAGGCGCCCACACAATCCAAGAGGGTTGCTGAAGAGGGCGTGGCCGAGGTGGGCCGCACCCGAATTGCCGGGGTTAGCTTGCGTCATCCTGCTTGATGCCCAGCATGAAGGTGCCCTGGGGACGGATGGGCAGGTAGTGCTGGTAGAACGCCTGATAGGTGGCCAGGGGATCGAGATCCTGGAAGAGGTCCGGATAGAGGGCCTTGGCCATGAACTCGATGAGGGCGGCATCCATGATGCTGCGGGTGGCGCCGTGATAGACCGCGTAGAGGCGACCCTCCTTCACCGCAGGCAGCTCGCTCCAGCCCGGACGGGCGGCAAAGCCTTGCAGACGCTGGCGCACGGTATCTGCCGACACATCCTGGCCGACCTGCATGGCGACAGCACTGCTCACGCTCTCGTAGCCCGCCATCAGGATCACCTCGGGCTTGCTCGCCAGCAGTTGTTCCGGGTGGATGGGGCCCCAGCGATCGACGAAGGGGGCGGCCACGTTGTCGCCACCGGCCAGCAGGGCCATGGCGCCCCACATGTCCTTGCCATAGGTGTAGCTGTACTCGGCCGGACCCTTGTCACCCAGCTCGATGTAGACCCGGGGCGGCGTGCGCTTCGCGGCGGCAATGCGGGAGGTGATGGTGTCAATCTTGGCCTTGTACTCGTCGGCCATCTTCCGGGCGCGGGCCTCCTGGCCGGTCAGCTTGCCAAGCAGCAGGGTGCTCGCCATGTGCTGTGCCAGGGTCTGGGCGTTGTAGTCGATGACCACCACCGGGATCCCCGCCTGCTCAAGGCGTGGCAGGTCGGCGCTCAGGGCCTCATATTGCCACTTCGCCAGGATCACCAGGTCGGGCTTGACCGCCAGGGTCTTCTCGATGGAGAAGCTCTGATCCTGCACGTTGCCAAGGTCCGGCACGTTGGCCAGTTGTGGCTGGCTGGCCACGTAGAGAGACCAGATGGCGGGACGGGACTTCATGAACCAGCCCAGGGACATGCCCACCAGGCGTTCGGCCCCGCCTTCACCGGCCACTGCCAGGTAATCTTCGGGATAGAAACCGAGCACGATGCGGTTTGCCGGAAGGCTCAGGGAGACCTTGCGGCCCATCACATCTTCCACTTCAACGGGGGGGGCGGCCTGCGCCATCCAGCTCACCAGGACGAGCTGGCCGAGCAGCAGCAACTTTGCCAGGGGGTGACGAAACATCTTGTAGCACCTCGAGAATAGAGACGGTCAAAAAAGAAAGTGAGAACTATTGCTATTCGCGAGCGCAAAAGCAACAAACGTTTGTGTCATCCCCTCTCTTGTTATTTCTGTCATTACTGGAACCGGTTCCACAAGAGCACCAGGAGAGCGTTCCACCCCCGGTTTTCTGCCTTCTCGGGCCACGAAGGGGACGGCGCCCGGTATGGCGCCCATGGATTTGCCCATGAACCGGAGTCTGTGAGTGGGGTTGCTCACGAGATGGTAGCGGGCAGAGGGCCGCCGTAGTGCTCCCCCCGTCTGCCCCGGCGCCGATGTCGCTCCCTGACAGAGGCCGCCAGCAGGGGCTGGGGGGCGACAACTTCCTGCGCAGCGATGGCAGACACTGCCCATTCGGGTATTGCCTGTCACCTTGGCGCAACATTTTGTTGTCATTGTTAGCCAGCTCGCAGCAGCCCCGGCGCCGACGGGGCAGAGTGGGCGCGCAGTTTCGGCCGGGGGCTGGCATGCCTCCCGTTGATGGCTGCATCCAAGGTGCTGCGGCCCGCCTTGTGCGGGGCGCCAATAACATGATCTGCAAATAAAAAAGGAAACTGACCATGTCAGGAAGACACTCTCTGGTGGCGCTGGCCGTCGGGCTGGCGCTCGCTGGACAGGCACAGGCGCAACTGCTTATCACCGAATACCTGGAAGGGTCCGGCAACAACAAGGCGGTGGAGCTGAGCAACCTCGGCAGCGACCTCGTCGATCTTTCCCAATACCGGTTGGCCCTCTACGCCAACGGCAAACCCATCAGCGAATCACCCACCAACAGCCTGGCGCTGCAAGGCACGCTGGCCCCGGGGGCCACTTTGGTGCTGGCCAACCCCTCCGCAAATGCCGAGATCCTGGCCAAGGCCAATCAGACCAGCGGCAACCTGGTGTTCAACGGCGACGATGCCCTGGTGCTCTATCGCGGCAGCCAGATAGTGGACAGTGTCGGCCAGGTGGGGATGGATCCGGGCACGGCCTGGGTGTCGGGCAACGTCTCGACCCTGGACATGACCCTGCGCCGCAAGGCCACCGTCACCATCGGCCGCACTGATGCAACCGCCCCCTTCGATCCGGCGCAGGAATACGTGGCGGCCCCGAAAGATGACGCCAGTGGTCTGGGTTGCAGTGGCGATGGCCCCTGCGATGGCACCCAGCCGCCCGCTTTCGTCTGCCCGGTGGATCAGTTGGTTCCCGTGCCCGCCATTCAGGGCCCGGGCAGCAGCAGCCCGCTGGTGCCGGCCGGCAAGTTTGAATCGGAACAGGCTTATGCCACTCGCGGCGTGGTAACCCAGGTAGTGAGCGGCCTCTACAAGGGCTTCTTCATTCAGGACGAGCAGGGGGACGGCGATCCGGCCACCTCCGACGGCCTCTTCGTTTACACCACCAAGGCCAACGCTGCCGTCGTGCCGGGGGCCGAGGTGTGCGTTTCGGGCAAGGTGAAGGAGTATTTCAACCAGACCCAGATCAACGCCGACGAGCTGGTGGTGACCCGGCCGCAATGGGCCATCCCGGCTGCGGTGGATCTGCTGCCGGTGGCGGGAGAGAGCCTGAGCCAGCTGCTGGAGCGTCACGAGGGGATGCAGGTACGGCTGGTGCCGGGCTCCAGCCTGGTGGTGACCCGCAACTTCAGCTTCGATTACGACGGCAAGCGCAACAACCTGGTGCTGGCCTATGGCGCGCCGCTCATCAAGTCGACCCAGAAATTTGCCGCCATGAGCCAGGAGGCGAGCGACTGGGCCCTTCGCAACCAGCAGAACCAGCTGGTGGTGGAGACCGACGCCAAGGCGCCGGACGGCGTGCTGCCCTGGTTCCCCGGCTTCAACGCCGAGGACGGTTACCTGCGCATCGGCGACAAGCTCAACGGGCTGGAGGGGGCCCTTGGCTACTCCTACAACCTGTTCCGGCTGGTGGCCAGCAACCGCATCGACGCGAGCCAGATTGATCACAGCGGCTGGGATCGGGTGGAAACGCCGGAACTTGCCGAGGCGGGGGATCTGCGGGTCGCGAGCTTCAACGTGCTCAACTTCTTCACCACGGTCGTGGGGGGCGATGCCAACCCCACCGGCAGCAACCGGGGCGCCCTGACGGTGGCGGAGTTCGAGTTGCAGCGCACCAAGATCGTCAGCGCCATCACCCGCCTCAATGCCGATGTGGTGGGGCTGATGGAGATCGAGAACAACGGCTACGGCGACAACTCCGCCATCGCCAATCTGGTGGCGGCCTTGAACGCCGCCCAGCCGGATGAGGCGGATCACTACCGCTGGATTGCCTCGCCGGATGGCAAGCCCATTGGCACCGACGCCATCACGGTGGGGCTCATCTACCGACCCGCCAGCGTGAGCCCGCAAGGGGCCGCCAGCCTCATCGCGCTGCCGGTGCAGCAGGCCGAGGCGGTGGACGCCAGCGGCAAGCCGGTGACCATCAATCAGGGGATGCGCGAGTCGCTGGTGCAGCGCTTCAGCTCGCCCAAGGGGGATGCGCCCCTGACCCTGGTGGTCAACCACCTCAAGTCCAAGGGCTCCGCCTGCTTCGAGGATTACCCCGACTACGCCACTGCCGATCCGCTGGATGGCCAGGGCCACTGCAACGCGCTGCGGGTCTCTGCCGCCAAGGTGCTGGGGGAGCAGCTCAAGGATCTGGCCGGGGATCTGCTGCTCATCGGCGACATGAACGCCTATGGCATGGAGGATCCCATTCGGGTGCTGACCGACTATGATCCGGCCGCCCAGGCGCGCCAGATCATGAGCGCCTCCTTCACCACCCTGGCGGGTCAGCCCTTTGAGGAGAGCGGCAGCGCCCTGGGCAAGGGGTATGGGTTTGTGAACCTCAACACCCGCTTCCACGGTACCGACACCTACTCCTACAGCTACGAAGGGGAGCTCGGCAACCTGGATCACGCCCTGGCAAACCCGAGCCTCGCGGCCAAGGTGATCGGCATCGAGGATTGGCACATCAACTCCGCCGAGAGCAACTTCTTCGAGTACGGCAGCAAGTACAGCGGCCAGCTGGCGAAATCCGAAGGGCCCTTCAGCGCCTCGGATCACGATCCCGTGCTGGTGGCCATCCAGTATCCGCTGCCGCCCGCCGGGGTATTGAGCCTCGAGAGCGCCGCTGCAAACGTGGAGGAGGGCAACACTCTGGTCTTGAGCGTGGCGCGCCGTGACGGCAGCCATGGGGAGGCGAGCGTGAGTTATCGCATCGTCCATGGCAGCGCCGATGCCAACGACGTGGCGCCCCTCATCGGCACCCTGCACTGGGCCGCCGGGCAGAGCGAGCCCCAGACCATCAGCATTCCGGTGAAGAGCGATACCCTGCACGAGGGGGACGAGACCTTTACCCTGGAGCTGTTTGACCCGAGCGGCGCGACCCTGGGGGATCAGCACCAGACCCTGGTGACCATCAAGGACAAGCTGGCACCGTCCACCATCTCGCTGGCTCAGGCCAGTATCACGGTGAACGAGGGGCAGTGGTTTGCCGAGATCCCCCTGGTGCGAAGCGGCGATCTGAGCAAGCCGGCCCGGGCCCGGGTGGCCCTTGACGGGGTCACGGCGCGCTGGGGGCTGGATTTCCTGCCCTGGTTCGGTCAGTCGGTGAGCTGGGCTGCGGGCGAGGGGGGCAGCAAGTCGGTCAAAGTGCTGATCATCGATGACTGGTTCGTCGAGCCCACCGAGCAGTTCAGGGTGAGCCTCGATCGGGTGGAAGGGGGCCAGCCCGGCGCCCTGCAGCAGACCCGGGTCGACATCCAGGACAACGACAAGCCCTGGTGGCCCTTCGGTCGCCACTGAGGATGATTGAGCAACAAGAAAGGGGCCTGCGGGCCCCTTTCTGTTGAGAAAACGTTTGTCGGGAAGACCTGTTGCAGACAGGTGGGGTTGCGAAGATGAAAAAGGCCCACCGTCATGGTGGGCCTTCCTCATGGCAGGGCGCTCCTAACGGAGTATCAACCCTGCGCGTTGCTCAGTACCAGCTTGCCATCCTTGACCGGAATGGTGGGGCCGGGTTGCTTCTCCATGCGTACCACCCCTTCCTGGCCGGCGAGGCGGTAGGTGACGTCATAGCCGATGGTGCGGGTGCTGCTCTCCTGCACCGTCTTGCAGCGCTGCTCCGTGGTGGTGTAGGTATCACCCGCCTGCATGTTGCCCTGCACCTGATTCCCGGCATAACCCCCTGCCACGGCACCGGCGGCGGTGGCCACCTTCTTGCCGCTGCCACCGCCAAACTGGTGGCCGACCACGCCGCCCAGTGCTGCGCCAACCACGGTACCCAGGATCTTGTGCTCGTCCTGCACCGGCTTGCGGTGGGTCAGGGTGACGTTGCGGCACTCCTGACGTGGCGTCTTGATGGTCTCGGTCACCGGCTTGCTGGCCAGCACCTCGGCAAATTGGGGCTCTGATGAAAACAGGGATCCGCTGGCGACCGCCGACAATGCCAGCGCAGAGGCCACACCGATCCCGACACCTGCCAACATGGATTTGTTCATCACTCTTCTCCTCGTACTCATACCCGTTGAGGGCTTGGGATCATTCTTGGCATTTTGCGCCGCAGGCTCAAGGCAAGGGCCACGGGATCGCGACAGGGGCTGACTGCGCAAAAAGTGACCACACAAAAATAGCGTCGGCGATTGGCGACAAAGAAGAGACCTATGTGGAGGGATTGAGGTTGACGGGTTGCGGCAACATGGGTTGATAACTGCCCAGTGCGCCCATGTCCAGGATGGTGTAGTCCGCTAGAGCCGGCGTGGCAGGGTCACGCTTGAGGCTCAGTTTGAGGGTGTCCAGCATGAGCGTCTCCAGCGCAAGGCGGTACTCCATGAACTCGGCTTCGGTCAGCCGAAGCCGGGCGGTGATGAGATAGGCCTGACGATCGCGGGGCGTCAGGTGCTGGACGCGTGCCTGCAACCCTTCGATGACTTGATTCTTGAAGCGCAGGGGGAAGCGGGCCGAGTCCCTAAATGCCACGTGCCGGGGCACCAGCAGACGAAAGCTGAGTCCGCTCTGCAGCGCCACGAGTCCGAGCTGCTCGAGCTCGCGCAGATACAGATAAAGCGAGGGGGCATTGAGCCCGAAGTGCTGGCACAGCGCATCGGGATCCGTGCCCTGTTGCAGGATCTGCAGCAACAGGCTGTAGAGCTCGGGGCGCTGGCAGAAGGCGGCATCCTGCTGCGGCGTGAAGTGGACGACGCTTGCGGCCAACTGCTCTGCCTCCGTCAGGATCTGGGAGAGGGGAACGCCGAGGAGCGTGGCAATCGCCAGCATGCGGTCCAGAGTGAAGGGTTGAGTCTGATTGAGCAGTCGTTTGACACTGGCTTCCGACATGTTCAACTCTCCCGCCAGCGCCTTGTACGAGATGCCGGCGCGCTTGAGGTGGCGCTTGAACAACTGGCACATGGCGTGATCGATGCTTTCTCTGTCCCGAGGGAGGGTCCTCTCTCTATCCATTTGGTATCTCCTGGTGACCATTAATTTGTATTTATGGCTTTGATGTGGTCTTGGCATGATGCTTTGCTCTCTTTTAGCACAGGAGAGGTAGTCATGTATCGCGATCAGATGAGGGGCGGTGTTCAGTGGATAGACAGGAGTGAGCACAGCCTGTGGGTGAGTGGGGGGCTCAGGGGACTGGCGCTGCCCCCCGTAGTCAACGTACTGGCGTGCCTTCTGGTTTGTCTGATGTTTGTGCTGGCGGCATTCATTTGAGGTTCGTTCATGCTCCTTGGCAAGGTGGTCGGTGGGGGCATGTGTCATCTCTTCACCACCCTAAGACGTTTCGCTAATACCTGGGCTCGGCCCCCCTTGATACCCTTTCATCCGGTTCCCGCCGGCGTCCTGGCCCCGCATCAGGGCGCAATGCCGGTCGTGGTGAACCGCGAGAGCCACCCCGTTTTGTGCCCCTGTGAGGAAGGATCCGATGACAGAGCAGAACATGTACGACGCCGGCCTTGGCAAGACGCCCGCCAATTTCGAGGCGCTGACCCCCTTGAGCTTTCTGGGGCGGGCCGCCCGGGTCTATCCCGACTATCCGGCGCTGATCCACGGGCCCCTGCGCCAGAGCTGGGCTCAGACCGAACGCCGTTGCCGCCAGCTCGCCTCGGCCCTGCGCCGTCGCGGCATTGGCGAGGGGGACACCGTCTCCATCGTCGCCCCCAATGTGCCGGCCATGTTCGAGGCGCACTTCGGGGTGCCCATGAGCGGCGCCGTGCTCAACACCATCAACACCCGGCTCGATGCGGACGCCATGGCCTTCATTTTCCAGCACGCCCAGAGCAAGGTGGTGCTGGTGGATCGGGAGTTCGGCGCCCTGGTGCGAAAGGCGCTCTCTCTCATTGACAGCCAGCCCCTGGTGATCGCCATCGACGATCCCCTCTACCGGGAAGGGGAGCTGGTCGGCGAGCTCGACTACGAGGGGTTCATCGCCCTGGGGGACGGGGACGAACCCGGCTGGCTGCCGGCGGACGAGTGGCAGGCCATTTCCCTCAACTACACCTCCGGCACCACGGGGAACCCCAAGGGGGTGGTCTATCACCATCGCGGTGCCCACCTCAATGCGGTCAACAATGCCCTCTCCTGGGAGCTGCCCAAGCACCCGGTCTACCTCTGGACCCTGCCGATGTTTCACTGCAATGGCTGGTGCTTCCCCTGGACCCTGGCGGCCACCGCCGGGGTGAGCGTCTGTCTGCGCCACGTGCAGGCGGCGGCCATCTACGGGGCGCTGCGCGAACACAAGGTGAGCCATTTCTGCGCCGCCCCCATCGTGCTCAATATGCTCAACAATGCCGATCCGGCCCTCAAGCAGGGACTCGACCACCCCGTCAAGGCGATGACGGCGGGGGCAGCGCCGCCCGCCACTGTGATCGCCGGCATGGAGGCCATGGGGATCGCCGTGACCCATGTCTATGGCCTCACCGAAACCTATGGCCCCTGCGTGGTGTGCGAGCCGCAAAGACGCTGGCAGGGGCAGGATGCCACCACGCTCTCCCGTCTCAAGGCGCGCCAGGGGGTGGCCTCCCCCCTGCAAGGGGAGATGCGGGTCATCAACCCCGTCAGCGGCGAGCCGGTTCCCATGGATGGCAAGACCCTGGGAGAGATAGTGCTGCGGGGCAACATCGTCATGAAGGGCTACCTCAAGAACCCGGCGGCGAGCGAGGAGGCGATGGCACAGGGATGGTTTCGAAGCGGGGATCTCGCGGTCTGGCACCCGGACGGCTATGTGGAGATCAAGGACAGATCCAAGGACATCATCATCTCCGGCGGGGAGAACATCTCCAGCCTGGAGGTGGAGGACGTGCTCTATCGCCACCCCGATGTGGAAGAAGCCGCGGTGATCGCCATGCCGGACGAGACCTGGGGGGAGGTGCCCTGCGCCTTCGTCAAGCTCAAGGAGGGGCGCGAGCTCACCCAGGCCGAGCTCATTGCGTTCTGCCGCGAGCAGATGGCCCACTTCAAGGCCCCCAAGCGCATCATCTTCACCCCGCTGCCCAAGACCTCCACCGGCAAGGTGCAAAAATTCATGCTGCGCAAGCAGTTGGCGTGACGACAAAGGCGCCGCGCCATCAACGGGCCTGCGGGCCCGTTTTGTGTTGCGTGATGCAAAGAAGCAGGGCCTCGCCGGTAGCGGTCGCCAGCCAACAAGACGTGCCTTTCGAGCCCGTCCCGGCTTACCATGGCCGCCATGTCCCGCCAGCCTGAGGATGCCTGTGAGAAAATCGGACCGACTGTTTCAACTGACCAACCTGCTGCGGGCGCATCAACCCCTGACCGCCCGGGATCTGGCGACGCGCCTGTGCGTGTCGGAGCGCACCATCTACCGCTATATCGACGATCT
Organism: Aeromonas sp. s4; assembly: GCF_040907855.1. Lineage (NCBI taxonomy): Bacteria > Pseudomonadati > Pseudomonadota > Gammaproteobacteria > Aeromonadales > Aeromonadaceae > Aeromonas > Aeromonas sp. s4. The sequence goes on along the minus strand of NZ_JBFOCP010000057.1, from coordinate 206,132 downwards.
CTCTTTGGCGGGCATTCCGGTTTACGGGGAAGCCGGGCTGGGCTATCGGCTGAGCGAGGGGTTCGAAATGGCCCCGTTGCAACTGAGTGCGGCCGAGCTGGAGGCCCTCATCACCGGGGTGAACCTGGTGGCGGTGCTGACGGGCAAGGGGATGGCCGATCCGGCCCGCGCCCTGCTCGCCAAGATTGAGGCGGCCCTGCCCGCCAAGGAGGCTCGGGCACCTCGCGTCCCCGTGGTGCGGGTACCGGACTATTCCACGGCGCACCCTGCATACGCTCGCTGGGACAGGTTGCACGATGCCATCACGGCCGGTCACTGGCTGCACATTGGCTACCGGGATGCCAGCGCCAGCAGGACCGAACGTCAGCTCTTTCCCCTCGGGCTCTTCTACTGGGGCGGATGCTGGACGCTCGGCGCCTGGTGTGCGCTGCGCCGGGCCTACCGGGATTTCAGGGTGGATCGCATCGACACCCTGGCGCCGTGCCGACCGGGAGAAGGGGCACCATCTGGCGCGACCCTGGCCGATTACCTTGCCCTGCGCCAGTCGGATGCGTTTCCCCCTGGGCGCAGTGGCGCCGAAAAGGTCATTCAGGACTGACACAAGGCTGTCAGTAGCCCTTCGTTATGCTGGGTTCTCCAGACCATCCACAATGGAGAAAACGAGATGATCATCAAGGGTGACATGCAACAGGCAGGGGGCGTCGAATTTGCCACCTTCAGGCTCAGGGAAGGGGTGACGGAGGCGGATTTGCTCGCCCTGTCACGGCGGGTCGAGTCCGAGTTTCTTGTCCAGCAATCCGGGCTCATCATGCACTGCCTGCTGCGCGGCGCCGACGGCCTCTATGCGGACGTGGTGATGGCCCCCAGCCAGTCGCTGGTGGAAGCCTACTGCCAGCAGTGGCTGCACAACGACGTGGCAGGGGAGTACCTGACCCTGCTTGACCATCACTCGGTCAACATGAGCTTCTGGACCCGTATCGGCTGAGGGCGGCGCGGGGCCTGCCATTCCCCTGTGAGGTGGCAATCATGAAATGAAACGGGCCCATAGGGCCCGTTTTGTTGAACAGAATTCAATAATTACTTGGTGTGGCGCTCATGCAGGCGCTGCACCACATCCTTCAAACCCAAGCCTTCGTTTTGCAGCAAGACGGTCAGGTGGTAGAGCAGGTCAGCGGATTCGTTGATGAGCTCTTCTCTGTCTTTCGCCATGGCGGCCAGGGCCACTTCCACCCCCTCTTCACCCACCTTCTGGGCGATGCGCTTGGTGCCTTTGCCATAGAGGCTGGCGGTGTAGCTGGTGGCGGGATCTGCCCCTTTGCGTGATGCCAGGATCTGTTCGAGCTTGGCCAGGAAGCCGAGCGGCGGCACGGGGTGGCCGTCGAAGCAGGAGGGGTTGCCCAGATGGCAGGTGGGGCCGACCGGGTCGGCGGCAATGAGCAGGGAGTCCTGATCACAGTCGGTGGTGATGGCGACGAGCTTGAGCACATGGCCCGAGCTCTCGCCCTTGGTCCACAGGCGCTGCTTGCTGCGGCTGAAGAAGGTGACCTGGCCGGTGGTCTGGGTCTTTTCCAGCGCCTCGCGGGTCATGAAGCCCTGCATCAGCACTTCGCCGCTGAGGGAATGCTGGACGATGGCGGGGATCATGCCCTCACACTTGGCCCAGTCCAGGCGCTCGGCCAGCGGCAATGCATTGTCTACTGCTTGATTATTCACGGATGGCGACTCCTTCGTTTTTCAGCCAGCGTTTCAATTCGGGAATGGGAATGAGGCCCTTGTGGAACACGGAGGCGGCCAGCGCCCCGTCCACGTCGGCCAGGGTAAAGGCATCGCGAAAGTGCGCCATGGCCCCGGCGCCGCCGGAGGCGATGAGGGGCACCTTGCACACGGCGCGCACCAGCTTGAGCTGCTCAAGGTCGTACCCCTGACGCATGCCGTCCTGGTTCATCACGTTGAGCACTATCTCCCCCGCGCCCCGGCGCTGCACTTCCTGTACCCACTCCAGGGTGGTCCAGGTGGTGGTGCGGGTGCGGCTCTCGTCGCCGGTAAACTGTTTGACCTGATATTGACCGAGGGCGGCATCGAAGTAGGAGTCGATACCCACCACCACGCACTGCACGCCGAAGCGCTCGGCGAGCCGGGTGATCAGGGTGGGATCGGCCAGGGCGGGCGAGTTGATGGAGACCTTGTCGGCACCGAATTCCAGGATCTGGCGGGCATCCTCCACGCTTTTGATGCCGCCGGCGACGCAGAAGGGGATGTCGATGACTTCCGCCACCCGGCTTACCCAGCTCTTGTCCACTACCCGTTCGTCGCTCGAGGCGGTGATGTCATAGAAGACCAGCTCATCGGCGCCCTCGGCGGCGTAGCGGCGGGCGAGGTCGACAATGCCGCCCATCACCTCGTGGTTGCGAAACTGCACGCCCTTGACCACCACGCCATCTTTGACGTCGAGACAGGGGATAATACGCTTTGACAACATGCTCATTGCTCCATGTAAAGCACGGTTAAAGAAACGTCGTTCTGCCGCCGGCGTTGGCCCGGGCGGCGGACGGGAACAGGGTTGGCATGCCTTGAACGGGGGCCCATGAAGGGAGAAACGACAGGCCCGGCAGGCCGTCTCGTCGCCTCTGAGCACCCCACTATATGCATGACTTCATTCAGTGATTCAACCCTTTGTCGCCCTTCACCTGCCCCGGATGGCAGGCTGGCGCCTCGGGGAGGGGAGCCCGATCGTCCGGGTGGGTCTCGTCCGTTGCCATATGCTGGCGCAGGGTGAGCAGGGCGGCATCAAAATCAAACGCCTTCAGTTGCCTGGTCAGGGTGTCGCTGCGAGACCCCAGCATGAGGCGAAGGGGACCGGCATACTGCTCGTAGAGGGGGATCACGGCGGTGTCGCTTTGCACCAGTAGGGCTTCCATCTGGCCCAGCAGTTGCTGGCGCCACTGATCCCCCAGGGGCACCAGATCGGTGGTCGGGGTGGCGAGATCGTCCCCGAGCAGAGCGCAAAGGGCGGCGATCTCTTCATCGATGGATGACATGAGTCCGGTGGGCTCAGTGTTGCCGTCCGCGATGGCCTGCTCCAGGGCCAGGCAGTGGCGCGACAGCTCATGTGCCCCCAGGGTGCTCGCCACGCCGCGCAGGCTGTGGACCATGCGGGTTGCATCGCTGTGCTCCCCGGCCTGCAAGTGGCGGTGCAGCCGGGTCATGTCCTGGCCATGCTCATGGATGAAGTAGCGAAGCAGGGCCAGGTATTTCTCTTGATTGCCGTTGAGGGCCGCCAGCCCCTGGTCGAGATCCAGACCCGGGTGTGCCTGCAGGCGGGCAAGGGGGCCTGTCACGGGATGGCGAGTGCTGTCGTCCGGGGCAAGCTCGGGGACCTTGCCCTGGGGCAGCCAGCGCTGCAGGGCTTCAAACAGCTTGGCGGGGGTGACGGGCTTGGCAATGAAATCGTTCATGCCGGCCGATGCGCTCGCCTTTCTGTCCTCCTCGAAGGCGCTGGCGGTGAGCGCCAGGATGGGCAGCCTGTCCATGCCGGGCAGGGCCCGGATGGCGCGGGTGGCGCTGTAGCCATCCATCACTGGCATCTGTATGTCCATCAGGATGAGGTCGAAGGGGTGCTGGCTGACGAGGGCCAGGGCCTCATGGCCGTTGACGGCCGTCTCGATGACGAGGCCGCTGTGGCACAGGAGCTCGAGCACCACTTCCCGGTTGATGGCGTTGTCTTCCACCAGCAGGATCCGGGCGTGGCGAGGGAAGCTGAAGGCCTGTTGGTTCCCCTGCTCGGATGGGGTCCGGGAAGGAGCGTCCTCCTTTGCCTTGAACAGCCTGGCGGTAAACCAGAAGCAGCTTCCCTGGCCTGGCTCGCTGGTGACCCCGACCTCGCCCCCCATCAGGGCGGCGATCCGGCTGGTGATTGCAAGGCCAAGGCCAGTGCCGCCATATCTGCGAGTGGTGGAGACATCCGCCTGTTCGAACGCCTGGAACAGCTTCTCGCGCTGCGCAGGGGTGATGCCGATGCCGGTGTCTTCCACCTCGAAGCGCAGCAGGTAGCCGGTGGTGAGGGGGCGGGTCAGCCTGACGCGCAGGGTGACGGTTCCCTGCTCGGTGAACTTGATGGCGTTGGTCGCATAGTTGAGCAGGGCCTGGCGCAGGCGGGTGATGTCGCCGTGCACCCAGGCGGGGGTATCGCCGATGTCCGTCACTATGGTGAGCCCCTTGGCCCTGGCCTGGTCGTTCATCAGGGCGCGGACGTTGTCCAGCATGGCGGTGAGGGAGAAATCGGTCAGCTCCAGCGTCATCTTGCCCGCATCGATCTTGGAGAGATCCAGGATGTCGTTGAGGATGCTGAGCAGGTGCTGGGCGGCAGTGTCTATCTTGGTCAGCCGTTCGAGGTCGGTGGGATCCCGGGTGTCGCGCTTGAGCAGATAGGTGAGCCCCAGGATGGCGTTCATGGGGGTGCGGATCTCGTGGCTCATATTGGCAAGGAAGGCGCTCTTGGCGTGGTTGGCGCTTTCGGCCCGCTGGTGGGCCTGGGCCAGCTGCCGGGTGCGCTCGTTGACCATCTCCTCCAGGTGGTAGCGATACTGGTCCAGCTCCTCGCCGAGCTGCTTCTTCTCGGTGATGTCGGCCTGGACCGTGACGTAGTGGGTGATTTCACCGCTCTCCTGGCGGATCGGCGACACCGTGGCCAGCACCTGGTAGTGGGAGCCATCCTTGCGCTGGTTGATGAATTCGCCATGCCAGCGCTGGCCGTGGTTGATGGCATCCCACAGGGCGACATAGCTGGCATCCGGGGTGAGGCCCGAGCGCAGCAGGGACGGGGTCCGGCCTATCACTTCGTGCTGCTGGTAACCGCTGGCGGCGAGGAAGGCGGGGTTGACGTACTCGATGCGCGCCCGGGTGTCGGTGATGAAGACGCCGTCAGGGCTCTGTTCGAGGGCCAGGGACAACTGGCGCAACTGCTGCTCGGCCAGCTTGCTCTGGGTGATGTCCAGATGGATGCCAAGGAGGCGCACGGGTCGCTGCTGGGCGTCCCGATAGACGCTCCCTTTGCTCACCAGCCAGCGGATGACGCCATCTGGCAGCAGGATCCTGAACTCCAGCTCGACGGGGGCGCCGCTGACCGCCCGCTCCGCCAGCAACTGCTCGATGCGGGGCCTGTCATCCGGATGCAGGCAGGCCTGCCAGGCGGCCAGCTCGCCGAGCACCTCGGCACTGCGGCCATAGAGGCGGGCGCATTCCGGCGAGAAGAAGAGACGGTTGCTGACCATGTCCCATTCCCAGATGCCGACATGGGCCCCTTCCTGGGCCATCAGCAGGCGCTGCTCGCTCTCGCGCAGGGCGCTGCTGACGGTTTCGGCGCGCACCCGTGCACTGATGGCGTCGTCCATCAGGTTCAGGGCTGCGAGGCGAGCACGACGCTGGGTATCGAGCGCCATCTGCTGATTGTGTTGCAGGCGCTGCTCCGCGAGCTTGCGCTCCGTGATGTCCTGCACGGTGCCGTAGAGCTCGAGTATGGTGCCATCCCTGTCCCTGAGCGCCGCCCCGCGGGCAATGACCCAGGCGGTCTCCCCCTGCTCCGTGATCACTTCGGCATCGCACTCGTAGGGCTGCCCGTCCATCCTGCAGCGCTCGACGGCCTGGGCCACCGTGTGCCACCCCTCCTGGGTGAAGTATTTTCTGACCTCGGGATAGACGGCGGGGGGGAGGGCCGGATCCCGGCCATAGATGCGATAGATCTCCGGTGACCAGAAGTGGCTGTCATCGGCCACGCGCCAGCGCCAGTTCCCTATCTTGGCGAGACGCTGGGACTCGCGCAGTATGGCTTCGTTGCGGCGCAGCGCCTCCTCGGTCTCCTTGTTCTGCCGGTTGTCCTCGATGATGGAAATGAAGTAGTCGGGATTACCTTCGGCGTCGCGCACCAGGGCCACCGTCAGAGTGGTCCAGATGATCTCGCCCCCCTTGTGCAGGTAGCGCTTCTCCAGGGTGTAGTGGGGGATAGTTCCCGCCAGTACCCGGGCCACATGGGCCTCATCGAGGTAGAGATCGTCCGGGTGGGTCAACTGCTGGAACGTCATCCCGGTGAGTTCGTCGGCCCGGTAGCCCAGGATGTGGCACAGCCGCTGATTGACACGCAGCCAGTGTCCATCGGGGGAGACCAGGGCGATGCCGACCGCAGCCTGTTCGAAGGTGACCTGGAAGCGGTTCTCGCTCTGCTGCAACTGGTTCTGGGTGTTCATCAGCTCCTGCCAGCGCAGGACCTCTCTGGCCCGGGCGCGATGAAAGGCGGCACTGAGCACGCTGATGAGCAGACCGTTGGCGATGAGCAGGCACCATTGCACCAGATCCTGGCCAGCCTCGACACTCAGTGAATAAATGGGGGGGAGCATGAAATAGCTGGTGACCAGGGCGGTGATCAGGGTGCAGAGCAGACCTGGCAACAAGCCCCCCAACAGGGCGCAAACGATGATGGGCAGCATGAAGAGAACCAGCAGCGGTCGCTCGCCAAAGGCGATGGGCAGCTGGACACGGATTTGCAACATCAGAACGGGCAGCAGCACGGCCAGCAGGGAGATCCCCCAGCGCTGGGTGGAGGGGCGCACATGCCACAGGGGTGACCAGCTCATCATGGGAGATCCTCCGGTGGCATGGGGGCCTGGGGATAGGGGGGTGGCACTCCGAGCTGACGGGAGAGCCCGTTGATCTGGTGCTTGAGGGCCAGCATGGCGAGCTCCCTGTCTACCATCACCTTGTTGAACCGCTCCAGCTCATGGTTCTGCTGGCGCAGCTCGCTGGCCTGGCGGGTCAGGGCCTGTTCAACCTGCTCCCGTTCGGTGACATCGAGCAGAATGCCGATGATGGCGGGCTGGCCGAGGTAGTCGACGCGCCGCCCGTACAGCTCGACCTCCAGGGATTCCCCGTGCTGATGCAGGGCACTGAAGCGGGTGTGGATATCGCGCGCGTCCTGCTCGCACGCGTGCACCAGCTCGGCAACCCTGGTGCTGTCCTTGGGAGCGGCAAGGGCGTGCAACTGGCCAACGGCGATCAGCGCCCCCGGGGTGTCATAGCCAAACAGTCGGGCAAAACAGGGGTTGATGTAGCAGAGCCGACCCTGCTGGATGATGTAGATCCCGGCAAGGGATTGCTCCACCAGTGCACGGAACAGCCCCTCCCGCTCTCGCAAGTCGGCCTCGGCCCGTTTGAAGTCCGTGATGTCCCGAGAGATGCCGAAGATCCCGATCACCTGCCCCTCGCTGTCTTGCAAGGGGCCTTTGGTTGCGAGAAACACATGCTCGCCATCGGGCAGGGTCAGGTACTCCTCCTCGGTCTGCACCCGGTTGCGCTCTATGACCTGGCGCCCGGATGCCATCAGCATCTGCGCCTGCTGCGGCGGGAAGAGCGTCAGATCATCCTGGCCCAGCACCTCGTCAACCGGCTTGCCGACAAACTGGCTGGCGGCCCGGTTGAAGAGGATGTATCTGCCCTCCTTGTTCTTGGCGAAGATGGCGTCTTCCGAGCTGTCGGCGATGGCGGAGAGCAGTTGCAACGCCTCCAGCCGCTGGGACTGGGAGTGCTGAAGCTGCTCGGCCATCTGCAGCCGGGTGTGCTGGCGCAGCAGGATGATGCCGGCGTTGGTGACAAAGAGCACCAGCAGGCCGATGAGACCGATCCAGACGCTCTCCTTGAAGGTGGCCTGGTAGAGTTCCGCCTTGTCGATCTTGGCCAGCAGGTACCAGTCCGTGTTCATGACCGGATAGACAACCCCGAAGACCTCGCTGCCCCGGTAATCCTGGCCATAAAGCACCTGGGGCGTGCCGCGTTCGGCGAGCCGCAAATACTGGGCTGCCAGCAGGGTGGGGTGGGTGACGGGATAGTGCAGGGTGAGAGCCGGTTCCGGGCGATAGCGCAGGCTACTCAGATAGTGGACCTGATCCCCCTGCTGGCGAAACAGAATGGCTTCTCCGCTGCTGTCTGGGACGGGCCAGGACCCCAGGATCTGATCGAGCCAGCGATTTGCGCTTATCTGCATCACCAGCACGGGTGCCGGTCCTGCAGCAACCTCCAGATTGACCAGAAAGTCCAGCCTGGCGTGACCGCGATCATCGAGATAGGGACCAAGACGCATGACTTTGCCCTGCTCGAGCCGTGGCAGGGCGTCACGCAACGTGGCATTCATGGTGTCGCCACCCGGGGTATGCCACAGGGGCTGTCCGGCAGGATTGAACACGGCCGCACCGTGAAATCCGCGTACCGAGATGAATTCGAGCAGCCTTGCCAGTGGTGGCGTGATCGCTTCGGGTGAGGATGGTGCTTGTCCGGGACGATAGAAATCAGTACTGCCCAGACCCTTTATGAGCTGGTGAATATCCTGCTCGTGGGTTCCGAGCCACTCGGTGACGCGCTGGCTCTTGAGATCCGCGATGGCTTCGAGACGAGCCACCTCCTTGTTGCGTGCCAGTTCGATGTTGCGGGCGATGGCCATGGCGGTCAGGGCCAAAATGAGCCCGTTGAGCAACAGGAAGGGGATCCATTGACGCCTCGTAAAGACAGGTGTGCTGCCGGTGGTGTCAATGCGACGACGCAGCATGGCATAAAGCATGAGGGCCGTGATGAGGATGAAGAGCCAGCCCTTGATGGTGCTTGCCATGGCGAACTGGGCAGGGGTGCTGAACAGCCACTCCACCGCCTTGTCGGAGAGCAGGATCCACAGGCTTGCCACGGCGGCATAGGTGAGCACGACGTTGAGCACATGTGCCCGGGTCAGGGGAGCCTCAGCCATCCACGGCCTCGCTGCCATCCTGGTAGCGTTCGGCAATGGTGACGAAGGCGTCGAAATGGCGATCGAAGGCGGTCACGACATCGGGATCGAAATGGTGGCCACTGCCGGAGAGGATGAGGGCGCGAGCCTCGTCGTAGCTCATGGCCGGCTTGTAGACCCTGGCGCAGATGAGGGCGTCAAACACGTCTGCCAGCGCCATCAGGCGGGCCGAGAGGGGTATGGCGTCCCCTTGCAAGCCGTCCGGGTAGCCGCTGCCATCCCACTTCTCGTGGTGCCAGTGGGCGATCTCCTTGGCCAGGGTGAGGAAGGCCAGGGGCTGCTCCATGTCCTGTTCGGCCTCCTCGATGGCATCGCTGCCGAGCTTGGCGTGGGTGCGCATGATCTGCCACTCCTCCGGGGTCAGCTTGCCCGGTTTGAGCAGGATGTGGTCGGGAATGCCCACCTTGCCGATATCATGAAGCGGTGCGGAGCGGCTCAGCAGATCGATGTAACCCGGGGTCAGGGTATCGGCGAAACGGGGGTGATCAGCCAGGGCGCTCGCCAGCAGACGTACATAGCCCTGGGTGCGCAGGATATGGTTGCCGGTTTCGGGGTCGCGGATCTCCGCCAGATGGGCGAGGGCGCGGATGGAGACCTGCTGGATCAGGTCGTTTTCCGCCATTCGCCGCGCGACCTCGGCTTCCAGCGCCGCATTCTGGTTTTGCAGACCGTCACGGGCCTGCTTGGCCTCCAGCTGGGTACGCACCCGGGCCTGAACGACCACCGGTTTGATGGGCTTGGTGATGTAATCAGCGGCGCCGAGGGAGAGGCCGAACTCCTCGCTCTGGGGGTCGGCGAGGGCGGTGAGCAGAACGACGGGAATACGGCTGCTGATCGGGGACTGACGCAATTGCCTTAGCACTTCATAACCATCCATGCCGGGCATCATCACATCCAGCAGGATGAGGTCAGGCTTTGGATCCGCGCTGACGATGCGCAGGCATTTTTCCCCGCTCTGCGCAGCCAGTACGCGGTAATGAGGCGAAAGCAATTCGGTCAGTACCATCAGATTTTCGGGTGAGTCGTCGACGATCAGGATGGTGGCGTTGTGAGGTGTCAACATATGTCTTCCATGACGCTATCCCTGTGAGGTCGAGTATAGAGCCAATTGCTGCCAAATCATAAGGTTCGCCCCCATCGGGGAGAAAGAGGCCTGCCCGGATGGGCAGGCTGTCTGATGCCGGAAAGGGGCGCGTCACGCAGCGCGGCCGTCACCCCAGCAGTGAATGGCTTCTGCCACGTCAAACTTGCCCTCCAGCAGGGCACGGCCGAGGATGATCCCCTTGACGCCGGTTCCCTTGAGCGCCTCGATATCCGCCAGACCGCCGATACCGCCGGACGCCTGGAAGCCGACGCTCGGGTAGCGGGCGCAGAGATCCCGGTAGAGTTCGACGTTGGTGCCCGCCAGGGTACCGTCCCGGCTGATGTCGGTGCAGAGCACGTGTCTGAGTCCGGCGGGGAGGAAGCGCTCGATCAGCGCCTCGATGGAGATGCCGCTGTTCTCCTGCCAGCCAGCCACTGCGATGTGGCGGTTGCCCTGTTCATCGATGTTGACATCCAGGGCCAGCACGATGCGCTCGGGGCCATATTTCTCCATCCAGCTGGCCACCAGATCCGGGGATTTGACGGCGGTGGAACCGATCACCACCCGGCTGGCGCCGGCCGCCAGCAAGTCGGCCACGTCCTGTTCGCTGCGCACGCCGCCGCCGACCTGCACCGGTGCCTCGGTGGCGGACAGCAACTGGGCGATGAGGGCCAACTGGCGGGCCTTGGCATCCTTGGCGCCGTCCAGATCCACCAGGTGCAGCTGCGCCGCCCCCTGGCTGACATAGTCATCGAAGCGGGCCTGCGGGTTGTCGCTGTAGGCGGTTTTCTGGCCGTAGTCGCCCTGGTAGAGGCGCACGACCTGACCGTTGATGAGGTCGATTGCGGGAATAATCATGCCTGTCATAGCTCCAGAAAGTTTTGCAGTAGGCGGGCACCGGCCGGGCCGGATCGCTCCGGGTGGAATTGGGCGCCAAAGAAGTTGTCCCGCCCGACGATGGCGGTAAAGGGCAGGCCGTAGTCGCAGGTCGCCAGGGTCGCGTCGGTCACCTCCAGCGCATAGGAGTGGACAAAGTAGAAGTAGCTGCCGCTGGGGATGCCTTTGAGTAGCGGGTGGGTCTCGTCGTGTTCAATCTGGTTCCAGCCCATGTGGGGCAGGCGCAGGTTGCCCACCTCCATCAGGCGGATCCTGCCAGGCACGATGCCGAGGCAGTCGATGAGCGCTCCTTCGCTGCCATCGGCGCTCATGTTCTCTTCCGAGGCCTGTGCCAGCATCTGCATGCCGAGGCAAAAACCGAGCAGCGGCTGCTTGGCGGCGCGAATGAGGGGCACCAGTTCCCGCTCATTGAGGTTCTTCATGGCGGCGATGGCAGTGCCGACGCCGGGCAGGATCAGCTTGTCCGCCTGCTCGATGTCGGCGGCCTTGCAGCTCACCCTGGGCTGCACGCCGAGGCGCTCGAACGCCATGCGCACCGAGGCGAGGTTGGCGCAGCCGGTGTCGATGATGACCAGGTTCTGTCTCCCCATCACAGCACCCCCTTGCTGGAGGGAAGCTCGCTCCCTTCCACGCGAATGGCCTGGCGCAGGGCGCGCCCAAAGCCTTTGAAAAGCGCCTCCACCTGATGGTGGGTGTTGCCGCTGCCCACCTTCATCTGCAAGGTGATGGCCATGGCGTCAGAGAGGGAGCGGAAGAAGTGGGGTACCATCTCGGTGGCCATCTCTCCCACGCTGTCGCGACCAAAGCCGCTCGGGCAGTCGAACACGAAGTAGGGACGGCCGCTCAGATCCAGCGCCGTGGCCACATCCAGCTCGGTCAGCGAGGTGTTGTCAGCCTCCTGGCGGGGACGCCCGTCGATCACCGCTTGCACCTCGTCCATCGCCAGCACGAAGCCGAAGCGGCCGATGCCGCGCTTGTTGCCAAGGGCCTGGCGCAGGGCTTGACCCAGCGCCAATCCCACATCTTCCACCGTGTGGTGATCGTCGATGTGCAGATCGCCGCTCACTTTGAGCTTGAGGCGAAAGCCCGCGTGGGTCGCTATCTGATCCAGCATGTGATCGAAGAAGCCGATGCCGGTGGCGATCTGGTTGCCACCGCTCTTGTCGAGATCCACCGCCACCTGGATGCGGGTCTCCTTGGTGTAGCGCTCCACCTCGGCCACGCGCCCCTTGGAGAGCAGCTGATCACGAATGGCATTCCAGCCGTGATCTTGCGGGTGGTAGCGTATGCCGCGGATGCCCATGTTCTCGGCAAGCTGGATGTCGGTCTGTCTGTCGCCAATCACGAAGGAGTTGGCAAAGTCGATGCGGCCCGAGGCGAGATACTCCTTCACCAGCCCAAGGTGAGGCTTGCGGCAGCTGCAACCGTCGGTGGGGAAGTGGGGACAGATCAGCACTTGCTCCCAGGTGACGCCCTGGGATTCGAAGAGGTGCATCATCAGGTCGTGGGGCGGCTGGAAGTTTTCAAGGGGCAGGCTGGCGGTGCCGAGCCCATCCTGGTTGGTCACCATCACCAGCACGTAGCCGGCGGCCTGGAGCTCACGCAGCACAGGTATCACCATGGGCTCGAAGCGCAGCTTCGCAAGGCTGTCCACCTGCTTGTCGGTGACCGGCTCCTCGATCAGGGTGCCGTCACGGTCGATAAACAAAAACGGGGTTTTCATCGCTACATCCTTGCTTGTCTTACAGAGAGGGTGGGGGCAGGTCACGCAGCACGGCCAGCACGGCGTCCATTTCGCCCTGATAGCCAATGGTGATGCGGATGCTGTTGTCAAGGCCAGGCTTGCTGGAGAAATCACGCAAGATGATGCCGGCGGCCTTCATGGCGGCGAACACGGCGGCGCCATCTTTGAAGCGCACCAGCACGAAGTTGCCCTTGTCCTCGAACACTTCCTTGACGCAGGGCAGACGAAGCAGCTCCGCCTTGATGAGCGCCTTTTGCTTGTTGAGCTCCTGCACCCGCTCCTGCATCAGTTCCAGCCCCATGGGAGAGAGCGCCTGGGCGGCAATCTGGGCGATGGGGTCGGGAATGGGGTAGGGCGCGATCACCTTGGCCAGCATGGCAATCACCTCGGGATCCCCCAGGGTAAAGCCGCAGCGGATCCCTGCCAGGGCGAAGGCCTTGGAGAGGGTGCGGGTCACCACCAGGTTCGGGTATTGGGCGAGCAGGTCCACCACGGAGGCCTCCGGGCAGAACTCGATGTAGGCCTCGTCCACGACGATGATGGCGCGGTCCCGGGCCTTCTCCAGCAGGGCGACGAGTCCCTTGCGGCCCACCAGATCCCCGGTGGGATTGTTGGGGGAGCAGAGGAACACCAGCTTCACGTCAGAGAGGCGATCGGCGATGGCGGGCCAGTCCGGCTGACGGCTGGCGGTCAATGGCTGCTCGACAATCCCCACGCCACAGGTCTCGGCGCTGATGGCGTACATGCCGTAGGTGGGGGGACAGATGAGGATCTGATCTTCCCCTGTCTCGCAGAAGGTGCGGATCAGCAGCTCGATGGCCTCGTCGGCGCCGCGGCTCACCAGCACCTGATCCGGATTGACCCCGGCGTAGGCGGCATAGCCATTCACCACCTCGGCCGGCTGGCACTCGGGATAGCGGTTGAGACGGCTCCCCTCGACGGTGAAGGGGTAGGCCAGGGGGGCCTCGTTGGCATTGAGCCAGACGTGGCCCTGGCCGCCGATGCGGCGCGCGGACTGGTAGGGAGTGAGAGCCCGCACGACGCGACGGGCCAGATTGACGATGCTCATGACAAATCCTTCTGCTGTGCTGTTTGTTGGGGCTCGGCGGCCAGGGCGTTCAACCTGAGGGTGACGGCATGCTTGTGGGCATCGAGTCCCTCGGCCTGGGCGATGCGCTGGACGATGGGGCCAAGGCCGCGAATGCCGTCTGCAGTGAGCTCTTGAACCGTGTAGCGGCGCTGATAGTCGGCAAGTCCCAGGCTCGAGCAGGTGCGGGCATAGCCGTAGGTGGGCAGGGTGTGGTTGGTGCCGCTGGCGTAATCACCGACCGACTCCGGTGTCCATGCCCCGAGGAAGATGGAGCCCGCGTTCTCGAGCTTGTCCAGCAGATCCCGGGGGGCCCGGGTCTGCACGATGAGGTGTTCCGGGGCATAGGCGTTGGAGATGGTGCAGGCCTCCTCCAGGCTGTCGCAGAGGATCACCAGGCTTGCCTTCAGGGCTTGCTCGGCGATGTCGCGGCGGCTGAGGTCGGCGAGTTGCGCCTGGATCTCGCTGCCGATGGCATCGGCCAGGGGAGCAGAGGTGGTGACCAGCACCACCTGGCTGTCGGGGCCGTGCTCGGCCTGGGAGAGCAGGTCCGATGCCACGAAGGCCGGGTTGGCGCTCTCGTCTGCGATCACCAGCACCTCGGAGGGGCCGGCTGGCATGTCGATGGCGGCGCCCCGCCAGTCACGGGAAACCTGGCCCTTGGCTTCGGTCACATAGGCGTTGCCCGGGCCGAAGATCTTGTCCACCTTGGGGATGGTCTGCGTGCCATAGGCCATGGCCGCGATGGCCTGGGCGCCGCCGATGGCGAACACCTGGCGAACGCCACAGGCGCGGGCGGCAAACAGGATCTCGTCGCTCGCCGGAGACGGGGTGCAGAGCACCACCTCACGGCAACCGGCCAGGCTTGCCGGAATGGCCAGCATCATCACGGTGGAGGGGAGCGGCGCGCTGCCTCCCGGGACATAGAGACCGACCCGGCTGATGGGTTGGGTGCGCAGCTCGCACAGTACGCCTGGCTGGGTCTCGACGCGCACGACGGGCTGCACCTGGGCGGCGTGGAAGGTACGGATATTGGCGATGGCGGCCTCGATGGCGCCCTTGATGTCATCACCGAGTCGAGCGCAGGCGGCATCCACTTCCGTGTCGCTCACCCGAAGCTGTTCGCGGGGCGCGCGTTCGAAACGCTGGCTCAGCTCGCGCAGGGCCTCATCGCCCCGGCTGCGTACCGCGGCAATGATGTCTCGCACCACGGTACCGATGTCGGCTTCGTCGCCAAGGGCGGGCCGGGTCAGGACCTCGGCTTGCCGGGCGGGGGAGAGGGTCTTCCAGATCAGGGTCTGCATGATGTGTCTTCCTTATTCCATCATCTTTTCAATGGGCAGCACCAGGATGGAGCTGGCACCCAGGGCCTTGAGCTGTTCCATGGTCTCCCAGAACAGGGTTTCGCTGGAGACGACGTGCAGGGCCACCTGGTTGGTGTCACCGGCGAGCTGCATGATGGTGGGACGCTCCGCCCCCGGCAGCAGATCGGTGATGGCATCGAGCTTGTCTTTGGGGGCGTGCAGCATGATGTATTTGCTTTCGCGCGCCTGTTGCATCCCCTGGATGCGAGGCAGCAGCTTGTCGATGAGTTTCTGCTTGGCATCGTTCAGGGGGTTGGGGGCCTGCACCAGGACGGCCTTGGAGCGGTAGATCACCTCGACCTCTTTCAGGCCGTTGGCTTCCAGGGTTGCGCCGGTGGAAACCAGATCGCAGATGGCATCGGCCAGACCCGCGCGGGGGGCCACTTCCACCGAGCCGCCCAGCATCACGCTCTTGAAGCCCAGGCCCTTCTCGTCGAAGAAGCGCTTGAGCAGACCGGGGTAGGAGGTGGCGATGCGCTTGCCGGCCAGGCTCTGTGGCCCTGTGTAGTTGACATCGTCCGGCACCGCCAGAGAGAGGCGGCAGCCGCCGAAGTCGAGCTGCTTGAGGGTCTTCACCGCAAAGGGCTGCCCCTGGGCTGCGCGGATGAGCTGCACCTCTTCGAGAACGTTCTCGCCGATGATGCCAAGATCGACCACCCCTTCCATCACCAGACCCGGGATGTCGTCATCACGCACTCGCAGAATGTCGATGGGCATGTTCTCGACATGGGCGATGAGGCGCTGTTCCCGCAGGTTGATCTTGAGGCCGCAGCTCTTGAAGAGGGCCTGGGAATCCTGGCTCAGACGACCGGACTTTTGCATGGCGATGCGCAGACGTTGTGTTTCCATTGCTCGATTTCCTTTTAGTCAAAAACGAAAAAACCCTCGGAAGTATGTGCTTCCGAGGGTTCATGAATCTTGCGGTCCTTTTGGAAGTCACCAGTTAAGTGTCTTCCAGCAGTCAACCTCCTGAAAGACTATTCGGGATGATGATGGTGATGATGAGTCTTCAGGTTGGTGAACTTCATGATGTAATCAATCCTTTACAAATCAGATGCCGTTGTTGACGCCCGGTTTAAACTACCTGCCTTGACAGAAAATGCAACCGAAAAATGTGATCCGGACGATTAAAGTTGAGAAAACGGTTTTCTGGTCGATAACTAGACAATGAGATGCCAAAGGAGGCGACATCATGCCCAGCCAGGACCTGTTATTTCCCATCCTGCCCCGCGCACCCTCGACACCGAGCCCGGATGACATCAAGCGGGAGGTGACCCAGATCAGCCAGAAACATCAGCTGCGCAAGATAGGCACCGACAATGGCGGCGGTGGCCAGCATCACCAGCAGAGAGAGCAGCCGCCAAAGCCTGATCAACCAGCGGTGCAGGATGATGATCACAAACCGGATCCGGACCACCGGATTGATCTCTTCGTCTGAACGCATTATCAGTCCCGCTTTTTCCGCGCTTTTGGCATAATGCCCGCTTTTGCAGCGGGACATGCCTTTGACCATCATCCAGACCCTGTTCAAGCCAGACGGCCCCCTGGCCCGCCATATCGACGGCTTCAAGGCCCGTGCCCCGCAACTGGAGATGGCCGAGGCGGTGTCGCGCGCCATCAAGCAAGGTGGCCGCTTGCTGGTGGAGGCTGGAACGGGCACTGGCAAAACCTATGCCTATCTGGTGCCTGCGCTGGAATCCGGCAAGCGGGTGGTGATCAGCACCGGGTCCAAGAACCTGCAAGAGCAGCTCTTCTATCGGGATCTGCCCACCATCACGGGGGCGCTTCACTACACCCCGCCGGTGGCACTGCTCAAGGGGCGCAGCAATTACCTCTGCATCGAGCGGATGAACCGGCTGTTGAGTGAATCCCATCTGCAAAAGCCCGAGATCCTGAGCGATCTCGTGAAGGTCAAATCCTGGTCGACCGCCACCGACAACGGCGATGTGGGGGATATCCCGGGGATACAGGAGAACGCCGAGATCCTTGCCCACGTCACCAGCACCAACGACAACTGCCTGGGTCGCGACTGCCCCTATTACGATGATTGTCACCTGGTCATCGCCCGGCGCCGTGCCATGGACGCCCAGGTGGTGGTGATCAACCACCACCTCTTTTTCGCCGACATGGCGGTCAAAGACACCGGCTTTGGCGAGCTGGTGCCCGAGGCGCAGGTCTATGTATTCGACGAGGCGCACCAGCTGCCCGAGATCGCCAGCCACTACTTCGGCAAGTCCGTGGGCAGCCGCACCATCCAGGATTTGGCGCAGGATATCCAGCTCGCCTACCGGGCAGAGGCTCATGACATGGCCCAGCTTGGCAAGGCGGCGGACAGGCTCGCCATTGCCAGTCAGGATCTGCGCCTTGCCTTCGGCGTGGAGGGGGGGCGCGGCAACACCCGGGATCTGCTGAGACAATCCCTCTGGGCCCAGGCGCTGGCCCGTCTCAACGATGCCATCGGGCTCTGTTATGAAGTGCTGAAACTGGCGCTCGGGCGAGGGGAGCAGCTGGATCACTGTTTCGAGCGCATCAGCGAGCTGCGTACTCGCCTTGGGGAGGTGCTGGCGATCAACCAGACCGGTTTCTCCTACTGGTATGACTGTTCGCGTCTGCACTTTACCCTCAATCTGACGCCGCTGTCGGTCGCCGAGCGCTTCGGTGCCGAGGTGCAGCGCCCCGAGGTGGCCTGGGTCTTCACCTCGGCCACCTTGACGGTGGACAATCGCTTCGCCCACTTCGTCGCCGAGATGGGGCTGGCCGGCAGCGCCGAACTCATTCTCGACAGTCCGTTCGATTACGCCGAGCAAGCGCGCCTGTGCGTACCCCGTTTCTTGCCAGAGCCCAATGCCTTCGGGCGCGGGGAGCAGCTGGCGACCCTGATGATCCCCCTCATCAACAAGACGCCGGGGGGGTGCTTCTTCCTCTGCACCAGCCATCAGGTGATGCGCCAGGTGGCTGAGGTGCTACGCCGGGAAATCGGCCGCACCGTCCTGCTGCAAGGGGAAGACAACAAGCAGCGGCTGCTCAAGACCTTCGTGGAAAATGGTCGGGCCGTGCTGGTGGCCACCAGCAGTTTCTGGGAGGGGATAGACGTGCGGGGGGCGGCATTGTCCTGTGTTATCATCGACAAGCTGCCCTTTGCGAGCCCGGACGATCCCCAGCTCAAGGCTCGGGTGGAGGATTGCAAGCTCAAGGGGGGGGATCCCTTTGCCGAGCTGCAGTTGCCCAAGGCGGTGATTGCCCTCAAGCAGGGGGTGGGGCGGCTCATCCGTGATCGCAGTGATCACGGCGTACTGGTTATTTGTGATCCCCGTGTGGTCAACAAGCCCTATGGCGCCACCTTCATCAAGAGCCTGCCTGCCATTCCACGGACCCGGGAGCTGGCGACCCTGGGAGAATTTTTCGGACCACGGGAGTGAGTCCGCCGCGCCGGGGCTGATTGCCCCCGGCCATGCATGACGGCAGGCCTTGGCCATGCTGACGATTTAACTGACTGATGTGAAGAGAATAAAAAGAATGGATGAGTTGAAGATCCTGGCCGTGGATACCGCCACCGAAGCCTGCTCCGCAGCCCTCTTGGTGGGCGATACCCTCTACTCCCGCTGGGAAGAGGCGCCGCGTGACCATACCCGCAAGATCCTGCCCATGGTTCAGGCTCTGTTGGATGAAGCCGGTCTATCGTTGGATGAGCTCGACGCCATCGCCTTCGGTCGTGGGCCTGGCTCCTTCACCGGGGTACGGATCGGGATCAGCGTGGCCCAGGGGCTCGCCTTTGGTGCCGGCGTGCCGATGATCGGTGTCTCCACCCTGGCAGCCATGGCCCAGGGGGCCCATAAGCTGGAAGGGGCCGAGCAGGTGCTTGCCGCCATCGATGCGCGCATGGACGAGGTCTATTTCGGCCACTACGCCTTGGTGGACGGGGTGATGACGCTGGTGGGCGAGGAGGTGGTGAGCGAACCAGCCGCACTGGTGCAGGCCCGTGACAAGCTGACTGGCGCGGTGAGCTGCGTTGGCACCGGTTTTGAAACCTATGGCGAGACCCTGTGCGGCCTGGCAGATGTGCTGATGCCAAGCCAGGTGCGTTTCCCGGCGGCCGCCGACATGCTGCCTCTGGCACGCCAGGCCTGGTTTGCGGGTGAGGCGGTGCCGGTAGAGCAGGCCACCCCTGTCTATCTGCGTGACAAGGTGACCTGGAAGAAACTGCCGGGTCGCGAATAGGCGGCAACGGCTGCCCCGGGCTGCTTTGTCGGACGATGAAGGAGAGACGAATGAGAAAATCCGTGATCATGCTGGGATTGGTGGGGCTGCTGCTGGGCGGTTGCAGCACGGTGCCCAAAGAGCTTGCCTATGAGCCTGCGGATCAGCTGGTGGCCTATCAACCTGCCCTGCAGGGGATGGAAGGCAAGCCGGCCCGCTGGAGCGGTGTCATCTCGGCGGTCCACAACAAGGCGGATCAGAGTGTCATCGAGGTGGTCTATCTGCCCCTCAAGTCCAACGGGGTGCCGGAGCAGACCGAGCAGAGCCCAGGTCGTTTTCTCGCCATCATGCAGGGGTTTGTCGACCCGACCCTCTATGCCAAGGGTCGCAGCCTGACGGTGCTCGGCACCCTCGACAAGCCGGTGGACAGCCAGATTGGCGAGCACAAGTATCGCTTCTCGGTACTCAAGGTGACGGGGAGCAAGCTGTGGCCACCGGTGAAGGAGGTGGAGATCCGCTACATGGATCCCTACTTTTACGATCCTTTCTATGATCCCTTCTGGCCCAGACGGCCCCTGCGCCGCTGAGGAGCCCGGATGACGGCGACATTGCAGGAGCGCAGGCTGCGCCTGGCGGACGGGCGGCACATCGCCCTGCTGGACAATGGTCAGGAGGGCAGACCGCTGCTGGTGGCCCTCCATGGCTGGCTCGACAACGGTGCCAGCTTTTTGCCTCTGGCCCCCTGGCTGGGGGCGTTTCATCTGGTCTGCGTCGATCTGCCGGGCCATGGTCACTCCGATCACAAGTCGACTCCCTATGTCTTCGTGGACTGGCTGGATGATCTCTACCAGATCACCCAGGCCGCGGGCTGGCAGCGTTTCATCCTGCTTGGTCACTCCCTGGGGGCGCTGATTGCCTCTGCCTATGCCGGCGTTTTTCCCGAGCAAATCGAGCGGCTCATTCTGCTGGAGGGGCTCGGCCCCTTGAGCCAGCCCGACGAGGAGGTACCGGGGCAGCTGCGCCGCGCCATCCTCAACCGCACTCGTACCCGTGAGCGTGCAACCAGTGGATTTGCCACCCTCGAGGAGGCGGTGGCTGCCCGCTGCAAGGTGGCGGACATCCCCCCGAGTGCGGCACGCCTTATCTGCGAGCGACAATTGGAAGCGCGGGCAGGGCGCTGGTATTGGCGCAGTGATCCCCGTCTTCGCGATCTCTCCCCCCTTCGCATGAGCGAGGGGCAGGCCCAGGCCCTGATCCGGGCCATCGTCTGTCCGGTGCTCTTTATCCGGGGAGAGCAGGGCTTCCCCGGGCTCCTGGCACAGTGGCAGTTGCGGGAGGCGGCCTTTGGCCACATTGAACGGGTGACAGTGGCAGGAGGCCATCATTTTCATATGGAAAATTCATCAGAAACCGCCGTTTATATCGAAAACTTCGCTCAAATCCGGTAGGATCGGCGGCTTTGAATCATGTCAGGTTTGCTTTCTCCTTCACATTTCCCGTTGTTAATTCACTGTTAATTGATGTTGCCTTATGTAAATATGTGCGGCATTAGAGCATGAACTTAAAACAATTGATTGAAATGGATGTGACAGGGACGGAGGCAACACAGTGAGCGCACAGGTGCGAGTTATGCAGGAGAAGTTCGTGGAAAGAGTCTGGCTGAAGCGTTATCCAGAAGGGGTGCCCGCCGAGATCAATCCAGACCAATACGGCTCTCTGGTCGAGATGTTTGAAGAGTCGGTGACCCAGTTCGCCGATCAACCCGCCTTCGTCAACATGGGGCAGACCATTACCTACCGCCGGCTGGAGGAGCAGTCCCGAGCCTTCGCCGCCTACCTGCAAAACGAGCTGAAGCTCGGCAAGGGGGACAGGGTGGCCGTGATGATGCCTAACCTGCTGCAATACCCCATCGCGGTATTCGGCATCCTGCGGGCCGGCATGACGGTGGTGAACGTCAACCCCCTTTATACCCCGCGCGAGCTGGAGCATCAGTTGAAAGACTCCGGCGCCAAGGCCATCGTCATCGTCTCCAACTTCGCCCACACCCTGGAAAAAGTGGTGTATGACACCCCGGTCAAGCATGTGATCCTGACCCGGATGGGGGACAACCTGGGGCTGGCCAAGGGGACCCTGGTCAACTTCGTGGTCAAATACGTCAAGAAGCTGGTGCCCAAGTACAACCTGCCTCATGCCAGCACCATGCGCCAGGCCCTCGCCAAGGGGCGCTACCTGCAGTACATCAAACCCGAGATCAGCAACCAGGACATCGCCTTCCTGCAATACACCGGCGGGACCACCGGTCTCTCCAAGGGGGCCATGCTGACTCATCGCAACATGATCGCCAACGTCGAGCAGTGCCTCGGTGTCTATGGCCCTGTGCTGGAGCGCGGCAAGGAGTTCGTGGTCACGGCGCTGCCGCTCTATCACGTCTTCGCCCTGACGGTGAACTGCCTGCTGTTCATGCGTCTGGGGGGCTACAACCTGCTCATCAGCAACCCCCGCGACATCCCGGGTTTTGTCAAAGAGATCAAGAAGTATCCTTTCACCTGCATCACCGGGGTGAACACCCTGTTCAACGCCCTGGTCAACAACGACGAGTTCAAGGGCATGGATTTTGCCAAGCTCAAGCTCACCATCGGTGGCGGCATGGCGGTGCAACGGGCGGTGGCCGAGCAGTGGAAGGGGCTGACCGGCACCCCGCTGCTGGAGGGCTATGGCCTGACCGAGTGCTCGCCCCTGGTGAGCGTCTGCCCCTATGATCTGGTGGATTACAACGGCTCCATCGGCCTGCCGGTCTGCTCCACCGAGATCCGTCTGGTGGATGACGAGGGGAACCAGGTCACCGAACGGGGTGCCCCCGGCGAGATGCAGGTGCGCGGTCCTCAGGTGATGACCGGCTACTGGCAGCGCCCGGAGGCGACCGCCGAGGTGATGCAGGATGGCTGGCTCTGCACCGGCGACATCGCGGTATGCGACGAGCAGGGCTTCTTCAAGATCGTCGATCGCAAGAAGGACATGATCCTGGTCTCCGGCTTCAACGTCTACCCGAACGAGATAGAAGACGTGGTGGCCCTGCATCCCAAGGTGCTGGAGGTAGCCGCCGTCGGCGTACCCAACCCGGTGTCCGGCGAGCAGGTGAAGATCTTCGTGGTCAAGAAAGATGCAAAGCTGGCGGAAGAGGAGATAATTGCCCACTGCCGCAAACATCTGACTGCCTATAAGGTGCCGAAACTGGTAGAATTTCGCGACGAACTTCCCAAGACCAACGTGGGCAAGATCCTGCGCCGCGTGCTGCGCGACGAGGAGATTGCCAAGCAGTAACCGGCATGCACTGCTTTGCAGTCCAGCGCTGTCGTTATGCAAAACCGTGGGACATCCACGGTTTTTTCTTTCTGGATCCGACCAACGTGCAGGCAACGATGCAATATCAACTCATTTCACAGCAAGCCGAACTGGATCAGTATCTCGCTTCTCTGGCCGACGTTCCCCTGGCCATCGATACCGAATTCGTTCGCACCCGTACCTACTATCCCCAGCTCGGTCTGTTCCAGATCTACGATGGCAAGCAGCTTGCCCTTCTCGATCCCCTGACCCTGGAGCTCTCCGGTTTGTGGCAGCGCCTCGGTCGGGCCGGACAGATTGCCATCCTGCACGCCTCCGGTGAGGATCTGGAGCTCATCCAGCATCAGGCGGGTCACCTGCCCAACCAGATGCACGATACCCAGCTGGCGGCAGCCTTCCTGGGCCATGGCGTGTCGGTGGGGTTTGGCGCCCTGGTCAACGAATTCCTCGGGGTCGAGCTTGAGAAGGATCAGGCCCGTACCGACTGGCTGGCGCGCCCCCTTACCCCTCGTCAGCTGGAATATGCCGCGGCGGATGTCTTCTACCTCATGCCCCTCTACGAGAAGGTGATGGCCAGACTGCGCGAGAGCGGCAAGTTCCCCTGGTTCGAACAGGAGTGCCAGAACCACTCCGCCCGCAAGACCCAGGGCAGCGATCCCCGTCAGGCCTACCTCGAGATAGTCAACGCCTGGCAACTGGGTCGCCGCGAGCTGGCCATCCTGCGCGAGCTGGCCGCCTGGCGCCAGCAGGAAGCGGTACGTCGGGATCTTGCCCTCAACTTCGTGGTCAAAGAGCTGCACCTGTTCAAGGTGGCGGAGCGTCGTCCCGCTTCGCTTCGGGATCTCAACGAGCTGGGCCTCTCGCCCATCGAGATCAAGATCCACGGCAAGCGGATGCTGGACATCGTCGCCGCCGCCCAGCAGAGCGACCCTGCGAGCTGGCCCGATCCCATCCGCCGTCTGGTGGACTTCCCCCAGTACAAGGCCGAGCTCAAGCGCATCAAGGCCATGGTGGAGGAGAAGGCCAAGGCCAGCAACATTCCGCCGGAGCTGGTGGCGAGCAAGAAGATCATCCACCAGTACTTCACCTGGAGCTGGCGCATGAGTGCCGAAGAGCGGGCCAGGGCGGACAAGCCCATGCTGCTGCAAGGGTGGCGTCATGAGCTGGTAGGCCACCTGCTGGCCCAGTGACGAGTACGCAGTACGAGAAGGGGAGTCCATGACTCCCCTTTTTCATGCCTGTGCGGCTGCCCCCGGGGTTGCCGGGATCGTCGCGCCAGGGGGTTGGTCATGATGGGAAGCGAGTAGGGGGGGGAGGAGGAAAATGGCGGGCACAAAGGGTGCCCCCATCAGAGTTCGTGAGCGTGGAATCCCTTGCGGTAGCGGGCCTCGCAGCGCGGGCAGCGTTGCAGGGTCGGATCCTGTTCCAGCTGTTCAGGGAGCAGCGGCTCCTCACAATCGGAGCAGAAGCCATAGAGCCCCAGATCCATCTGGCAGAGCGCCGCGTCGAGCCGTTTGAGGCGTGCCACGCTGTGTTCCACCCCGGGCAGATCGAGACGGCTGGTCAGATCAACCAGTTGATCCCGCTCGCAGCGCTCCACCTTCTGTGCCCAGTCATCTTGTCGACAGGCCTTGAGCTGACGGATCAGCTCCTCTCTTGTTTGCGCCCAGTCGGTCAGAAGGCGCTGATGCCATTCGGCCAACCGGGCTTGCGTCACTTCACACACAGCAGCCCCCAAAAACGAGTGATAAAACTCGGCCAGTATAGGGAAACCCGCGGTTTATCAAGATGACATGAGTCAAGTTAACCGTGCTTTGACGGGTTTTTCCGGCAGGTGCTGCGGCTTGCCGGTGATGACGTAGAGCACCCCCGCCACCAGACAGACGACACCTACCAGGGTACTCATGGGGGGCATGATCCCGCGCAGCATAAAGGCGTACAAGAGCCCCGCCAGAGTCTCGAACACGATGAGCGGCCCGACCAGCACGGTCGGCAGGCGCTGGCTCGCCTCGTTCCAGCACAGGGTGCCGAGCCAGGAGCAGAGGAGCCCCACCGCCCCCATCAGCAGCACGAAGCGCAGGGGCGTCGGCCCGAAGGGCAGGGGAAAGTCCGGTGCGCTCAGGGCAAGATGGCCGAGGCTGCCGAGATAGGCAATGAGCGCCACCGGCAGGGTCACCAGCCCCTGGGCGGTGGCCCAGACGGCCGGACTGCGACCCGGGTGCTCGCGCAGCCAGCGGGCGTTGCGCAGGGGATACCAGGTCCAGCACAGCACGGCGCCCACCGCCAGGGCGAGCCCAAGCAGTTGTTCGGTGCGCGCCTCGGTGTGCCAGGTCAGCTCGGCGCTGTTGACCAGATAGAGGCCGGCCCCCATCAGCACCAGGGACGGGTAGAGCCGGGTGCGGGAGAGGCGACCGTCCCGTGCGCCATAGAGGCGGTTGGCGGCCAGGGCCGTCACCACCGGCAGGGTGCCGATAAACATGGCCGCCAGGGGTGAACCGATGCGCAAGATGGCCCCCGACAGGCAGAAGTAGTAAAGGAGGTTCCCCACCAGAGTGAGGGCGAGGGCCTCTCGCCAGTCGCTGGCCGAGAGGGCCGCCAGGTGTTTGCGGGCCTGCCAGGCGAGCGGCAGTACGATGAGGCCGAAGGCGAGGTAGCGGCCGCTCGCGAGCAGGGCGGGGGGATAGCCGTCCACCAAGAGGGGGGCGACGAAGATGAGCCCCCACATCAGGCCGGCCAACAGGGCAAACAGGACTCCGATCAACATGTTTCATATCCGGTAAAGAAGAAGGAGGCCAGCCTAGCAGGGAGGAAGGGGGGCGTATTGAACCAGATTGCGCTTTAGCGGCCAGCCTGCACCTGTTTCTGGTAGCGGACCGGGGTGGTGCCATAGCGGCGCAGGAAGGCACGGTTGAGGTGGGACTGATCGGCCAGACCACAGGCGGCGGCCACTTCGGCTGCGGGCAGGCCGGAGGCCAGCCACCCCTTGGCGCGCTGCAGGCGGATGGCCATCAACATCTGCTGGGGGGTGACGTGAAAGCGGGCCTTGAAGCTGCGCTGGAAGTGGTAGGGGCTGAGGTTCACTGCACCGGCCAGCTCGGCCAGGGTAATGGGGCGAGCGAAACAGGCCTGCATATAGTCGATGGCGCGGCCCAGAGGGTGTGCCGCTTCGCGCGGGGCCGCCAGGGCCCGGGCATGGGGGCGCAGGGTCTCGCACACCCTTAGCAGCAGGCCGTCGGCGGCGAGCTCGCTGTCACAGTGCCAGAGGGCATCCAGGGCCGCCTGCAGGACGGGGGCAGTGCGCGGATCGCTTCGCACGGCATCGGTGAAATACCAGTCGCGCTCGCCGCTGATGGCCTCGAGCCGATCGGCGGGCAGGTAGAGCATGCGATAGCGCCACCCCTGCTCGCAGGCTGACTCGCCCGTGTGCAGCTCATCGGGGTTCATCAGCACCAGGCTGCCGGGACCGGCCAGGAGCTGGCTGCCGCGATAGCGAAAGCGCTCGGCACCGCACTCGATGACACCAAGGCCAAACCCCTCGTGACTATGGGGATCGAAGATGTGGTGCTGGATGTGGGCGCGATAGAGCTCGGTCGCAGGCTGCCCCGGCAGGGCGCGAAAATCGGCCCTGTCGTGCTGATGGGTAAAGTTGACCGGCACTCCCTGCATCCTGACCTCCTGTCAATGAGCCTTCATCATAGGGCGCCGCGGGGCGGCGGCCAAGTCTAGGCCTGTGAGGCGCACTCGCGCTCAAGGGCGGTGCGGATCTCCTCTGCGGTCTTGATGGTGCGGATGCGACGAAACAGCTCGTCGGCCTGGGGGTATTCCCGCACTATGTAGGAGAACCACTGCTTGATGCGACTGGGGTAGTAGTCGGCCTTGTCGCTCGCCAGATCCTGCTCGGTGTAGGTCACCATCAGTTGCAGTACCTCGGCCCAGCTCATGTGGGCACACCCCGTCTTCATCACGTTGGCCAGGTTGGGGAGGGAGATGGCGCCTCGGCCCACCATGAGGGCATCGCAACCGGACACCCGGGCACAGGTCAGGGCATCGGCATGGTTCCAGATCTCGCCGTTGGCGGTGACGGGGATGGGCAGGGCACGGCGGATGGCGTCCACGTACTCCCAGTGTGCCGGTGCCTTGTAGCCTTCGCGCTTGGTGCGGGCATGCACCGCCAGCTCGTTGGCCCCCCCCTGATAGACGGCCTGGGCGTTGTCCAGATAGAGATCCTTGTCATCGTATCCCAGACGGATCTTGGCGCTCACCGGCAGGTGGGCAGGCACGGCCTCCCGCACCGCCTTGACGATGCGATAGACGGTCTCGGGCTCCTTGAGCAGCACGGCGCCCCCCTTGCTCTTGTTGACCGTGGGGGCAGGGCAGCCGAAGTTGAGATCGACCCCGGGAGAGCCGAGCTCGATGGCCCGGATGGCATTTTCTGCCAGCCACTCCGGATGTTGTCCCAGCAGTTGCACCCGTACCGGGGTCCCTGCACGGGTCTTGCCATCCTGTTTCAGCTCGGGGCAGAGGCGATGGAAGACCTTGGCGGGCAGCAGTTGATCGACCACCCGGATGAATTCACTGACGCAGAGGTCGTAATCATTGACGGAGGTGAGGACCTCCCGCATCAGGTGATCCAGCACCCCCTGCATGGGGGCCAAAATAACGCGCATAGCTGCTTCCGAAGACAAGGGGAGAAAAAAGAGCGCAGATTGTAGTGGCAATGGCCGGGATTGTCAGCCGTCTGCCCACTCGATGGCCCCCATCGACGGCCGCAGACTGGGCCAGGCTGTCAGCTTCCGGGCCAACTCTGTTAGGCTAAAGGCAGAGAAACACTAGAGGAGTACCCATGAAACGCTGGTGTCTGATGGCCCTGGGCTGGCTTGCCTTCGCCACCGGGATAGTCGGGATAGTCCTGCCCCTGCTGCCGACAACCCCCTTCATGTTGCTGGCGGCGGCGCTGTTTGCGCGCTCCTCCCCCCGCTTTCATGGCTGGTTGCTGGCGCATCCCTGGTTTGGCCCCCCCATCCTCGACTGGCAGCAGTATCGCGGCATTCGCCGCCACGCCAGACGCCGCGCCATCATCTTCATCCTGATCTCGTTCTCGGTATCGCTGCTGGTGGTGCCATTGCCCTGGGTGAGATGGCTGCTGGTTGTCATAATGGTGATCCTGCTCACCTGGTTGATGCGTCTGCCGGTGCTGGAGCCGGTTGCAATGAAGAAGTGAAATCCCTAAGCTATCGCGGCAATAATGCTATGGAGTTGGCTCGTCATTTTTGCGTGACGGGCCTTTTTATTGCCCCCAGGCGGAGACCCCGTGCGCCGCCATGGCAGGGCTCAAAAAATAAGCGGTCAAATAATGAATCCGGAAACCCTGAAGTTTATCGAAGCGAGCATCAAGACCATTCCCGACTATCCGAAGCCGGGCATCCTGTTTCGCGACATCACCAGCCTGATCGAGAATGCCGAGGCCTTCAAGGCCACCATCGATCTGCTGGCCGATCATTACCGTGATCAAGGCATCACCAAGATTGTCGGCACCGAGGCCCGTGGCTTCATCTTCGGCGCCCCGGTTGCCTACGCCATGGGGCTGGGGTTCGTGCCGGTGCGCAAGCCGGGCAAGCTGCCCCGCGCCGTCATCGAGGAGTCCTACGCCCTGGAGTACGGCACCGACACCCTGCAACTGCACACCGATGCCATCGTGCCCGGTGACAAGGTGCTGGTGGTGGACGATCTGCTGGCCACCGGCGGCACCGTCGATGCCACCGTCAAGCTCATCCGCCGCGCCGGCGGTGAGGTAGCGGATGCCGCCTTCATCATCTCCCTGCCGTCCCTGGGCGGTGATGCCCGCCTGACCGCCGCCGGCGTCAAGGTGGTCTCTCTGGTGGAACTCGCGGGGGCGTAAATCGCCCCTTCGCGCGGCAGGCCTCGTCACCCTGCTTTCTGCCGCAAACCGGTGCCTGAACGGGCACCGGTTTGAAATTCAAGCGATCCCTCCCAAGGCGGCGCATCCCCCATACAGCCAGCCCTCCATTTGTGTTAGCATCCAGCCTCAATGCCTCGTTTCCCAGCATCGAGATCTATGAGCTATCAAGTTTTGGCGCGCAAATGGCGCCCCCATACGTTTGAACAAGTGGTCGGCCAGCAACATGTGCTGACTGCCCTGACCAATGCCCTGGATCAGGGACGGCTTCACCATGCCTACCTGCTGAGCGGGACCCGCGGGGTGGGCAAGACCACCATCGCCCGCATTCTGGCCAAGAGCCTCAACTGCGAGCAGGGGATCAGCAGCCATCCGTGCGGTGTGTGCGATACCTGCCGCGAGATCGATCAGGGCAATTTCGTCGATCTGCTGGAAATCGATGCGGCGTCTCGCACCAAGGTGGAAGACACCCGCGAACTACTCGACAACGTGCAGTACCGTCCGGCCCGTGGTCGTTTCAAGGTGTACCTCATCGATGAAGTGCACATGCTGTCGCGCCACAGCTTCAATGCGCTGCTCAAAACCCTGGAAGAGCCGCCCCCCTATGTGAAATTCCTGCTGGCCACCACGGATCCGCAGAAGCTCCCCATCACCATCCTCTCGCGCTGCCTGCAGTTTCATCTCAAGAGCCTGGATCAGACCCAGATCGCCAGGCAGCTCGAATGGGTGCTGGATCAGGAGGGACAACCCTTCGAGCCTCGCGCCCTGCTGGCCCTGGCCAAGGCGGCCGACGGCAGCATGCGCGATGCCCTGAGCCTCACCGATCAGGCGTTGGCCCACGGCAACGGCAGCGTGCGCCTGGAGAGCGTGCTCACCATGCTGGGGACCCTCGATCATCACCACCTGCACCAGTTGCTGGAGGCGGTGCTGCGCCAGGATGCCCCGGCCACCATGGCCAAGATCACCGAGATTGCGACCCTGGGGCCGGATTTCGATCAGCTTCACGCCGAGCTGGAAGCCTTGCTCCACCGGGTGGCCATGGCGCAACTGCTCCCTGCGAGCGTGCAGGAGCAGGGGGCGGATGCCGATGCCTTGCTGCAGCTTGCCGGAGCCATGAGCCCGGAAGAGGTGCAGCTCTGCTATCAAATCGTGCTGGGGGGGCGCAAGGATCTGCCCTGGGCCCCTGACGGGCGCACCGCACTGGAGATGACCTGTCTGCGGATGCTGGCCTTCTCTCCCCGGCGCGAGGTGGTCCATCCCGCCAACCTGGCGGCCCAACCTCTCATGACAGGGCACTCCGGCGTGATGGCGGCAGCGAGGGAAAGCGCGCCGCTCCTGCCGGGAAAGCCCCAGGGGGCTGAGTCGGCCCCGGCTGCCAGCGCAGCACCACAGGCTCCCGCCGCGCCAGCATCGGTCCTTGAGGCCGAGCACGTCGCCCCCGCACCCAAGGCGGAGGAGGGTGCAGTGCTGGATCCGCTCTTTGCCGAGCAGGATGAGCTGCTGCGCGAGGCCGAACGGATGGGTTACGAGGCCGTGGTGCCCGCCAGTCCGCCTGCAGAGCCTGCCTCTGCGCCGTTGGCGGCGGATGACGCCGGGCAGATGCAGCAGGTTGAGGTCCAAGGGGAAGACGTCACTATCTCTTCGACCTCCAGCATGCAGAGCCTGCTTGGCAAGCGCAATTTGCTGCGAAGCCGCCTGCGTGGCGAGCAGAGTGCAAACGCCGCGCCTGCCCGGGTCACTCCCGTCAAACCGGTGGCCGCTACCAAACCGGCCCCGATGCCTGCCGTCGCGACTTCGCCCCAGGCCGAGGTGCAACCAGCGGCGCGGCCCGAGATGCCGGGGCAGGGATCTGCCATGCAAACGGGGTATGACGACCTGCCCCCTCTGGATGCCTATGAAGAGGGGGCCAGTGACTACGAAGAGTATCTGAGTCAGGGGTTTGACGAGGGGTTTGCCAGTGCCCCGTTGCCCACGCGGGCAGTGACTTCCGCCCAGCCAGCTCCCGCCACCATGGATCCTCCTTCGCAGGAGGATCTGCCGCCCTGGGATCTGGGCGCTGACGTCGGCAGCGCGGATGCGGCGGCACCTGCTGTTGCCGCTATGGTGCCTGCCGCGCCTCCAGTGGCCGCGAGCGAGCCTCAGCCCGCCATTGCATTGATGGAGACCATCGACTGGGATGCCCTGGAGAGCGACGCCCAGCCCGAGGAGGAGGGAGAGGTCGCCCGTCTGATCCCCTCGTCCTTGCTGGTCAATTGCGGGGACGCCTGGGCCGAGCTCATCGCCCGCACCGGGGTGGGGGGTCGGCTGCGTCAACTGGCCATCAACGCGGTGATGACCCGGGAAGGCAATCGGGTCTCCCTGCTGCTCAAACCCGAGCAGCGCCATCTGGTGAGCGACAAGGCCCGCGCCGATCTGGCCGAGATCATCAGTCCCGAGCTGGGCGGCCCGGTTCACATCGATGTGACCCTGGGCTCGGATCCCGCGCGGGAGACGCCGCTCGAGATAGAGCACCGTCTCTATCTCGGGGTGCGTGAACAGGTGAGCCGGGATCTGGCGGCGGATCCCAACGTACAATTCTTGCAGCAGCGTTTCGGCGCCGTGCTTCATCCCGAGAGCATCGAACCCCTGAGTCGCTGAATTGCGGTGAAAAAACCGTGCCGGGGTTTGTCCCCGGTTGAAAAGACCTTTGGCTGCCCCCATTTAGGGCAGATGAACCCACAGCCCGGCGCTGGATGCCGGATTTCAAGACGAGAGACGATCTATGTTTGGTAAAGGTGGAATGGGTAACCTGATGAAACAGGCCCAACAGATGCAAGAGCGCATGCAGAAGATGCAAGAGCAGCTGGCCCAGATGGAAGTGGTCGGCGAGGCGGGCGCAGGCATGGTCAAGGTGACCATGGCCGGCAGCCACAGCGTGCGTCGTATCGAGATCGATCCCAGCCTGATGGAAGATGACAAGGAGATGCTGGAAGATCTGGTCGCCGCCGCCGTCAATGACGCCGTGCGCCGCGTGGAAGAGCAGAACAAGGCCAAGATGGGCGAGCTGACCGGCGGCATGCAACTGCCCCCGGGCTTCAAGATGCCCTTCTGAGGATACTGCCCGTATCCGTTTCCCCTCCTCTGGGAAGGGGAAAAATGAAAAGGCCAGAGCCAAGCTCTGGCCTTTTGCATGTCGGCAACCCCGGGAACGGCCATGCGCAGATCATGGCGGGGGCGGCGCACTTGCCTGCGCCAGGGGGGAGAAGCCCTCGACCAGATGATCGATGAGGGCGCGGATGGCAGGCAGCAGACCGCGGCGTGAGGGGAAGACCGCGTGGATCACCTCCTGGCGCGGGGCCCAGTCGGGGAGCAGACGCACCAGCCGGCCATCGGCCAGGGGCTCATTCATCATCATGGTGGGCAGTTGCACGACCCCGAGCCCGTCGATCGCCCCCTGACGCAATGTCTGCATGTCGGTGGTAGCAAAGCGGGGGCTGTGGTGCTGTTTGACTCGGGCCCCATCGGGGCCCAGCAGGGTCCAGTGATGGCCTTCCAGGCTGGCGCCATGACCGAGGCTCGGCCATGACAGCAGATCTGCGGGGGCCCGGGGCATGCCGAGTGACGCGACAAGGGCCGGGCTTGCCACCAGACACTGGGTCGCATAACCCAGCACCCGCATGGCGAGATCGCTGTCCTCCAGGGGCAGTGGTCGCACCCTGAGCGCCATGTCCAACCCCTCCGCGACCAGATCCACCGCCCGGTTGACCCCGACGAGCTGCACCTTGACGCTGGGATGGGCCAGGGCGAACGAGACCAGCATCCTCCCTACGTGGGCGTGCAGCAGATCGATGGGGCAGGCGATGCGCACCAGACCGCAAGGCTCGCTCTGGGTCGCGGCGATGAGATCCTGCGCCGCATCGGCTTCCACCAGCATGGCCCGGCAACGGGTGTAATAAGCCTGCCCGAGTTCGGTGACGGTGAAGCTGCGGGTGGAACGCTGGATAAGACGCACCCCGAGTCGCTCCTCCAGCATGGCGATGCGGCGGCTGAGCCTGGATTTGGGCATGCCGAGGGCCCTGCCGGCCTGGGCAAAGCCCCCGTGATCCACCACCTGGACATAGAAATAGAGGTCGTTGAGATCCTGTTGCATGGGGTTATCGTTCACAAAATAGGACGCTGATGGCCAATTTTACGTCTACCGGACGCAGCGTTCCAGACTCACAATGCGAGCAACGACACATCCCGTGACGATCACCCAGGAGAGCATCATGAAAAGAGTCATCGGTATTTACAGCGCCCCTCGACAACACTGGGTCGGCGACGGATTCCCGGTTCGCTCGCTGTTCTCGTATCAGACCCATGGCCGCGCCTTGAGCCCCTTCCTGCTGCTGGACAGGGCTGGCCCGGCACATTTCGAGCCCGCCGATCATGCCAGGGGAGTGGGGGAGCACCCGCACCGTGGCTTCGAGACGGTCACCATCGTCTATGAAGGGGAGGTCGCCCATCGCGACTCGACCGGTCAGGGGGGGATCATCGGTCCGGGAGACGTGCAGTGGATGACGGCCGCCGCCGGCATCATGCACGACGAATTCCACTCCCAGGGGTTCACCCGTCGTGGTGGCACCCTCGACATGGTGCAGCTCTGGGTCAACCTGCCCGCCAAACACAAGATGTCGACGCCCGGTTATCAGGGCATCACCAGCGACACCATCCCGCAACTGAGCCTCAAGGAGGGCGACGTGCGGGTGCGCATCATCGCCGGGAACGATGCCGGGTTGCAACAAGGCGAGGTAGAGGGGCCAGCCCGCACCTTCTCGCCCATGAACATCTGGGATTTGCGGCTCAAGGGCGGGGCCAGCGTGGTGCTGCCGGCGGTAGCGGGATGGAACAGTGCCTTGGTGGTACTCAAGGGCTCTCTCATTATCAACGGTCAGGAGCGCGCGGGCGAAGCACAACTGGTGCTGCTCGATCCCAACGGGGAGGAGTTCATGCTGGAGGCGGAGGGCGAGGCCAGCTTGTTGCTGTTGAGTGGCGAGCCCATCGATGAACCCATCGTGGGTTATGGGCCCTTTGTCATGAACAGCGAGGCAGAGATCCATCAGGCGATAGATGATTTCAACAGCGGCCGGTTCGCCGTCATCGCCCCCTGAGACAATCCCGATAAAAACAAAGCGCCTGATGGCGCTTTGTTTTTTTATGGGCCCTGGTCAACCGAGCCAGCCGAGGGCCAGCGCCAGCCTGCCGCACAAGGCGGCCAGCAGGATGCCAAGCAGGGTGCGCAGCAGCCAGATCACCACCAGCTGTCCCACGCTCACCGGGATCCGGGTGGCCAGGATGCAGGGGATGGAGGCAGAGAAGAAGAGCACCGAGCTGACCGAAACCACGGCCGCGACATAGCGCACCAGCAGGTCGGCATCCTTGAGCAGGATGGCGGGCAGGAACATCTCGGCCAGACCGGCCGAGAGGGCCTTGGCGGTGGCGAGCGGCTCGCCGAGATCCAGCAGCCAGGTCAGTGGCCAGAGCAGCCAGCCCAGCAGATCGAACAGGGGGGTGTGCTTTGCCAGCAGCAGGCCCAGCAGACCGACGGACAGTATGGTGGGCACCACGGCAGCGGCCATGTGAAGACCGTCCCTGAGGTTGTCCTTCAATTGCCGCAGCAGGGGATCTGCCTGGTGGGACTGGGTCAGGCCGCAGGTGAGGGCCGCCTGCCAGCGGCTCATGCCAGCCGGTAGAGGCTCGTCGGTCTCCCCATGGTGAGCCAGGCGACTGATGGGAGGAACGCGCGCCAGGATGGCGGTGATGACGAAAGTGATCACCAGGGTGGACCAGAAGTAGAAGTTCCAGTGTCCCATCAGGTTGAGGGTCTTGGCCACGATGATCATGAAGGCGGCTGAGACGGTGGAGAAGCCGGTGGCGATGATGACGGCTTCTCGCACCGTGTACTTGCCCGCGAGGAAGACCCGGTTGGTGATGAGTAGGCCCACCGAGTAGCTGCCGACGAAAGAGGCGACCGCATCGATGGCGGAGTGACCCGGCGTGCGCCACAGGGGGCGCATCACGGGTTGCATCAGCACCCCGATGAATTCCAGCAGGCCGAAACCGAGCAGGAAGGTCAGGGCCATGGCGCCGATAGGCACGATGAGACCCACAGACATGGCCAGTTTGTCGAACAGGAAGGGGAGGCGATCCGGGGTCATCAACCAGGCAGGGCCCCAGTCTGTGACATACAAAATGGCTAGGGCCAGCCCGAGCAGCTTGAACAGGCTCAATACCCTGTCGATGGGACGGGCGCGCCAGCGGCCATCCAGCAAGGGGGTGATGGCGCCATAGGCGATGAGCAAGAGAATGAGGGTCAGGGCAAGGGGGCGCTGGGCAATCAGAAAGCCGGCCAGGTGATCCACCACTATGGTGCTGCGCCCGCCAAGCTCGAAGGGAACAAAAAAGATGGCGATGCCAAGCAGGCTGGCCAACAGCAGCTTGATGCCGGCCCCTGATCCTGCCGGTGCAGTGAGCGTGTGTTCAGGTTCCATTTTCTCTCCTTGTGATCCGCATGGTTCAATTCCATTGAGGGGATGATTTGTATATACAATATCGTCCGGCGCTCAAAATGGAAACACCAAAGTCACCAAAATGCAACATGTGAATCGGTGTGGATGCAGATGACCCCAATGTTGAAAAGCGTGATCTTGGGGGGAAGAGGGGCCGGGATGGCGAGTGGGTGGTTAGACATCAAGAGGTAAAACAGGGAGGTAAGCGACCAGCGCCAGGAAAAACATGAGCGGCTATTTACCCTTTTTGGCCATATTCATTCATGAGCCTATATTCATGACTATTTATGAATAAATCATAAACCCTTTGTTCATTTGACTACTTTTCGACTATCCCATTGCAGAGTAAGATGCCTCTTCAATAAAAATAAGAATTAGGAGTTCGGGTGTGAAGGCATTAGAGAAAGAAAGGATATCGCCCTATATCAGCCAGTTATACGAGTGCGGTATTAATGATTCTGACATTAAGCTCGTCGTGGACCAATTTCGTGCCGACGTTTCCTGTAGTTCATCCCTGTTTTTATTGCGGGATGATGACAAGAGCGACGGAATAAAGCTTTTTTCCAGCGGTCTGACCGAGGCCCAGCAGCAGTTTTACCTGCAACATCATCGCCAGGATGTGTGGTTCAACCATTACCTGGATAAAGGGTGCAAGGGGATTGTCAGCGCCAACAGCATTTCAAGCTCGGTGGGCCTGCTGGCAAGTTTCGGCGCCCAATTCGCCGCCGGCGGCGTCTGCCAGGTGAAAGGGAGGGGGCTGAGCAGCCTGTGCAGTTACCGTGGTGCAACGCAAGATGATTTCAGCAGTCGCGACCTCACCTCGCTCTCGGAAATCTATTCCGGACTGGCGGCCTGGAGCCACCATTATTGGAACTTGCTGGCCCTGGAAACCCAGAACTATCAGTTGCAACAACTGGTGAAAAACCATAATAAGCCCAGCGCCATCATAGACGACAAGGGGCATATTCATTATTCCAATGTGGCCTTCAACCGTATCGCCGATGAAAATGTGGAATTGCGGGCCATCAATGGCATTTTCTCTTTGCAAAATAAGGAGCAGCAACGTCAGCTCAAGGAGATCCTCAATGGCTTTGCCTATTTGCTGCCCGGCGCCAGCGCCTATATGTCCATTCCCCGTCAGCCTAACCTGCGCCCGCTGCTGGTCCAATGCACCCTGATGAGCGGACTCAGCCGCTTTGAACGCTATGTGGAAGTGGTGCTGCGTGACCCCGAGCACGCCTTCAACCCCGACATCGAAGCGCTGGCCAGCCTCTATCCTCTCACCATTGGCGAGAAGGAGCTGCTGGTGCTGATGAGCAAGGGTTACAGCAGCAACGACATTGCGGAGCTGCGCGGTGTCAAGGTGGAAACCGTCCGCTCCACTCTGAAAGGGGTGTTCAAGAAGACCGACTGCCACAGCCAGAACGAGCTCTTGCTCTTGCTGCAATCCATCTCCTGATCCATGCGGACTATGCTTGGAGTGAGCCGGACATAGTGCCCGGCTCTTGCCTCCCCTCGGGAGGCTCGTTGGGGGAAAGCGTCATGGAATCACTCAAAGCAAAGGACTACATGCAGACCAAGCCCATCACCTTCAGCGCAGAGATGATGGTACAGGCGGCGGTGGAAAAATTTCTCAACAGTCATCAGTTGGGCGGCCCCGTAGTGGACAGCCAGGGACATCTGATTGGCTGGGTCTCCGAGCAGGATTGCATCGCCGTCATGTTGAAAGAGGCCTACCACTGTGAACAGGTGGCCCAGGTCAGGGATGTGATGCGCAAGGAGGTGCTGGCCGTCGGCCCCGATACCAGCATCCTGGATCTGGCGGAGATGATGATGGGTCAAAAGCCCAAGATCTATCCTGTGGTGGAGGAGGGGCGCCTGCTCGGGGTCATCAACCGCCACAATGTGATGCAGGCCATCCACGCCCAGCTTGGCACCTGTTTCGTGCATCAGGCCAGAGTCTGAACGGTGTTGTCTGGTTGTTTTCAAAGAGCAGGCTCCGGCCTGCTCTTTTCATCCGTGACGGTCATGACGCCTCCGGCTTGATATGCTGGCGCGGCGCTTTAAGGCTTGCACCGCCCAGCCTCGCTCTTTAGGATCTCCCCCAGCTATCGATATGGCCCTTGATGGGCACTCTTTTAAGGAATTCGTACCTTGTCTCTCTCTATCGAGGCGCTGCGCCGCCGTCTTACCGCCTGCATGAATCTCGACGCCCGCCGTCTCTCCAGTCGACTGCACGGGGTCAAGAAGCTGCCGGAAGCCAATCAGGCTGCCGTGCTCGAGACCATCGCCGCTGACCTGGATGTGGCACAGGCGCGCTACCAATCTCGTCTGGCGGGCGTGCCCAAGGTCACCTATCCGGACAATCTGCCGGTCAGCCAGAAGCAGGCGGAGATCGCCAAAGCCATTGAAGAGCATCAAGTGGTGATCATCGCCGGCGAAACCGGCTCGGGCAAAACCACCCAGATCCCCAAGATCTGTCTGGCGCTCGGGCGCGGGGTCAAGGGCCTCATCGGCCACACCCAGCCACGCCGTCTGGCGGCCCGTACCGTCGCGGCCCGTATTGCCGAGGAGATGGAGTCCGAGCTTGGCCACTACGTGGGTTACAAGGTGCGCTTTACCGATCAGGTGAGCGAGCAGACCCACATCAAGCTGATGACCGACGGTATCCTGCTGGCGGAGATCCAGAACGACCGGATGCTGACCCAGTACGACACCATCATCATCGATGAGGCCCACGAGCGCAGCCTCAACATCGACTTCATCCTGGGCTATCTCAAACAGCTGCTACCAAAACGCCCGGATCTCAAGGTGATCATCACCTCGGCCACTATCGACCCCCAGCGCTTCTCCCGCCATTTTAACAAGGCGCCGGTGATCGAGGTCTCCGGTCGCACCTATCCGGTGGAGGTGCGTTACCGCCCACTGTTTGTTGATAAAAAAAGCAGTGACAAGAGCGAAGGGCTGGAGGAGCGCGACGAGCTGCAGGGGATCTTTGATGCGGTGGAAGAGCTGGCCCGCGAGGGGCTCGGGGACATCCTCATCTTCATGAACGGCGAGCGGGAGATCCGCGATACCGCCGATGCCCTGCGCAAGCTCAACCTGCGCGATACCGAGGTGCTGCCGCTCTACGCCCGCCTCTCCAACGCCGAGCAGAACAAGGTGTTCCAGCCACACGCCGGACGGCGCATCGTACTGGCCACCAACGTGGCGGAGACCTCGCTGACGGTGCCGGGCATTCGCTACGTCATCGATCCGGGCACCGCCCGCATCAGCCGCTACTCCTGGCGCACCAAGGTGCAGCGCCTGCCCATCGAGCCGGTCTCCCAGGCCAGCGCCAACCAGCGTAAAGGGCGCTGTGGCCGGGTGGCGGACGGTATCTGTATCCGCCTCTACTCCGAGGAGGATTTCAACGGCCGTCCGGCCTTTACCGACCCCGAGATCCTGCGCACCAACCTGGCATCGGTCATCCTGCAGATGCTGGCGCTCGGCCTTGGCAATATGGAGGCGTTCCCCTTCGTCGAGCCACCCGAGTCGCGCCATATCAAGGACGGCCTGACCCTCTTGAAAGAGCTGGAGGCGGTGCGCGAGCTGCCCGCCACCGGCGATCGCGAAGCCAAACTGCAGCTGACCGAGACCGGTCGCCAGCTCTCGCGCATTCCACTTGATCCGCGTCTGGCCAAGATGGTGATCAGTGCGGCGCAGACCGGCTGCCTGAGCGAGGTGATGGTGATCACCGCCGCCCTCAGCATTCAGGATCCCCGCGAGCGGCCCATGGAGAAAAAGCAGGCCGCCGACGAGCAGCACAGACGCTTTGAAGACAAGGATTCCGACTTCCTCGCTTTTGTTAACCTCTGGAACTATCTGAAAGAGCAGCAGGATGCCCTTGGCAGCAACCCGTTTCGCCGCATGTGCCAGAAGGAGTTTCTCTCCTACCTGCGGGTGCGCGAGTGGCAGGATATTCACTTCCAGCTGCGTCAGACGGTCAAGGAGCTGGGCTTCAAGGCCAACCAGGAACCGGCAGATTTCAAGACGGTGCACTGCGCCCTGCTGACCGGCCTCTTGAGCCATATCGGCAACAAGGAGCTGGAGAAGCCCGAGTTCCTCGGCGCCCGCAATGGCCGTTTCCACCTCTTCCCGGCCTCGGGTCTGTTCAAGAAACCGCCCAAGTGGGTGATGGCCGCAGAATTGGTGGAGACCTCGCGCCTCTACGCCCGCATCAACGCCAAGATTGAACCGGAGTGGGTGGAGCCGCTGGCAGGTCACCTCATCAAGCTGCA
The DNA here is from genome assembly GCF_040907855.1 of Aeromonas sp. s4. Lineage (NCBI taxonomy): Bacteria > Pseudomonadati > Pseudomonadota > Gammaproteobacteria > Aeromonadales > Aeromonadaceae > Aeromonas > Aeromonas sp. s4. The sequence continues at coordinate 166,875 of NZ_JBFOCP010000057.1, read as the reverse complement.
CCACAGCGACCCCCACTGGTCGAAGAAAAATGGCGCCGTGATGGCCAAGGAGAAGGTGACGCTTTATGGCCTGACTCTGGTCAACGAGCGCACCATCAACCTCAGCCGTATCGATCCGGCGCTGTGCCGCGAGCTCTTTATCCGCCGCGCCCTGGTGGAGGGGGATTTCGAGACCCGTCACCGCTTCTTCAGCGATAACCGCAAGCTCCTGGCCGAGGTGGAGGCGCTGGAGCACAAATCCCGTCGGCGCGACATCCTGGTGGATGACGAGGACTTGTTCCGCTTCTACGATGCTCGTTTGCCGGAGGAGGTGATCTCCGCCCGCCACTTCGACAAGTGGTGGAAAGAGGCGCAAAAGCGGGAACCCGAACTGCTCAACTTCGAGAAAGAGATGCTGATGAAGGGGGATGCGGCCCACATCAGCGATCTCGACTACCCCAACTTCTGGCAGCAGGGGCGTCTCAAGCTCAAGCTGACCTATCAGTTCGAGCCGGGGGAGGCCGCAGATGGTGTGACCCTGCATATTCCGCTTCCGCTCCTGAATCAGGTGGAGGTGAAGGGGTTCGAGTGGTTGATCCCCGGGCTGCGTCACGAGCTGTTGGTGGCCCTCATCAAGTCGATGCCCAAGCCGATGCGCAAGAATTTCGTGCCGGCGCCGAACTATGCCGATGCGCTGCTTGCCACCCTCAATCCCGAGCAGGGGCCGCTGTTGGACGAAATGGAGCGTCAGCTGCGCCGCATGACCGGCGTGACCGTGCCCCGCGAATCCTGGGATTGGGCTGCGGTGCCCGATCACCTGAAACTCACCTTCCGTGTGGTGGACGACAAACACAAGAAGGTGGCGGAAGGCAAGGATCTGGAGGCATTGAAAGAGTCCCTGCGCGGCAAGGTGCAGGAGACCCTGTCGCAAGTGGCGGACGATGACATCGAGCAGTCTGGCCTCACCCTGTGGAGCTTTGGCGAGCTGCCCCAGGAGTACAGTCAGAAGCGGGGCGGGTTCGAGGTGAAAGCCTATCCGGCCCTGGTGGATCAGAAGGATTCGGTCGCGATCCAGCTGGTGGAGAGCCCTGTGGTGCAGCAGCAGCTGATGTGGGCAGGCCAACGCCGGCTGGTGCTGCTCAACGTGCCATCCCCCATCAAGTACCTGCAGGAAAAGCTGCCCAACAAGGCCAAGCTCGGGCTCTATTTCAACCCCTTTGGCAAGGTGGCCGAGCTGATTGACGACTGCATCGCCTGCGGCTGCGACAAGCTGATTGAGCAGCACGGTGGGATGGCGTGGGACGAGGCCGGTTTCGAGGCGCTCAAGGAGTATGTCCGCGCCGAGCTCAACGATGCGGTGGTGGAGGTGGCCAAACAGGTGGAAGCCGTGCTGACCCTCTCCCATGAGATCAAGAAACGGCTCAAGGGCAAGATGCAGCTCGACACCGCCTTTGCCATGTCGGACATCCAGCAGCAGTTGGGTAACCTCATTCACAAGGGCTTTGTCACCGAGACCGGCTGGCAGCGGCTGCCTGACTTGCTGCGCTACCTGCGGGCCATCGAGCGGCGGCTCGAGAAGCTGGCCATCGATCCCAACCGGGATCGGGTCTACATGCTCAAGGTGCACAGCGTGGAGTCGGAGTACAAGGCACTGCTCGCCAAGATCCCCAAATCCCAGCTGATCCCGGCCGAGGTGGCCAATATCCGCTGGATGATCGAGGAGCTGCGAGTTTCCTTCTTCGCCCAGCAACTGGGGACGCCATACCCTATCTCGGATAAACGGGTGCAGAGCGCCATTGCCCAGTGCTAAGCTGCTATCTATCTGTTTTCTGAGCCATAGTGTGAAAGCAACGAGACGCCAAAGGGAAGGGAGGCCGTCATATGCTGGGGATCTGGTTGGGGGTGGCACTGGTCAACATCAGCGGGTATCAACCCATTGCGGAACAAACCTGGGTGCAGCTCAACCCGGAGTTCTATCCGGTGCAGCGCCCCGTGCCGCCCATTTTTGCGGCCTGGCGGGGCAATCAGTTTCCCCCTCTTGAACAGAGAAAGAAGAATGGCCGCTGGCAGATCCTCTTTCCTGCCCGGCTGGTGCCCCCCTTCGATCTGTTCGAAGGGGAGGCCCAGCTCTCCAAGGCTTACCTGGCCAGGCTAAAGCGCATCGATGAGATGGCCTATGGCATGGCGCCCCACCAATCAGTACAGCAAGCCGCCTCCTCGGCCCCCTCGTTCGAAGTCCCGGGCGCTGTCGCCTTTGTCGCCGAGTTCTCCCTGCCTCGGGAGAGGAAGGCGCGGATGCCCCTGGGGGAGCCCTTGCTCGCACGGCTTGGGGGGCAGGGAGTCCCCACCCAGGCCTTGGCAAGACAGGGAGATGCACAGCCCATGGCCACCGCAGATTCTGCCCCTGAGCAGGCGACCCTGACTCTTTCCGCCACGGCGGCAGGGGAGGCATCGCGGGTTTGTCATCAGGTGGCGGCGGGAGAAACCCTGTGGCGCATTGCAAGCCAGCTTCAGTCAAAGGAGGCCGGCGGCTCGGATACTTACAGTTATCTGCTGGCGCTGGTGCAGGAAAATCGTGACAGGATGGCCAAAGGGATCCAGGTACAGGCCGGGCTGCGCCTCTATTGCCCGAAAGCGCAGACTCTGGCGCAATTCGATTCCCTGAGCCCGGCCCAGCGACAGCAGCAGTTTGCCCGTCTGGAGCAGGGGCGTTAGGGGATGGCGAGAGGCGTGGTGGAGTGCCTTTTTGCCTAGAGAGGAGTGCCGCGGGTTCTTTCCTTGTATCCCCTCCGGGCCCGTGCTAGTATTCGCGCTCGTTTTGCGAGGTGCTGACCGGTCGCAGTCAACACCATACATTCATCTTAAAAGAGATAATCACTATGTCTTTCGTATTCCAAGCTGAAGTCCGTTCTGACCTGGGGAAAGGTGCGAGCCGCCGCCTGCGTCATGCTGACCTGGTTCCTGCCATCGTTTACGGTGCAGGCAAAGAAGCCGTGTCCGTTACCCTGGACCACAAAAAGCTGATCCTGGCCCAAGAGAAGCCGGAGTTCTACTCCTCCGAGCTGACCCTGGTCATCAACGGTGAAGAAGTCAAAGTGAACGTGAAGGCTATCCAGCGTCACCCGGTTCGCTACAAGCTGGTTCACCTGGATTTCGTTCGCGTCTAATCGACAACGAACTTTCCTGTGAAGAGGCCACCCAATCGGGTGGCCTCTTTGTTTTTACAGCATTTTTTCCGGGAAAATAAAATACTCAAACAGCACTATTGGTCTTTACTTGTAGGCATGATTGACAGCAGGACACGTGTTGTGGTGCTCTGATGTTCAAAAAGTACTCGGGTAAGTCCATTTTTCGGGGCGATGTTGACCGTTATGAAAGGAATCGTACGGACATATATCCTGCTGTTTTCACCTATTCTGCTGCTGGTCCTGGCGGGTGGCTATCTGCTGGGCAATGCACTGATCGAGCGCGAGCTCTATCGCGTTCGCAGCGATGAAAGCACCTTCCTGGCGCTTGCCAGCGGCCGCCTTGACGGCGAGCTGGCGGTGCCGCTGCGCCATGTGCGCAGCATGTCGGAAGAACCCATCCTGCTCGAAGCGGCGGCTCGCAATGACCGTGACACCCTGGCCGTCCAGTTCACCATCCTGCTGAACCGCAATCCCGACTATGCCCAGGTGCGTTGGCTTGCCCCGGATGGCATGGAGCGGGTGCGCATCGATCGCCAGGGCCAGCGTCTGTGGCGTGTGACGGACGACCAGTTGCAGAACAAGGGGGAGCGTTACTACTTTCGCGATGCCATGGCGCTGCCCTGGGAGCGGGTCTACGTCTCGCCGCTCGATCTCAACGTTGAACACGGGGTGATCGATCGCCCCTTCAACCCCATGATCCGCATTGCCAAGCGTCTGCGCCTTGGGGGACGTGATCTTGGTCTGCTGCTAATCAACGTCCAGGCTGCCCGTATGCTCAAGGAGTTTGCCGACAACCGCGGCAAGGCAGCCGATCACATCATGCTGTTCAACCAGGATGGATACTGGCTGCGCAGCCCGGACCCATCCCGGGAGTGGGGCTTCATGCTCGAGCGCCCGGATCTGACTCTGAAGCAGACTTCTCCCCAGGCCTGGCAGGCGTTCTGGGACGCATCAAACGGCCAGATGGAGTCTGCCGACGGACTCTGGAGCTGGACCACCCTGTACCCGGCACAGAATCATGATCAGCTGATCTGGAAAGCCGCGTCCCTGGTGCCGCACAGCGAGCTGCAGGCCATTCGCACTCATATCTGGGGGATCATCTTGGCCGCCAGCGCCGTGCTGCTGCTGTTGTTTGGTGCCGGTGTGGCTGCACTGGTGCGCAGCAGGCACAAGGAGCAACTGGCCCAGCAGGAAGCGGCCAGGTTGGCACAGGTCAAAGGTGATTTCATCGCCAACATGAGCCACGAGATCCGCACCCCCATGAACGCCATCATGGGGCTGACCTACCTGCTCGAACAGGGAGGGCTCGACGATGGTCAGCATGCCCTGGTGCGCAAAATCCACCAGGCCGGGCAGGCGCTGCTCGGGATCATCAACGACATCCTTGATTTCTCCAAGATTGAGTCGGGTCGGCTCGAGCTTGAGCGGGTGCCATTCAGTCTCGAAGAGGTGCTCGATCACGTGGCGGCCATCATGTCCACCTGCGTTGGCCAGAAGCACCTCGAACTGGTGGTGAGCAGTGCCCCCGAGCCGGTTTCCCATCTGATTGGGGACGCCCTGCGCCTCGAGCAGGTGCTGCTCAACCTGACCGGCAATGCCATCAAGTTTACCGAACGCGGCGAGGTGGAGGTCAAGGTTGTGCTGGAATCAGAGCAAGACGGCATGGCCACCTTGCTGTTTCGGGTGCGCGACACCGGGATCGGCATTCCCCCCGAGCAGCAGGCCAACATTTTCAATGCATTCTCCCAGGCAGACTCCTCCACCAGTCGCCGCTTCGGGGGCACCGGGCTTGGTCTGACCATCAGTCGCCGCCTGGTGAATCTGATGGGGGGGGATATCGGCGTCACCAGCGAGCTTGGCAAGGGGAGCGAATTCTGGTTCCGCGTCCGGCTGGAGCAGGTGGAGCGGCCCGAGGCCTTGAACGAGCGCCTGCAGCACATCTCGCTGCTCATCGCCGACGACAATCAGGTGACCCGCGACGCCCTGTCGATGACGGTGGGTTCCCTCGGATGGCAGTCGCGGGTGGTGGAGTCCGGTGAGCAGGCGCTACACCATCTGCTGCGCCAGGGGGAGCGTTTCGACGTGATCCTGCTCGACTGGATCATGCCGGGCATGGACGGGCTCGAGACCTGCCTGGCCATTCGCCGCGCCTTCGAGCAGCAGGAGCGTTCACCCATCATCATCATGGCGACCGCCTATTCCCAGGATGAACTGATGCACCGCCCCGGCTCGGATCAGGTGGATCTGGTACTGCACAAACCGGTCACCGGCTCCAGTCTCTACAACGCGGTGGCGCGTCTCATCCACGAGAAGCGCGAGCATGTGGAGCCCCTTGAGAGTGGCCAGCGCCGTCTGCGCCTGCCGGGCGTGCACATACTGCTGGTGGATGACAGCGACATCAACCTGGAGGTGGCGACCCGCTTGTTGCAACGGGAGGGGGCCGAGGTGATGACCGCCATCGATGGGGAGCGAGCCCTGGCCTGCCTGGCAGATCCGGCACGGCGCATCGATCTGGTGCTCATGGATGTGCAGATGCCGGTGATGGATGGCTACGAGGCGACCCGTCGCCTGCGCCTGCTGCCGGGGCGGGAGGAGACTCCCGTGCTGGCACTCACCGCAGGGGTATTCAAGGATCAGCGGGAGGCGGCGCTGGCCTCTGGCATGAACGACTTCATAGCCAAGCCGCTCGATGTGGAGCAGCTCATCGCGACCTTGCTGCGTTATCTGCCGGACGTAGTCCTGCCGCTCACCGTGAACGACGAGCGACTCCCCCACGAGCCGGTGGCCGGCATCGATATCGATACCGGACTGCGCAACTGGGGTGAAGCCTCGGTCTATCTTAAATACCTGCGGCGTTTTCGCGATGACTACATGACGGTCGGTACCGTGTTGCCGGGTTACATCGCCCAGCACGAGACCGATGCGGCCGCGAGCCTGACCCACAAGCTCAAGGGGGTGGCGGGCAGCCTGTCGCTCACCGATGTGGCGCGTATCAGTGCCGAGTTGAACGAGGCCATCGAGCAGGGGAGCGATACCAGCCAGCTTATCGCACCCTTCCTCGAGGCCCTGGAGCGGGCACAACACTCCATCGATACCTATGCCGGGCGCGAGCCGGGCGCGGTCAGTTCCCCGCTGGCCCAGGGGGAAGCGCGGGAGGTCTGCCTGCACGCCCTGCATCAGGCCCTGGTGAGCGAGGATCTGGATCTGATTGAGCCGGCGCTGAGCCAGGCAAGGAGTCACTTGCCTTGCGAGCTGGTGAGCGAAATAAGTGCAGCCCTGGAGCTGTTCGATATCCCGTTCGCCACCCGCAAGCTGGAGGATTATCTGGAGGATCGGGAGGAACCTGCGCCATGAGTCGACCGCGCGTGTTGATCATCGACGACGAGCCGAGCAACCTCGGGTTGCTGCGGCAAATCCTCAAAGAGGAGTACAACCTCTTCTTTGCCAAAGGGGGAGAGGAGGGGTTGGCCGCCGTGGGGCGTCACGAGCCGGCACTTATCCTGCTGGACGTGCGCATGCCCGACATGGATGGTTACGAAGTGTGCCGCCGGCTCAAGGCCGATCCGGCTCACGCCGGGATCCCGGTGCTCTTTATCACCGCGAGCGACAACGCAGACAGCGAGAGCCAGGGGTTCGAGGCGGGCGGAGTGGATTATATCTACAAGCCGGTCTGTCCGAGCACGGTGCGTGCCCGGGTGCGCAATCATCTCTCCCTGGTGCGCCTCGATCAGCTCGAGTGCAGCTATCGCACCGCCATCGTCATGCTGAGCGAGGCGGGCCACTACAACGACACCGACACGGGGGTGCATATCTGGCGCATGGCCGCATACGCCCGGGCCCTGGCTGATGCGGCGGGCTGGAGCCCGGAGCAGTCGGATCTGCTGGAGCTTGCGGCCCCCATGCACGACATGGGCAAGATTGGTATCCCCGATCACATCCTCAAGAAGCCCGGCCCCCTCACCGAGGAGGAGTGGGTCATCATGCGAAGTCATCCACGCATCGGTTACGAGATCTTGAGGCGATCCGATGCCCCCATTTTTCGCATGGCGGCGGAGATTGCCCTGCACCACCACGAGAAATGGGACGGCTCGGGCTACCCCGCTGGCGAGACCGGTGAGGGGATCCCCGAGGCGTCGCGGATAGTGGCCATCGCTGACGTCTTTGACGCCCTGAGCGTGCGTCGTCCCTACAAGGAGCCCTGGCCCCTGGACCGGGTGCTGGCTACCATGCGCGATGGTGCAGGCCAGCACTTCGATCCCCGGCTGCTCTCCCGTTTTCTCGAGATCATGCCGGAGATCTTGCGCCTCAAGGCGCAATGGGATGCCCGCGAGGAGCGGGGGGATTACCAGATGGGCTGTGTCAGATAGGGATTGCTGGCCCGTTCGTGACCAAAGGTGGAGCTCGGGCCATGGCCCGGAATAAAGACGATCTCATCCCCGAGCGGCAGCAGGGTCTCGGTGATCGACTTGATCAGCGTCCCGTGATCCCCGCGCGGGAAATCGGTGCGGCCTATGCTGCCGGCAAAGAGCACATCCCCCACCCATGCGAGGCGTTCTGCCTGGCAGAGCAGCACGATGTGGCCCGGAGTGTGGCCCGGGCAGAAATAGACCTCCAGCTCGCATTTGCCAACCTGTACCTTGTCACCCTGTTCGAGCCAGCTATCCGGTGTAAAGGCCGGAGTATGGGCAAAGCCGAACATCTGGCTCTGCTGGGGCAGGATATCGAGCCAGAAAGCATCCTCCTTGTGGGGGCCGGTAATGGCGATACTGGTTCTCTCGCGCAGCTCGGCGGCGGCGCCCACGTGATCCAGATGGCCGTGGGTCAGCAGGATATGGGTCAGGGTCAGCCCCCGTTTGGCAATGGCGGCCAGCAGCTTGTCCGCCTCGCCGCCGGGATCGACGAGGGCAGCCTGGCGGGTCTCGTCACACCAGATAAGGGAACAATTCTGGGCGAACTGGGTGACCGGGATCACCTCGAACTTCAACATGTGGGACTCTCCTGAGGGGTCTGAAGGGGGGAGCGTTTGGCGAAGAAGGCGAGGCAGGCCTCCTTGTCACCACGAAACAGGATCCGCTCGCGCTTGTTGTCCAGCTGATAGCGGTACATGGGGTCATAGTAGCGAGTCAGCAGCAGCCTGATCCAGACCAGATGGGCGCGGGTGTCCCCGCTCTGGGCCTGTTCCCTGAGGGCGGCCTGCAACAGCCCATCGAGTTCGCGATAATCCTTGTCCCCGAGTCGGCGCTTGAGCCTGGCCATGGCGTCGGTGAGGTAGCCGGCAAAGAGGGGCCAGCCTGCATCTGGCCCATGGAACTCCAGATAGCGCAGCCAGAGATCCTGCACGTAATCGGTGCGGATCTGCTCGGCCCGTGCCTCCTGCGGCACCTCCACCACCACCAGAGGAGCCCGGCACATGGCCTCATAAAGGTTGAGTGGCAGGGCGCAGCGACCGATGAGACGGCTCTCGTCTTCCAGCACAAACTGTGATTCCCCCCGGTTGCGACGCTGAAGCAGCTCGATGGCAAGCCGGTTTTCGAAGTCGATGTTGCCGGGTTGCCCACCCGGCAGCTGGCCAAACGACGACCCCCTGTGACGGGCGTGCCCTTCCAGATCCACCGCCTGGGTGATGTGCGCCAGCATGTGGGTCTTGCCGGAGCCGGTCATGCCGGTCAGCACGGTCCAGTCGCACTCTGCACTGGCCTTCGCCTGGGTCTCGATGAGAAAGTGGCGCAGCGCCTTGTAGCCGCCCGCGACCCGGGGGCGGGTGATGCCGGCCTCGGCCAGCCACTGCTGCACTGTCTGGGAGCGCAGGCCGCCGCGAAAACAGTAGAGCAGGGCGTCGGGTTGCTGGCGCAACCTGGCCAGCCAGCCTTCCATGCGCGCGGCGCGCACCGCGCCACCCACCAGTTGATGGCCCAGGGTGATGGCTGCGGCCTGTCCCTCCTGCTTGTAACAGGTACCGACCCGGGCACGCTCCTCGTCCGTCATCAGCGGCAGGCTGACGGCGGTGGGAAAGGCCCCTTCCTTGAACTCGACGGGGGCACGCAGATCGATGAGTGGAACCTCATCCAAAAAGATCTGGGCGTAATCCGTGGCCAGTGGCAGGACACTCATTGGACAACCTCGATGAACTGGTTGCCGGTGCGGGCCTGCAACTGGCCGATGGGAGAGAGGGGCAGCCCTGCCTGTGCGGCAATGGCAAGGAGCTCGGCTTCACTTTCTTTACCGACGGCCACCAGCAGGCCGCCGCTGGTCTGCGGGTCGCACAGGATGTTGCGAGTGCGATCATCCATGGCACCCAGCTTGTCACCATAGGAGTCGAAGTTGCGCAGGGTACCGCCCGGTACGCAGCCCTCACTCAGGTAGTAATCCACCTCGTCAAGCAGCGGCAGCGCCTTGAAGTCCAGACGGGCACTGACGCCGGAACCTTCGCACATCTCCAGCAGGTGGCCTGCCAGTCCAAAACCGGTCACGTCGGTCATGGCGTGCACGCCGGGTAAGGCGGCGAAGCGCTGGCCAATCTTGTTGAGGGTGCACATGGCATCCGGGGCCAGTTGCTCATGCTCGGGCTTGAGCTTGCCCTTCTTCTGAGCTGTGGTGAGGATGCCGATGCCAAGGGGCTTGGTCAGATAGAGGGTGTCGCCCACCTGGGCGGTGTCATTCTGCTTGATGGCGTCGAGTGGCACGATACCGGTCACCGCAAGACCGAAGATGGGCTCGGGGGCGTCGATGCTGTGGCCACCGGCGAGCGAGATACCCGCCTCGTGGCACACCTGGCGGCCGCCGTCGATCACCTGCTGGGCCACTTCCGGCGCCAGCGTGTTGATGGGCCAGCCGAGGATGGCGATGGCGACGATGGGCTTGGCGCCCATGGCATAGATGTCGCTGATGGCATTGGTGGCGGCGATGCGACCGAAGGTGAAGGGATCGTCGACGATGGGCATGAAGAAGTCGGTGGTGGAGACGATGCCCTGGCCGTTGCCGATATCGACCACGGCGGCGTCATCTTTGCTGCTGTTGCCGACCACCAGGGTGGGGTCGTCAAAGCCCGGGATCTGGCTCTTCAAGATGGTGTCGAGCACCTTGGGGGAGATTTTGCAACCGCAGCCAGCGCCGTGGCTGTATTGGGTCAGACGAATGGAAGACATGCTTTCCCCTTGTGTGGGCAGACTTGCGTGTACAAATAACTGCTGTGGCACCGTCAAATGTGCGCGCAAAAATAGGGTGGCCCTGGCGGCCTGTGAACACAGTGATGTCAGGCTGCCTGGCAGGACGGGAGGAGGGCAAGGATGCGCCGGCGAAGCCCCGCCGAGGACCACAGGACGGGCCATTATGCCACAGACGGCCCTCTTGATTCGAACTGGAATTCACACAAAGCGCAGGGGATTGTCGGGTTCAAAAAGAGCCGTACTCTTCGCCTTGCTCTGGCTAGTCCCACTTTGAGCCGCCCCGACGGCGTGCCTGTCTTGCATCGGGGCAGCATGTGGTGACGGAAGCTAGCCAGCTTGCTCCATCACTGGTTGGGGAGCCTTGCCTAGCCGGCGCAGGCGCCGTTGCAGCGGCCGCTCCAGCAGGGTGTAGCTCAGCGCCGAGAGCCCGATCAGCACGGCGAGCATCAACAGGGTGGCCAGCACCCCCAGCAAGGGGTTGGTCTGGGCGTACCACCACGCGGTGAGCCCCGGCGCCAGAGAGTGGACAAGCTCGCAGCCGGTGAGCAACACCAGGGCGTGGAGCAGGTAGATGGAGTAGGAGAGATCCCCCAGCCAGTTGGTGAAGCGGTTGTCTAGGAGGCGCAGCAGCGGGCTCTGGCGATCACCCTGGGCAGCGGCAATCCAGATCAGCAACACGTAGGCGCTGATCAGCAGCAGGGTCAACAACGGTGTCATGGTGAACTGCATCAGTGCGAAGGGGAGCACAAAGGCGAGCAGCAGCGGCAGATCTTGCTGCATCATGGACCACTGGCGGGCAGCCTTCACCTTCGGCAGCAGCCAGAGGCCGAGCACGAATTCACTCACCCCGCGCCCGATGGCCAGCGCCCCGCTGGTGACATCCAGGGTACCGCGACTGTGCACGATAAAGGCCAGCACCGTCAGGGCCAGCAAGGGGGCGAGGTTGCTCCAGGGGCTGCGGGTGACGGCGAGGGGAATGAGCAGCGGAAACAGCAGATAGCTAATCCACTCCACGCTGAGCGACCAGGCAGCGAAGTTCCAGGTCAGCCCCTGATCCGTCACCACCTGCAGCAGCAACAGGCTGCTTGGCAGCGCCTCGGCCGGGGTAAAGGGTGAGCCAAAAGGAGGCATTCCTTCCCACTCCCACATCTTGAACAGGGGACCGGCGAAGAAGCCAATCCCGTGGTGGGCCTTGTAGAGCTCCCAGCCTACCAGCAGCAGCAGGGTCACCAGGTAGAGGGGATACACCCGGGTCAGCCGCAGCCAGAGGAAGCGGCCATAACCGATGGTGCGGGGCGTGCGGGCGAAGGCCTCCCCGTAGACGTGGGCCAGCACCAGCCCGCTCAAAATAAAGAAGAGATCGACCCAGAGGTAGCCGTTCTCGATGAGTTGGGTGTGGCCGGCGATCGACTCCATCCACTGGGGAAAGAGCAGCAAGCGGGCGTGGAACAGCACCACCATCAGGGCAGCGATGCCCCGCAGCGGCGTCAACAGCGGCAATGATTGATTCATGACGGGATCCTTGATGATGTTCAGCTTGGCCTGACATCAATTTTTGTTGTGGTGCCGCTCATCAATCCTGATGAGTCGGCAGCCCCGGCTTGGCGGCCGCAGGCGGGATCACCCTACCTAAAAGAGAGTCATACGAGTGTGATTGACGTCATGAATGGGCGTTTATCATCCCAAAACCAGCATGGGATAGGGACGCATCGAAAATAGAGAGGGGATCTAGACTAGGGAAGTCATCCCTCTGAGCGTCAGGAACATCCCCATGAAACTCTATGCCCACCCCTTTTCGTCCTACAGCCAAAAAGTGCTGATCGCTCTCTACGAGAATGCCACGCCGTTCGAGTACCGGGATCTCGAAGAGCCGGCGGCGAACGCCGAACTTGCCGCCCTCTGGCCACTCAAGCGCTTCCCGGTGTTGCTGGATGACGGTCGCTGCATCCTCGAGAGCAGCACCATCGTCGCCCATCTGCAGGCGCACCACCCGGGCCCCGTCAGCCTGATCCCGCCCGGCGATGCGGGTCTGGAGGTGCATATGCTGGATCGCGTCTTCGACAACTATGTGATGACGCCGATGCAAAAAGTGGTGCTGGATGCGCTGCGCCCGGCCGCTGATCGCGACCGCTATGGCGTAGCGGAGGCCCGCGAGATGATCAATCAGATCTACCCCTGGCTTGATCAGCGACTGGAAGGACGCCACTGGATTGCCGGCGCAGACTTCACGCTGGCCGATTGCGCCGCCGCCCCCTCGCTCTTCTACGCCGACTGGGCCCACGAGATCCCGGCTGGCTATGGCCGTCTGCGTGCCTATCGCGCCCGTCTGCTCAATCATCCCTCCATCGTGCGGGTGGTGGAGGAGGCGAGGCCATTTCGACACTACTTCCCGCTGGGCGCGCCAGCGCGTGATTGAGCGGGATGACTTGTGGTGGGCGAGTATTGTCGCCCCAGGCAATGTGCGAGGCGGACAAGGGGCATGGCGTGATCCATTGCAGGGGAAAACAGCAATATTCATTCAAATGAGTGGGTATGCGTTTATGGCTGATATTTCCCCGAGGATTTTTTAATATTGATACGTAATATTTCATGCTTTTGCATAAAGCAAATGCCGGGCATGTCTCTGCTGGTGGGTTGTGTAGTGAAAGAGAGATGAGAATCGGGTTAACGATGCGGCAACTCTTGATTGAGGATGGCAGTCGTCAGTCGAAGAGGAGGGATGGGGGCAGCAATCGCTGTTGGTGGCAAAGTCGGGGGGAGGTTGTCTCTTTGGCGGCCGCATAAAAAAAGCCCGCTACGATCGCGGGCTTTTTGATGGCTTGCCGGACCCCGTCCTGGCCCGGATCTGGAACCGGGGAGAAGGGTTGTCAGCGCTGGTCTGCTCGGCTTAGCGGGCGCGCACCACCAGCCCCTTGAGGTAGAAGCCTTCCGGATAGGCGGTACCGATGGGGTGATCGGATGCCTGGGAGAGGAGCTCCAGGATCTGGGCGTCGCGGCCGGCATCGAGCGCTGCATCGGCGACGATCTTCTGGAACAGGCTCTGCTCCATCAGACCGGAGCAGGAGTAGGTCAAGAGCACGCCACCCGGCGCCAGCAGCTGGAACGCCAGCATGTTGATGTCCTTGTAGCCGCGGCAGGCGCCCAGCAGTTGGGCCTTGCTCTCGGCAAACTTGGGTGGATCCAGCACGATGACATCGAATTTCTCGCCCTTCTCGCGGTATTCACGCAGCAGCTTGAACACGTCGTGGCGGACGAACTGGGTGTTGCTGGTATCCAGCCCGTTCAGTTCGGCGTTCTGGCGGGCGATGTCCAGCGCATTTTGGGAGAGATCGACGTTGACTACCTCCTTGGCGCCGCCCTGGAGGGCATAGACGCCAAAACCGCCGGTGTAGCAGAAGCAGTTGAGCACCCGCTTGCCTTCAGTGTATTTCGCTGCGGCAAGGCGGTTATCCCGCTGATCCAGATAGAAACCCGTCTTGTGACCGTTACGAATATCGACCAGGATCTTGACGCCGCCGTTCTCCTCGATGACCACGGGGTCGGTCGGGGTCTCGCCATGGATGACACCGGTGCGCTCCTTCAGCCCTTCCTTCTTGCGCACGGCCACGTCGGAGCGTTCATAGATGCTGCACTCGGGGTAGAGGGTACGCAGCGCTTGCGTGATCAGCTCGCGCTGGAACTCGGCGCCGGCAGAGAGAATTTGGCACACCAGGAAGTCGGCGTAACGGTCGATGGTCAGACCCGGCAGGCCGTCGGATTCGGCGGCGCAGAGGCGATAACCGGTGAGGCCCTGACGCTTGATGAGCCCGTCACGGGACTCCTGCGCATATTTGAGGCGACGGATGAAGAAGTCGAGATCGACGCTCTCATCCTTGTCGAAGGTCCAGACCCGGGCACGGATCTGGGAGCTGCCGGACCAGGCACCACGGGCGAGCCATTTGCCGTCATGGGTGAAGATCTCGACGGTATCGCCGTCAACGGGGTTGCCCTGCACCCGCTCAATGCCCTTGGAGAAGATCCAGGGGTGGCGACGCAGCAGGGATTTTTCGCGGCCTTTGACGAGATAGATGGAAGCGCTCATGGGTAGTTGCCGATGGTAGAAAAGAAGGGGGCATATAGTAGGGGCTGTGAGGGTAGGCACGCAAGCCGCGTCTACCGGGATCCGTGCATCCACACGTGGTCAGGGTCGGACGGGCTGTTTCGCGCGTCCCCAGCGCCTGGCCCAGACATGGCAGGCCATCTGGACGATGGCCTGCCGGAGGGGTCAGATCCGCAGGCCGGTGAGCGCCTGACCGAGTTCGCTGGCGGTTCCCTTGAGGCCGGTGGTGCCGGCGACCGCCGCGCTGGCGGACTCCTCCACCCGGCTTGCCTCGTGGCGCACCTTGTCGAGGTTGCGGGTGATCTCCTCGGCCACCGAACTCTGCTCTTCGCTGGAGGTGGCGATCTGGGTGCTCATCTCCAGCACCGCATCGCTGTGGTTGCTGAGCCGCTCGATGTCCATGCCCACCTCGGTGATGAGCTGCTGGCTGTCGGCGGCGCGCCCCACCGTCTTCTCCATGATGTCGTTCAGCGCCTCGGTACCGGCCTGGAGCTCCTCGATCATCTGCTGGATTTCCACCGTGGCCTGCTGGGTGCGGCTGGCGAGGGTGCGCACCTCGTCGGCCACCACCGCAAAGCCGCGTCCCTGTTCACCAGCCCGGGCGGCCTCGATGGCAGCGTTGAGGGCCAGCAGGTTGGTTTGCTGGGAGATGGCGTTGATGACGTTGACCACTTCGTTGATGCGATTGGCGTTGTGAGTCAGCCGCTCGACCGCGCCCGAGGCATTGCCAATCTCGTCTGCCAGGGTGCGGATGGCGGTAATGGTACGTGCCACCCGCTGTGCCCCGTGAGTCGCCTCGTCGCTGGACTGGCGGGTTTGCAGCAGGGTGTCATTGGCGTTGCGGGCCACTTCCCGGATGGCGGCGGACATCTGCTCCATGGCGGCGGCCAGGGAGTCCATGTGCTGGCGCTGGGCGCGGGCAAGCTGCTCGCCGTCGCTGGCATGCTCGCGAAATTCGTCTGCGGCCAGGGTAAGGGCATCGGCGGACTCTTCCACCAGTTGCACTATCCTGTGCTGGCGGTCGGTGAAGGTGTCGATGCTGCCCGCCAGAATGGAGAACTCGTCCCGTACCGGGAAGAAGTTGAGCCGGAAGGTGAGATCGCCGTTCGCTACCGTCTGCAACGCCTTGTTGGTGGAGTAGAGGGCCCCCGAGACAAAGGTCATCAGATAGTGGGTGATGAGGGCCAGCAGGGCGGCCAGCACCGCGATGATGGTGAGCGTGGTGCCCTGACCATCCCAGAGGGCGTAGTGACTCGTATCCAGGGTGCCGGAGACGACGCCCGCCTGTCCTGCGCTGGCGCCATAGCGATAGATGTCCCCCTGCTGGCTAAGGCCGGTGGCGGCGCCAGGCGTGAGTACGAGATCCGCGGGCAGGGTAAGGGTCGGCTGCTGGCTCACCAGCTGGGCCGTGGTCTCGACCCGCCCTTTTAGCTGATCCACTCTGAGCTGCATCGCCTGATCATGGCCATCGGCCAGCAGATACCAGGTGAGGAAGGCGATGAACACCAGGGGGCACCAGAAGGTGATGAGAAATTTCTCGCTGATCGTGAGGTGAATGAGATAACGGTCAACCCACCGAAACTTTACTTCTTTCATAATGGTATTGCGTCCTGCAAGGGGAAGAGAGTGTCGCGCTCATTATCGCCCCGGGGAAAAATTACTTAAGGGAAAGGTGTGATAAATGGGAGAGCAATCGTTTGTCGTGCGGGTGTGGGGTCAGGTTCAGGGGGTGGGGTTTCGCTACTTCACCCGGGAGCGGGCGCTGCAACTGGGGCTGCGGGGGCATGCCTACAACCTGGAAGATGGCTCGGTGGAAATCCTGATTGCCGGTCCCGAACAGAAGGTACAGATGATGCTGGGCTGGCTTGAGCACGGGCCCCGAACCGCCACCGTCACCCGAATGGAGTGCACCCAGGCGTTGCCACCCACCGGAACCGGTTTTCATACCAACTAGCCGGGAGGGTTCATGGGGGAGAGCGGGATTGCGCAGGCCAACCGGCTCGTTGGGCAATATCGGGGGGCGACCCTGGCACTGCGCCAGCACAAGGGGATGGAAGAGGTGCATGCCTACCGGATAGCGGCCCGCCGCCTGCTGGCGCTGCTCGCCCTGTGGCGACCCCTCATTCATGAGCCCGAGCTGGAGCGGCGATTGACCCGTGCCGTCGGCACGCTCTCCGCCCTGCGCGATGCCCAGGTCTATGCGCAGCATCATGGTGGCTCGCTTCGGCAGAACCGCTTGCCACGGGTCCCCCTGTTGACCGGCCTGCTTGCCCGTTGGCTGGCCCGACTGGAAGAGGTGCCCGTCGGTGTCGATCTCTTGTCGCTGTTTCAGCTGCATCTGGCGCTGTCACTGTCGGATGCACTGGCGAAGACCACCTCCCTTCCTGTGGGCACCAGGGCGAAACTTCGGTGCTGGCACCGGCTGCGTCTGGTGCTGAAACAGGCGCGCTACGGGATGGAGCTGCTGACGGCACAGGGGGGAGGGGATCCGGCCTGGTTGTCCATGCTGGTGAGCTGGCAGGAGCGGCTTGGGCAATTGCAGGACAGGCGCCAATGGCTCAGACGCCTTGGGGGCGAAACGGGGCGGGGCCAGCAACGGCGAGCCCTGAAAACAGAGATCCGCTGCCAACTACTGCAACTGGATTGCCATCAGGCGGAGCTGGTCGGCCTTCGCATGGCATTGCTGCAGAGCGGGCAGTAAGCACCCCACAAGATAAAAAAAGAGAGGCCATTGGCCTCTCTTTTCATTGGGACTGTCCGGGAAGGGGCGTATTACTTCACGCGCATGCCCGGCTGGGCACCTTCCTGGGGCTCGAGGATCCAGAGATCCTTGCCGCCCGGACCTGCCGCCAGCACCATGCCTTCGGACATGCCAAAGCGCATCTTGCGCGGGGCCAGGTTGGCCACCATCACGGTCAGCTTGCCTTCCAGATCTGCCGGGTTGTAGGCAGACTTGATACCGGCAAACACCTGACGGGTTTCGCCGCCGATGTCCAGCTGCAACTTCAGCAGCTTCTCGGCTTCCGGCACCGCTTCGGCCTTTTTGATCAGCGCCACCCGCAGGTCAATCTTGGCAAAGTCGTCGTAGGTGATGGTCTCGCTGATGGGATCGTCCACCAGGGGGCCTGCCGGTTTCTTGCTCTGCTCCTTGGCGAGATCTTCCTTGGACGCTTCCACCATGGCATCCACCTTGGCGGACTCGATGCGGGAGAAGAGCGCCTTGAAGGGAGCGACGCCGTGGTCGACCAGAGGGGCGGCGATGCCGTCCCAGGTCAGGGTCTCGCCGAGGAAGGCTTCGGCGCGCTCGGCCAGTTGCGGCATGACGGGCTTCAAGTAGGCCATCAGCACGCGGAACAGGTTGATGCCGACGGAGCAGACGGCTTGCAGCTCGGCATCCGCCCCTTCCTGCTTGGCGATGACCCAGGGAGCCTTGTCGTCCACATAGCGGTTGGCCTTGTCGGCCAGGGCCATGATCTCGCGGATGGCGCGACTGAATTCGCGCGCTTCATAGGCTTCGGCGATGCTGGCGCTGGCGTTGGCAAACTCGGCGTAGAGTGCGGGCTCGGCGCAGGTGGCGGCCAGCTTGCCGTCAAAACGCTTGGCGATAAAGCCGGCGTTGCGAGAGGCCAGGTTGACCAGCTTGTTGACCACATCGGCGTTGACGCGGGAGACGAAGTCTTCGAGGTTCAAGTCCAGATCGTCGATGCGGCTGTTGAGCTTGGCGGCGTAGTAGTAACGCAGGCACTCCGGATCCAGGTGCTTGAGATAGGTGGACGCCTTGATGAAGGTGCCCTTGGACTTGGACATCTTGGCGCCGTTGACGGTCACATAGCCGTGCACGTTGACCTTGGTCGGCTTGCGGAAGTTCGCGCCTTCCAGCATGGCCGGCCAGAACAGGCAGTGGAAGTAGGCGATGTCCTTGCCGATGAAGTGATAGAGCTCGGCGTCGGAGTCCGCTTTCCAGTAGCTGTCGAAGTCGATGTCGCCGCGCTTGTTGCACAGGTTCTTGAACGACGCCATGTAGCCGATGGGGGCGTCCAGCCAGACATAGAAGTACTTGCCGGGGGCACCGGGAATTTCGAAGCCGAAGTAGGGGGCGTCACGGGTGATGTCCCACTGCTGCAGGCCGCTTTCGAACCACTCTTGCATCTTGTTGGCCATCTCTTCCTGGATGGCGCCGGAGCCGCGTACCCAGTCGGCGAGCCAGGCTTCGAACTGGGGCAGGTCGAAGAAGTAGTGCTCGGAGTCCTTCATCACCGGGGTCGCACCGGAGACGGCGGATTTCGGATCAATCAGCTCGGTCGGGCTGTAGGTCGCGCCGCAACTGTCGCAGTTGTCACCGTACTGATCGGGGGACTTGCACTTGGGGCAGGTGCCCTTGACGAAGCGATCCGGCAGGAACATGGATTTTTCCGGATCGAACAGTTGGGAGATAGTGCGGATCTTGATTTTGCCTGACTCTTTGAGGCGGCCATAGATCACGCCCGCCAGCTCGCGGTTCTCGTCACTGTGGGTGGAGTGGTAGTTGTCGAAGCTGATGTTGAAACCGGCAAAATCCCCCTGGTGCTCCTGGGAGACGGCGGCAATCATCTCTTCCGGCGAGATCCCCATCTGCTGAGCCTTGAGCATGATGGGCGTACCGTGGGCATCGTCGGCACAGACGAAATGCACCTGATGGCCACGCATTCGCTGATAACGAACCCAGATATCGGCCTGGATGTGTTCCAGCATGTGGCCGAGATGGATGGAGCCGTTGGCATAGGGGAGGGCGCAGGTTACCAGCATTCTACGAGGATCAGTTGCCATAATACGTTCTTTATGTGCCTGTTGGGATGATACAGTGCCGTGCATGTTACCCGAATTGGGGGCGGCCTGCCTAGGGTTGTGGCCCCCGGTGCCCTGACTGGCGGCATCACGATGACGTCGGCAAGCCACTGATTTATGTGCGGTAACCGTTCACCTCAGCATAACGACAACATAATGGGGAGTTAATGGTGATTGATTCAGTAAAACAGATCCTGGCCGAATTTAAGCCGGCAGGATGGGGCAAGGATCTGGTCGCGGCCGGTTTTGTGCGTACCGTCGAGCGGCACGAACAGACCCTGGCCATCACGCTGGTGCTGCCCTTTGCCGGCCAGTCCCTGTTTGAACAGATCAAAGAGGAGTTCGATGCGCGGCTGCGCAGCGCAACCGGTGCGACCCGCATCGACTGGACGGGGGAGATAGACGTGGCCAGCATGCCTCGCGCGCAGCAACTGGCGGCGGTGCAGGGGATCCGCAATATCCTGGTGGTTGCCTCCGGCAAGGGAGGGGTGGGCAAGTCCACTACCGCGGTCAACCTGGCGTTGGCGCTGCAAAAAGAGGGGGCGCGGGTCGCCCTGCTGGATGCGGACATCTATGGCCCCTCCATCCCGACCATGACGGGGACCCTCAAGGAGCGCCCTGTCAGCTTTGATGGCAAGTTGATGGAGCCGGTGATGGCCTGCGGCATCAAGAGCAACAGCATCGGTTATCTGGTGGCCGAGCAGGATGCCACCATCTGGCGCGGTCCCATGGCGAGCAAGGCACTCGGGCAGATCCTTCACGAGACCCGCTGGGGCGAGGTGGACTACCTGGTGGTGGACATGCCCCCGGGCACCGGCGATATCCAGCTGACGCTGGCCCAGCAGGTGCCCACCACGGCGGCGGTGATCGTCACGACGCCCCAGGATGTGGCGCTGGCAGATGCCCGCAAGGGGATTGCCATGTTCAACAAGGTCAATGTGCCTGTGCTTGGCATCGTCGAGAACATGAGTTACCACGTCTGCAGCGCCTGCGGGCATCACGAGTCGTTGTTCGGTACCGGCGGTGGCCAGAAGATGGCGGAGCAGTATCACGTGGCGCTGCTTGGTCAGTTGCCGCTGCATATCGACATTCGCCAGCACATGGATGACGGCTGCCCCACCGTGTTCGGTGCGCCGGATGGCGAGCTGTCACAGACTTACCTGAAACTGGCTCGCCGGGTAGGGGCCGAGCTCTATTTCAGCGCAAAACCGATTGCGACCCCGCTCTACACGGTGGCGCTGGACGAATAATCGGCGTTCGGCCAAGGGGGACGGATTTGGGGTGGGCATGGCCACCCCTTTTTCATATAATGGATCGGTTTAAACAATCCCCAGTGCTCTTCTCTTTAGGTATTTTCAATGTCTGATACTCAACATTCCTGCGTGATCATCGGTATTGCTGGTGCATCCGCGTCCGGCAAGAGTCTTATCGCCCAAACCATCTATGAAGAGCTGGTGGCCGAGCTGGGAGCGGGTCAGATTGGTGTGATCACCGAGGATTGCTACTACCGTGATCAGACCCACCTGACCATGGAAGAGCGGGTCAAGACCAACTATGACCACCCCAATGCCCTGGATCACGATCTGCTGGTGCAGCATCTGACCCAGCTGACACAAGGGCAGGCGGTCAACATCCCCCAGTACTCCTATACCGAGCACACGCGCATGACCGAGGTCACTACCTTTGCACCGCGCCGTGTCATCATCCTCGAAGGGATACTGCTGTTGACTGACAGCCGCCTGCGCGAACTGATGGACGCCTCCATCTTCATGGATACCCCGCTCGACATCTGTTTGCTGCGCCGTCTGGTGCGCGATGTGCAGGAGCGCGGTCGTACCATGGACTCCGTGCTCAAGCAGTATCAGAAGACTGTGCGTCCCATGTTCATGCAGTTCATCGACCCGTCCAAGCAGTATGCCGACGTGATCGTGCCCCGTGGCGGCAAGAACCGCATCGCCATCGACATGCTCAAGGCGCGTATCCGCCATATGTTGATTGGTTGAGAGAAAACAAGCCGGGTGATGCCCGGCTTTTTTTAATGAATCTTTTGTCAGGAGAGTCGCAGAATGCGTCTTTGTGATACCGATATCGAACAGCACCTGGATGAAGGCAAGATCGTCATCGAGCCGCGGCCCGGTGTTGAGCGGATCAGCGGCGTCAGCGTCGATGTGCTGCTGGGCAACGAGTTTCGGGTGTTTCGCGATCATACCGCGCCTTATATCGACCTTGGCGGGACCAGTGCCGAGATGGCCGATGCCATCGAGCGGGTGATGAGCGAGGAGATCCACGTGCCGGACGGCGAAGCCTTCTATCTGCACCCGGGTCAGCTGGCGCTGGCAGTGACCTATGAATCGGTTACCTTGCCCGCCGATATCGTCGGCTGGCTGGATGGTCGTTCCTCCCTGGCGCGCCTGGGCCTCATGGTGCACGTCACCGCCCACCGCATCGATCCGGGCTGGTCCGGTCGCATCGTGCTGGAGTTTTACAACGGCGGCAAGTTGCCTCTGGCCCTGCGTCCCAAGATGAAGATCGGTGCCCTGAACTTCGAGATGCTGTCAGGTACCGCGGCTCGCCCGTACAACAAACGGGAAAATGCCAAATACAAGAGTCAGCAAGGGGCTGTGGCCAGCCGGATCAACCAGGATTGACCCCCGCACCGTGTGGCTTGTCTATCGAGGAGGGTGCCAGGGCACCCTCTTTTATATCTGACAAAAGGAAACGGACGTGCCGAGCGGGTTGAAAGCGGCCTTTTTCGGGACATTGAGCCATGCTACGGCTTTGATTGGCGCCTATCCACAGCAATGGAATGGACTTAAATTAATCCTCGACAAGCCCCGTTCCTACAGGCCCTAAGACATTTTCTGACGGAATGCCCTTTTTTTTTTTTGCTGAAATATTTCAACAACGGGTATGGCGCATCGAGCCTTCTGGCATAATCCGCCGCAACTCATAAACAGGTTCGTTTTTATGTTTGAAATGTTTAGTGGTTTGGGTTTGTGGTGGTCAATCGGTTTGGTATTGGCCGTTTTTTTTGTGCTGGCCTATGAATTCATCAACGGCTTTCACGATACCGCCAACGCGGTAGCAACGGTTATCTATACCAAGGCGATGCCGGCTCATATGGCGGTGGTGGCTTCCGGTCTGTTCAATTTCGCCGGTGTCATGCTGGGTGGATTGGGGGTGGCCTACGCCATCGTTCATCTGCTGCCCATCGATCTGCTGCTTGGCATGGACTCCACCCAGGGTCTGATCATGGTGTTCTCCCTGCTGTTCTCGGCCATCGTCTGGAACCTGGGAACCTGGTACTTCGGCATTCCGGCATCCAGCTCCCACACCCTGATCGGTTCCATCCTGGGGGTAGGCGGTGCCTATGCCCTGATCAGCCATCAACCCCTGAAAGAGGGTATCAACGTCGGCAAAGCCATCGACATCATGCTCTCTCTCATCATCTCTCCCACTGTGGGCTTCATCATTGCCGCCTTGCTGCTGTTCGCCATGAAGCGCGTATGGCTTGGCAGCAAGATCCACAAGACCCCGGAAGAGCGCCTGCTGGTGGACGGCAAGAAGCATCCACCGTTCTGGGCCCGTGTCACTCTGATTTGCTCCGCAATGGGGGTGAGCTTCGTGCACGGCTCCAACGATGGTCAGAAAGGCATCGGTCTGGTGATGCTGGTGCTGATCTGCATGGCGCCTGCCTATTTTGCGCTGGACATGAACAGCCGCTCCTATGATCTGGACAGAACCCAGGATGCCAACCAGCGCATCATGGAGATCTACCAGCGTAACCAGGATCAGGTCTCCCATCTGGTGAACTTCAGTGTGCCTGCCAAAGCCCAGGAAGAGCTGATGAGCCACTGTGCGGCTGGGGAGGCCCTGCAGGCCATGGCGACCCTCGACAAGCGTCTGGGCCAGGTGCGCACCTACGAGGAGATGAACCTGGTGGATCGCCGCGAGGTGCGTCGTCTGCTGCTGTGCATCGACGACACTGCCCGCAAGGTCTCCAAACTGCCGCTGCCGGCCAAGGAGCTGACCGATCTCGCCAAATGGCGCAAGGATCTGACCGCCACGGCTGAATATGCGCCGACCTGGGTCATCGTGTCCATCGCCCTGGCGCTCGGTTGCGGTACCATGGTGGGCTGGCGTCGTATCGTCTACACGGTAGGGGAGAAGATCGGTTCCTCCGGCATGACCTACAGCCAGGGCATTGCAGCCCAGATCACGGCCGCCGCGTCCATCGGGATTGCGAGTCTGACCGGGATGCCGGTGTCCACCACCCACATTCTCTCCTCTGCGGTAGCGGGGACCATGGTGGCCAACAAGTCCGGCCTGCAGAGCCAGACCATCAAGACCATTCTGCTGGCCTGGGTGCTGACATTGCCGCTCACCATGCTGCTCTCCGGCGGTCTCTTCCTGCTGAACAACCATCTCTTTGGCGGATAAGCGCGACAGTCATTGGAAATGAAACAAGGGCCTTCGGGCCCTTTTTTGTTGCCTGGTGAATGTCACGTCATACGGCAATAGTTCAATGAGTAATAGCTGTATGCCATCAGACAAGAAGTTGAATGACATTATCTATCACCTCTTTGGCTTCTCTACATCCCTGAGCCACTCGTTGTGCACAGTGAGGGGAACCTGCCTGTGTAACGCCTTGTTACGAGCCGACCCTTGCACGTGAAGCTGAAGGGAGGGTGTGCAACGGGTCTATGTTCCTCACCAGAAATGATGAGAGTGAAGAGTGCCACAGGTTGTCCTATGCCTGGCATTCCCGTTCAACCTGGGCTGTCTCAGCCACCACTGAACACACCGACTGTGCTACCAAAGGGGAACGCTGCCAGACTGTTTGCCAATGGCTTCATATGCTGTCAATGCACGGACCCTGTCGACAGAGCAGGGCATGTCGTGATGCTTTGACAGAGATGAATCCTCTGTCTGGTGTGTTATTCACGTATTTTGGGACTGAGTGTGTGTGGCCGCTGAACATCGGGAAAGCGGCGGATATCGAACGGGCAGGGAGGGAGAGCAAGGCGATGTCAGCCCCAATAAAGAGACAAAAAAAGAGCCACACGATGTGTGGCTCTTTATTCAGACTAACGAGTCTGCTCAGGGGCGACCGGCCGGGCTGGTTGCCACGTTGCTGGCAGCGGTGCTGCCACCGTGGCGACCGGAGGTCACGACTTCACTGCGTACCAGGGGAGCGTACTCCACGGGTTCACGGGGGGTCGGGGCAGGAGCCGCAGCCGGCGTTGCCATGGGCGCATAAGCCTTGCGGGCACGGGCCAATACACCGGCACCCTTGCTGACCTTCACTTCGGGGCTGGTTGCTGGCTCGGTTTGCACCACGGCAGCCGGCATCTCGACGACCTCCGCCTCGACGGTGGCCGTCTCCTCAGCGATCACGACAGGTGCCGCTTCAGCAACCGGTGCAACCTCTTCTGGGATGGCCTCCACTTGCTGGGTCTGCTCGACAGCATCGATCACGGCGACAGGTTCGTCATGAGAGGCGGTGTCGACGATAGGTTCGACCATCTCGGGTTCGACAACTGCCACTTCGGCGACGGGTTCAGGGTCTGCTTGCGCAGCCCGCTCAACTTCGTCAGTGGAGGGCGCGTCCACAGCCTGGGCTGCCAGTGCTTGCTCTGCCGCTTCCTCAGCAACGGCTTCAGCCACCACGTGTTCGGTCAGTGCGGCGGACGCCTGCAGGGCGGCTGCAACCGCTTCTGCGCTCGGAATGGTGATGACAGGCACAACCGGTTCTTCCACCTTCACCTGAGCCGCATCGGCCTGGGCAGCGGTAGTCAGCTGCACTTCACCTTGTGCTTCGTCTTCACGCTGGCCACGAGCCTCTTCGTTGATGCGCTTGCGACGTTGCCCTTCGATGCGCTGATTGCGCGGGGTACGGCGGGAACGACGCTGACCTTCGCCTTGCTCTTCTTGTTGCTCAGCAGCGGCGGCTTGCACGTCGGCGACATCGGTGATTTGCTCGTCAGTCGGCAGGGCAGGGGCGTCGGTCGCGGCGACATCGACACGGATCTGCTTGCGTAGTTGGCGACGTTCGCGGCGCTCGGCCACTTTTTGCTCTTTTTCCTGACGCGGTTCAGCGCTGGCGACCGCAGTATCAACGGTATCAACCGCCTCGACGCTCACCTCGGCACGGGGTTCGCGGGGAGCGCGAGGTTCACGAGCCGGACGCGGGGCACGAGGTTCGCGCTCCTGGCGGGGTTCGCGAGGCTCACGCTCCATGCGCTGTTCGGTGCGCACTTCGCCACGGGGTTCCCGTTCCTGGCGCGGTTCCCGCTCTTGACGAGGCTCACGCTCTTTGCGCGGGCGACGATTGCGATCACTGCTCTCGCGGCTGGCTGCGCCTTCACGCTTTTCGCCGGCCTCGGCATTGCGACTGCCGCGGTTGTCATCGCGACGGCCACGTTGACCACGGCTGCGGGATTCATCGCGCTGGTGACGGTGCCCGTCATCCTTGCGAGCTTCGCGCTGGGCGGCCGGTTTGTCGGCAGGCGCCTTCACTTCGGCCGGAGTCGCATCGGAGGAGGCACCGAACAGGCCGGAGAAGGCCTTGGCCAGCTTGCCAAAGAAGCCGACTTGTTCTGCAACCGGAGCGGGAGTCGCAACAGGAGCCGGGACGGTGGGCGCAACCGGCTGGGGAGCCGGGGCAAACCCTTGCAGCAGCGGCTGTTCGCGCTCGACTACCTGAGCCTGGCGCGGCTGATAGACCGGCTTGGCAATCTCGGTTTTGAGCTCGTAGCTGGCCGCTTCCGGGATCTCGTTCTGACGGATGCGGGTCACTTCGTAGTGCGGGGTTTCCAGATGCTGGTTCGGAATGATGTAGACACGCACATCATTGCGCTGTTCCAGATTGGCGATGGAGGTACGCTTCTCGTTGAGCAGATAGGCGGCCACATCGACCGGCACCTGGGCATGAACCTGCTCGGTGTTGTCCTTCATGGCCTCTTCTTCGATGAGACGCAGGATGGACAGGGCGAGGGATTCGTTGTCACGGATGACCCCCTGACCCTGGCAACGGGGGCAGATATGGCTGCTGGACTCGTTGAGGGAGGGACGCAGACGCTGGCGAGACATCTCCAGCAGACCGAAACGGGAGATACGGCCCAGCTGGATACGGGCACGATCCTGATGCACCGCTTCACGCAGACGGTTTTCCACTTCGCGCTGATGGCGAACCGGGGTCATGTCGATGAAGTCGATGACAATCAGGCCACCCAGGTCACGCAGGCGCAGCTGGCGGGCAATTTCGTCTGCTGCTTCCAGGTTGGTCTGCAGGGCGGTCTCTTCGATATCTCCGCCCTTGGTGGCGCGGGAGGAGTTGATATCGATGGAGGTCAGTGCTTCGGTCGGGTCGATGACGATGCTGCCGCCGGAGGGCAGGCGCACTTCGCGCTGGAAGGCCGATTCGATCTGGCTCTCGATCTGGAAGTGGTTGAACAGGGCGACATCGCCCTTGTACAGCTTCACGCGATTGAGAAAATCGGGGCGGACCAGCTCGATATGCGACTTGGCGCGCTCGAAGATGACCGGGTTGTCGATCAGGATCTCGCCCACATCGCGACGCAGATAGTCACGGATGGCGCGCACGATGACGTTGCTTTCCTGGTGAATGAGCACCGGAGCGGAACGTTGTTGTGACGCCTTGTGGATGGAGTCCCAGTGATTGAGCAGAACGTTCAGATCCCACTCCAGCTCTTCCGGGGACTTGCCCACACCGGCGGTGCGCACGATGAGGCCCATGCCGTCCGGCACGGTCAGTCCGCTCAGGGCTTCCTTCAGCTCGGTCCGCTCGTCACCCTCGATGCGACGGGAGATGCCGCCGGCACGAGGGTTGTTCGGCATCAGCACCAGGTAGCTGCCAGCCAGACTGATGAAGGTGGTGAGGGCTGCACCCTTGGTACCACGCTCTTCCTTGTCGATCTGGACAATGACTTCCTGGCCTTCGCGGACCACTTCTTTGATGTTGGGACGACCCTGATAGGAGTAACCGGAGGGGAAGTAATTGCGGGCGATTTCCTTTAACGGCAGGAAACCGTGGCGTTCGGCGCCATAGTCAACAAAAGCAGCTTCGAGACTGGGTTCTACTCGGGTAATTTTGCCCTTGTAAATGTTCGCTTTTTTCTGCTCGTGTCCCGGACTTTCAATATCCAAATCGTAGAGCTGTTGTCCGTCAACCAGCGCTACGCGCAACTCCTCTTCCTGAGTCGCGTTGATTAGCATTCTTTTCATTGAGTTCTCATTATTTTGTCATTTTGATTCCTCCACTGGGTCCTGCCGGCGCCGGCCTCGGGTCTTCAGCATGCTGGGGCAACCTCCCGGTTGGGGTATGCATGAGGCGCAAACTAAGGGCACTCTGGTTCAGCCTTCTCGAGAGGGCGTGAATTAAGGATACCGATGTGGAGACAATTTACGTCGGCTCTGTTTGTGTTCTCCATGCGTTGTACCTCGCACCCGGGAACCGTCATGTTCTTATATACACGGTGTTTCGGGATTGGGTGGCATACATTTTGGCCACTTAGTACAAGGCTTGAACACAATGACAAAACCTTGTTTATTATCCCATTTAAACCACTTTTATAGCAAGACGCCATTTTTTAACAAAGCATGGAGCCAAGGGCTGTTAGCGGTGTTAAAATCCGCGCCATGACACAGATACATCAACAAGTGCAGCTGCTCACCATCGAAGCTGAGCATGACGGGCAGCGCATTGACAATTTTCTCAAGACTCAGTTAAAGGGCGTCCCCAAGAGCCTGATTTATCGCATCCTTCGAAAAGGGGAGGTGCGGGTCAACAAGAAGCGCATCAAACCGGAATACAAGCTTTGTGCCGGTGACGAGGTGCGTGTGCCCCCCGTGCGTGTGGCCGAGAAGAATGAGTTGCCTTCTGCCAACCTCGGCAGCATCCAGCGTCTGGAGAGTCAGATCCTGTTTGAAGACGACGCCATGATAGTGCTCAACAAGCCGTCCGGCATGGCAGTGCACGGCGGCAGCGGCCTCAGTTTTGGCGTCATCGAAGGGCTGCGTGCCCTGCGCCCCGAAGCCCGCTTCCTCGAACTGGTGCACCGGCTGGATCGTGACACCTCCGGCGTACTGCTGGTTGCCAAGAAGCGCAGTGCCCTGCGGAGCCTGCACGAGCAGCTGCGGGTCAAAACCATGCGCAAGCAGTATCTGGCGCTGGTGCGTGGCCAGTGGCAACCCCACGTCAAGGTGGTCAATGCGCCACTTCGCAAAAATGATCTGCAATCCGGCGAGCGGGTGGTGCGGGTCAGCAGCGATGGCAAACCCTCCGAGACCCGGTTCCGGATTGCCCGTCAATTTGCCGAAGCCACACTGGTCGAGTGCAGCCCCATCACTGGCCGCACCCACCAGATCCGTGTCCACACCCAGCACGCCGGCCATCCCATCGCCTGTGATGACAAATATGGTGAGGCCGGGTTTGATGAAAAAATGCGAGGGCAGGGGCTAAAGCGTCTGTTCCTGCACGCCTGGAAGCTCACCTTTACTCATCCGGTGGATGAGCGGGAGATGCAGGTGGAAGCGCCATTGTCACCGGAACTTGAGGCGTTTCTCGCCAAGCTGCCACGCTGACAACCATGAAAAACGGGAGCCAAGGCTCCCGTTTTTCATGGCAGAGTTCTTGTTATGGCAGAGCCAGGCCGTGGCGACCCAGGAGATCAACCAAGCCTATCAGGGGAAGACCGACAAGGGCGTTGGGATCGCGCCCCTCCAGCGCCTTGAACAAGACGATGCCCATTCCCTCGCATTTGAAGCTGCCGGCACAATCCAGAGGACGTTCGGCCTCCACATAGCGACGGATGGCGGCTTCGTCGAGCGAGCGAAAATGCACGGTGAAAGGCTCGACGAGCTGCTCGGCATGGCCATTCGCAGCATTGATCACACAGAGCCCGGTGTAAAAGATGACGCGCTTGCCTTGTGCCCGCAGCAACTGCTCGACCGCCTTCTCCACCGTGCCGGGCTTGCCGAGGATCTGCCCGTCACAGACGCACACCTGATCTGAACCGATGATCAATCCTTGATCACGGTCAGCAGCAACGGCATTCGCCTTGGCAAATGCCAATCTGCTGACCAGGGCTTCTGCGGTCTCCCCGTGTCGCGCTGTCTCATCGACTTGAGGCGCAGCACAGTGAAATGGCTGACCGAGTTTTTCCAGCAAGGTTTTGCGGTAGGACGAGGTGGACGCGAGGATCAAGGAAGGCTGCATGTTTTGATGATATCCATTTATAAATCAATTGGTTGATTCTATCTGTGCAGATGGGGCCACGCAAACAGGAGATGTCTACAGCGGGACTCGCCTAATTAGCTGGAAGCATGCATGCTGATGGAACCACAGCACAAACACAAGAGATCGGAATTGAGCGTGATGACACGATATGCGGCCTTGGTCATGGCACTGATCTCCTTCGCCAGCTGGGCAGGGACATGGCAACCCCGTCAGGGGGATGAGGGGGTGATGCTTTGGACCCATACAAATCCTCCGACCTCTTTTCAGGCCTTACGTCTGGAGATGCGGGTGAATGCCGATCCTGGCGCGCTGATCACGGTGCTGCGCAACACGGCGCGCCATGAAGAGTGGTTGCCCCAGAGCCGTGAAGTCAGGGTGCTGGCCAGATCTGGTCCCGACGATGATCTGGTCTATACCCGCCTGGCGTCTCCCTGGCCGGTGCAAGACAGGGAGCTCATCACCCGCTCCCATTTGAGTCGACGCATCGATTGCGGCCTGACTCTCGAGGTGTGGGCAGAGCCGAATGCCCTGCCATTGCATGCAGGGCTGTTCCGGATCCAGGAAAGCGCCGGACGGTGGGAGGCGCTACCCCAACGGGATGGCAGCACACTAGTTCGGCTCGAAACCTATACCAACCCGGGCAACAACTTGCCGGGCTGGCTGGTCAATCCCATTGCCATCAAGGCTGCCGTGGGCAGTTTCAAAGCCATACGCCGACTGATGGAAGCCGAGCCCAGAGTGGCTGCGACACCAGGCATGCTGGGGAGCGACCCGCGCTGTTCTGCCACCTGATGAGACACCAAAGAGCACATCCGGTGGACAGACAGGGGAGGGGAACAGGATCCTGTGCCAGATCCTGCACGATATGGCATAATCGGCCACCGATGAGCACAAGTTCCTCTTGCAGGGGCCTGTGAAGGTAAAATCATCGGCGGTAAGGACTTTTTCCTTTGACTATCCCTTGTTGGACCTATAATATTCGCGCCCTATGCAAAAGGTGAAGTTGCCCGTTAAGGTTGATCCAGTCCGTAATGCCTTGAAGCTACTCGATTATGTCGGGATAGTGGAAAAGTCGCAGATGCACAGGCTGGAGGAATCAACCGAAGGCTTGCGAAGTGATGTGGATGTCACACTGCACTTTGGCAAAGATGTCCAGAAGTTGACCGTTATGAAAGGCACTGCCCATGCCAAGGTCGACCTGGTTTGCCAGCGTTGTGGTGAGACGTTTGAACACCTTTGTGAAGCTAGTTTTATTTACACTCCGCTGTTCGAAAGAACAAACGAGGAAGAACTGCCGGAAGCTTATGAGCCCATTGAGTTGGACGAAAACGGCGAGATAGATCTTCATCAAATCCTGGAGGATGAACTCATCCTCTCGTTGCCTCAAGTAGCCATGCATCCGGTGGATGTGTGTCCCAGAGGAAACATGGAGATGACCTGGGGTGAAATCGAACCTGCTGATGAGCGGCCGAATCCCTTTGCAGTTCTTGAAGCGCTCAAACGTAAGTGAATTTTAGGAGTTAGCCTACCATGGCCGTACAACAGAACCGTAAAACCCGCGCCAAGCGTGGCATGCGTCGTTCCCACGATGCGCTGACCACCGCTGCCCTGACTGTTGATCAGACCAGTGGCGAAATTCATCGTCGTCACCACGTGACTGCCGATGGTTTCTACCGCGGTAAAAAGGTAATCGCTTAAGGATTGCCTTTGTCTACGCAAACTGTCGCGCTAGACATAATGGGGGGAGATATCGGCCCCTCGGAAACAGTGCCTGCCGCCGTGCAGGCACTGTCTCTTCTACCCCAGCTAAAACTTGTTCTGGTCGGTGATCAACACCAGACCGCCCCTCTTCTGCAGCAACATGGCTTGCTCAACCACCCTCGCGTTCGTCTCGTGCATGCCTCCCAGGTCGTGGGCATGGGCGAAAAGCCTATCGTGGCGCTGCGTACCCTGAAAGACTCCTCCATGCGCGTGACCCTGGATCTGGTCAAGAGCGGCGCTGCCGATGCCTGTGTCAGTGCAGGTAACACCGGTGCCTTGATGGCCATGGCCAAGTGCGTGCTCAAATCCTTGCCCGGTGTTGACCGGCCAGCCCTCATCAAGGCGCTGCCCACATTGAGTGGAAAGCGGACCGTGATGCTGGATCTGGGTGCGAACGTGAGCTGCGATGCCGACACCCTGCTGCAATTTGCCGTGATGGGCGCCGTAGTCGCAGAGAAGGTGGAGGGGATACCTTCACCCAGAGTGGCACTGCTCAACGTAGGGGAGGAGGAGATCAAGGGCAACGACCTGGTGCGCCACAGCGCCGAGTTGCTGCGCCAATGCTCCGCCCTGAATTTTGTCGGTTTCATTGAGGGGGACAGGATCTTCAGCGGCGAGTGCGACGTGATCGTCTGCGACGGTTTCGTGGGCAACGTGGCGCTCAAGACCGCGGAGGGGGTGGTGCGGATGATGGCCGAACTGGCCGGATATCCGCGCAAAAAACGCAGTTTTCTTGGTCGACTCGCCGGATTTATGATCAAACGGCGTTTCTCTTACCTGAACCCCGACCAGTATAATGGCGCGAGTCTGTTAGGATTGCGCGGCATTGTGGTAAAAAGCCATGGGCGGGCCGAGTGCCGCGCTCTGTGTCATGCGATTCTGCTGGCCGCACAAGAAGCCAGACATCAACTTCCATTGCAAATTGCAGATCGCCTTGAATCTGTCTTTTCCGACAGGGATTTATAAAACTCTATGCATAGCAAAATTCTGGGTACTGGCAGTTATCTGCCGAGTTCGGTTCGTACCAACGCCGATCTTGAACAGATGGTTGAAACCAGTGACGAATGGATCGTGGAACGCACCGGGATCCGTGAACGCCGTATCGCCGGAGCCGACGAAACCGTCGCGACCCTTTCTCATCAGGCGGCCTTGCGTGCGCTTGATGCGGCAGGTCTGACTGCCGCCGATCTGGACATGATAGTGCTGGCCACCACCAGCGCAGAGAATGCCTTCCCAGCTGCTGCCTGTGAACTGCAGGGGCTGCTTGACGTACCGGGGATCCCGGCGTTTGACGTAGCCGCCGCCTGTGCCGGCTTTACATATGCTCTCGCCATCGCCGATCAGTTCGTCAAATCCGGCGCTGCTCGCCACGTGCTGGTTGTCGGTGCGGACGTGCTGTCACGCATGTGCGATCCCGAGGATCGCGGCACCATCATCCTGTTCGGGGATGGGGCAGGGGCCGTGGTCATCGGTGCCAGCGACACTCCTGGGATCCTCTCCACCCATCTGCATGCCGATGGCCGTTATGGCGAGCTGCTCAAACTGCCGCAGCCCCGTCGCGGCATGCCGGGTGCTGAGCTCGAAGCCTACATGTACATGAAGGGCAACGATGTCTTCAAGGTGGCGGTGACACGCCTTAGCGAGATCGTGACCGAAACCCTGGCTGCGGCCAACGTCGAGCCGAGCGAGCTGGACTGGCTGGTGCCCCATCAAGCCAACTTCCGCATCATCAATGCCACCGCCAAGAAACTCGGCATGGGGCTCGACAAGGTGATCCTGACCCTGGATCGTCATGGCAATACCTCCGCGGCCTCCGTGCCCATCGCCTTCGATGAAGGGGTGCGCGATGGTCGCATCAAACCCGGCCAGCTGGTCCTGCTGGAAGCCTTCGGCGGCGGTTTTGCCTGGGGCTCTGCGCTGGTTCGCCTCTGATACCGAGCGGTGCCCGGTCCTCGGGCGCCCGCTTACCGAATTCGTCTTACCTTAAAGGAATCAATGATGACCCGATTTGCCATTGCCTTCCCGGGACAAGGCTCCCAGAGCGTCGGCATGCTGGCTGAGCTGGCCGAGCAACACGCCGTGATTAAAGAGACCTTCGCCGAGGCGAGCCAGGTGCTGGGTTATGACCTGTTTGCCCTGGTGATGGCAGGCCCGGCCGAGGATCTCAACAAGACCTGGCGTACCCAGCCAGCGCTGTTGACCGCCTCCGTCGCGCTGTGGCGCCTGTGGCAACAACAAGGCGGGGTAACCCCTGCCGTGATGGCCGGCCACAGCCTGGGGGAATACTCCGCTCTGGTGTGCAGCGGCGCGCTGGCGTTTGCCGATGCCGTCAAACTGGTCGAGCTGCGTGGTCTGGCCATGCAGGAAGCCGTACCGGAAGGGACTGGCGCCATGGCTGCCATCATCGGTCTGGACAACGAGAGCATCGCTGCCAACTGTGAGAAAGCGGCCCAGGGGCAGGTGGTCTCTCCGGTCAACTTCAACTCTCCGGGCCAGGTGGTCATCGCCGGCCACAAAGAGGCGGTCGAGCGTGCCAACGTGCTGATGAAAGAGTCAGGCGCCAAGCGTGCCCTGCCGCTGCCGGTCTCCGTGCCCTCCCACTGTGCCCTGATGAAACCGGCCGCAGAAAAGCTGGCCGCCGCCCTGGATGGGATCGAGATCAAGGTTCCTGCCATCGCCGTCATCAATAATGTCGACGTTTCCTGTGAGCAGGATCCGGCCGCCATCAAGCAAGCCCTGGTGCGTCAGCTGTTCAGCCCGGTTCGCTGGACTGAAACGGTAGAGCGCATGGCCAACGACGGTGTTACCCTCGAAATCGAGATGGGCCCGGGCAAGGTGTTGACCGGCCTGGCCAAGCGCATCGATGCGCGAGTGGAAGGTATTCACGCCAACGACGCCGCCTCGTTCGAGCAGGCGCTGGCCCAGATCAAGTAAACAGGAGCAAGTCATGAGTTTTACCGATAAGGTTGTGTTGGTCACTGGCGCCAGCCGTGGCATTGGTCGTGCGATTGCGGAGACGTTTGCTGCTCGTGGCGCCAAAGTCGTGGGGACCGCGACCAGCGAGAGCGGTGCCGAAGCGATCAGTGCTTACCTGGGTGAGCAAGGCTGCGGCATGGCACTGAACGTGACCAGTCAGGAATCCATCGAAACCGTCTTCGCCGCCATCAAGGCGCGTTTTGGCGACATCGACATCCTGATCAACAACGCCGGCATTACCCGCGACAACCTGCTGATGAGGATGAAGGATGACGAGTGGAACGAGATCATCGACACCAATCTCACCTCCCTGTACCGTCTGAGCAAGCCGGTATTGCGTGCCATGATGAAGAAGCGTAACGGTCGCATCATCAGCATCGGTTCCGTGGTCGGCACCATGGGCAACGCCGGTCAGGTCAACTATGCTGCTGCCAAGGCTGGTCTGGTTGGCTTTACCAAGTCGCTGGCCCGTGAAGTGGCATCTCGTGGCATCACGGTGAATGCGGTTGCTCCCGGTTTCATCGAGACCGACATGACCAAGGCGCTCAATGAAGAGCAGCGCGCCGGCATCATGAATCAGGTGCCTGCCGCCCGTTTGGG
Source organism: Aeromonas sp. s4 (assembly GCF_040907855.1). Lineage (NCBI taxonomy): Bacteria > Pseudomonadati > Pseudomonadota > Gammaproteobacteria > Aeromonadales > Aeromonadaceae > Aeromonas > Aeromonas sp. s4. Next base: position 132,021 of record NZ_JBFOCP010000057.1, on the reverse strand, counting down.
CGATCCGAAAGAAATTGCTGCCGCTGTGGTATTCTTGGCATCGGATGATGCCGCCTATATTACCGGCGAAACCCTGCATGTTAATGGCGGGATGTACATGGTGTAATCAATTTGTCGTGAGTTCTGTTCAAATTTGCGATAATACGCCGAAGTTTGGCGAATTTCGTGGTTTGACCAGCGGCAAGTCACTTGCAAACTCACGTCAATTGAATACACTACCCCAACCAGACGCAATAGCGTATTTTTAAAGGAAAATTCAGGTCATGAGCAACATCGAAGAACGCGTAAAGAAAATCATCATCGAACAACTGGGTGTTAAAGAAGAAGACGTGAAGAACGCTGCCTCCTTCGTCGACGACCTGGGCGCTGACTCTTTGGATACCGTTGAACTGGTAATGGCGCTGGAAGAAGAATTCGATACCGAAATTCCTGATGAAGAAGCCGAGAAGATCACCACTGTTCAAGCGGCTATCGACTACATCACCGCTAATCAGGAATAAGTTCCTGTTCTGAAAGAAGCGGCCCAAGGGCCGCTTCTTTTATGTTTACTCCTTTCAAAACACCTCTCGGAGACTACCTCAGTGTCAAAACGCAGAGTCGTGGTGACCGGCTTGGGGATGCTTTCCCCGGTAGGCAACACTGCCGAATCCAGCTGGCAAGCCCTGCTCAACGGGCAGAGCGGCATTTCCCTCATCGACCACTTTGATGCAAGCGAGTTCGCAACCCGTTTCGCAGGCTTGGTCAAGGATTTCGACCCCGAAGAGTTCGGCATCAACCGCAAAGAAGCCCGCAAGATGGATCTCTTCATCCAGTATGGCGTGGCGGCGGGTGTTCAGGCCCTGGAAGATTCCGGCCTGATCATCAACGAAGAGAACGCGGAGCGGGTAGGCGTTGCCATCGGCTCCGGTATCGGCGGTCTGGGTCTGATTGAGCAGAACCACAGCAGCCTCATCAATGGCGGCCCCCGCAAGCTGAGCCCTTTCTTCGTTCCGTCCACCATCATCAATATGGTGTCCGGTCATCTTTCCATCATGAAAGGCATGCAGGGCCCGAACATCGCCGTGACTACCGCCTGTACCACGGGTACCCATGCCATCGGCATGGCTGGCCGGATGATCGCCTATGGCGATGCGGACGTGATGGTTGCCGGTGGTGCCGAGAAAGCCTCCACCCCCATGGGCATGGGCGGCTTTGCCGCTGCCAAGGCGCTCTCCACCCGCAATGACGAACCGCAGAAGGCGAGCCGCCCCTGGGACAAGGATCGCGACGGTTTCGTACTGGGCGATGGTGCCGGCGTACTGGTGCTGGAAGAGTACGAACATGCCAAGGCCCGCGGCGCCAAGATCTATGCCGAGCTGGTCGGCTTTGGCATGAGTGGGGATGCCTATCACATGACGGCCCCTCCCTCGGACGGCGATGGTGGCGCACGCGCCATGAAGAACGCCATCAAGGATGCTGGCATCGCACCCGAGCAGATCGGTTACATCAATGCCCACGGTACCTCCACCCCCCTTGGGGATGTGGCAGAGCTGCGCGGCATGAAGAAGGTGTTTGGTGAACATGCCAGCGCCCTGATGGTCAGCTCCACCAAGTCCATGACAGGCCACCTGTTGGGTGCGGCTGGCGCCATCGAGGCGATCATCACCGTGCTCTCTCTGCGTGACCAGATGGTGCCTCCCACCATCAACCTGGACAACCCGGATGATGAGTGCGACCTGGATCTGGTGCCGCATGTTGCCAAGGCCGGCAGCTTCGAATATGCCCTCTCCAATTCCTTCGGTTTTGGCGGCACCAATGGCTCCCTGATCTTCAAACGCGTATAATTCGCTCTGGGCGAATGATAAGGCCCGATACGGCAGTATCGGGCCTTTTTTATCGGAGGGATCCCCTTGCTGATTAATGGAATACCCACAGAAACACTGTCAGCCAGGGATCGTGGACTGGCATACGGTGATGGTCATTTCACCACCATGCTGGTGAGGGAAGGGAAGGTACTCTGGTGGCAGGACCATCTGGCCCGGCTGCAACATGCCAACGCCCGGCTTGGTTTTGGCGAGCACTCCTGGGACCTGCTTGCCGACGAGGCGGCGCAGCTGGCTTCTGGGCAGACACAGGCTGTCGTCAAGATAATGCTGACCCGGGGCGCCGGTGGGCGGGGATATGACGGCGCAGGCTGTGACACGCCCACTCGCATCGTCTCTTTGGCACCTTATCCTGAGCATTATCATGATTGGCAGCAAACCGGCATCAATGCCCTGGTATGCCAGCAGCAGCTTGGGGACAGTCCCATGCTCGCCGGTCTCAAGACGCTGGGGCGCCTCGAACAAGTGATGTTGAAGCGCGAACTTGCTGCGCGCGGCGGGGTCGAAGGTATAGTCTTGAACAGCCGGGGATTTCTGGTAGAAGGGGTCAGCGCCAATCTGTTTTGGCGTCGCGGCAGGACGGTGTTCACACCGGATCTCACCCGCGCCGGGATCGATGGCATCATGCGCAAGCGCGTGATGACGATGCTTAAACAGATGGGCATTGAACTGCGTGTCGTCGAGGCTCCATTGGAGTCACTCTGGCAGGCGGAAGAAGTCTGGCTGACCAATACCCTGATGGGCATAGTCCCGGTCACCCGCATCGGGGATATGCACTATCCCAGCCCGGTATTGATCCGCCGTTTACAGGAGCGCTTGGTCATTGAAGTTTAATCGGCTTTACACCCTGCTCGCGGGGGCGGCACTCTCTGTCGCCGTTGCCGGAGGGTACGTGTATCACAAGTGGCAACAGGTGGAGACGCTCACCAACAAGGGGCCAACCCGTCTCTTTACCGTCGAAAAAGGCGCCCATGCGGCGCGCCTGATTGCCGAACTGGGGGAGGGGGAAACCAGCCCCTGGGCGGTGCGCCTCTGGTTGCGCGGTCATCCCGAACTGGTGGCCATCAAGTCCGGCACTTATGAAATCAAGGAAGGGGCGCCGCTCAAGGAGACTCTCTCTCTCTTTGCTTCCGGCAAGGAGTTTCACTTCAGCCTGACCTTTGTCGAAGGATCCCGTTTTGAGGATTGGCTGAAGCAACTTTCCAGCGCCCCCTATCTGGAGCGCCTGACTCTGGAGCAGAGCGAAACCGAGCTGGCTCAGGAACTCGGCATCGAAAATGGCAAGCTGGAGGGGTGGTTCCTGCCGGAAACCTACGCCTATACCACTCATGCCAGCGATCTTTCCATCCTGCGCCGCGCCTATCAGGACATGAAAACGTTCCTGGAGGCTTCCTGGGAGAAGCGTCAGGCCAATCTGCCCTACAAGACACCCTATGAGGCGCTCATCATGGCCTCCATCATCGAAAAAGAGACGGGCCAACCGGATGAACGGGCCCAGATTGCCTCTGTGTTCGTCAATCGTCTACGCCTTGGCATGAAGTTGCAGACCGACCCTACCGTCATCTACGGGGTGAAGGAGAGGTACGATGGCAACATTCGCCGCAGCGATTTGACCGACGTGAACCCCTACAACACCTATGTGATCGACGGTCTGCCTCCGACGCCCATCGCCATGCCGGGCAAGGCCTCCATCGAAGCAGCGCTCAACCCCAAATCGACCGACTATCTCTACTTCGTTGCCAAGGGGGGCGGTGCCCACTACTTCTCCAAGACCCTCGATGAACACAATCGGGCGGTGCGTGAATACATATTGAAGAAACCCTAATGTCTAAATTTATCGTGATTGAAGGATTGGAAGGGGCAGGGAAGAGCTCTGCGGTGCGCTATGTCACCGACTATCTGCAAGCCCACGGAGTGGCGCGGATCGAGTGCACCCGGGAGCCGGGCGGCACGCCGCTGGCGGAACGCATGCGGGCCATCGTCAAGGAAGTACACGACGAGCGCCTGACCGTCGAGGCCGAGCTGCTGTTGATGTACGCCTCCCGGGTACAACTGGTGGAGACCCGGATCAAGCCGGCCCTGGCAGACGGCATCTGGGTAGTGGGCGATCGCCATGATCTCTCCTCCCAGGCCTATCAGGGGGGTGGCCGCGGCATCGATGCGAACCTCATCGGCGCCATCAAACGGGCGGTCCTCGGGGATTTCAAGCCGGATCTGACGCTCTATCTCGACATCGATCCTGCCATCGGCCTGCAGCGGGCCCGCCATCGCGGCGAGCTGGACAGGATTGAGCTGGAGCAGATCGGTTTCTTTGAACGTACCCGCCAGCGTTACCTCGAGTTGGCGGCCGCCGATGATTCCATCCAGGTCATCGATGCCGGGTTGCCCCCGGAGCAAGTCAAAGCCGCCATCGAGGCAGCCCTTGAGCATTATCTGGCAAGCGAGGGGCTATGTATCCCTGGCTGATCCCGGATTGGCATGCCCTGAGCGAGACGGCCCGGGCCGGACGGCTCGGCCACGCCTGGTTGCTGCTAGGAGATCCTGGTCTTGGCAAGGAGCAGCTTGCAGAGCGACTGGCGCGACTGCACCTGTGTCAGCATCCACAACGAGGTGAGCCCTGCGGTCAGTGCCACTCCTGCCAACTGTTTGAGAAGGGGCATCACCCGGATCTTGGCACCCTGGGGCCCGAGGGCAAGACCATAGGTGTCGAAGCCATCCGGGAGATTTGCAGCCGTCTCCAGAGCACGTCGCAGCTCGGTCGCGGCAAGGTGGTGATCATTCAGGAGGCGGAGCGCATGACGGAGTCTGCCGCCAATGCTTTGCTGAAGACGCTGGAAGAGCCGGCTGGCGACAGTCTGTTGCTGCTCATCGCATCCCGGGTATCTCGCCTGCTCCCCACCATCTTGAGCCGTTGTCACAAGCATGTCTGCCAGCTCCCCTCTGAGGGGGAGACCCTTGCCTGGCTCGCCGAGCAGGGCCATCAGGCCACCCAGGCCCAGGTGCGGATCTGCCAGGGTGCGCCGCTGCGGGTGCTGAGCTATATCGAAGCACAGCAAGATGATGCCAGACGGGCATTGCTCGACGGATTTGTCTCGCTGGCATCGGCCCCCACCCGTGCGGCGAATGTCTGCGCCCAGTTGGCCGAGGATAATCAGGTCCGGCTGCACTGGTTGCAGCTCTTCCTGTGCGATGCCCTCAAGCTTCAGGCTGGCTGCGGCCATCATCAACTGGCGATGCCGGATCTTGCATCACTCAGCCAGCAACTGGCTGAGAGACACTCCAGCGAACGGCTCCTGGAAGCTGAACAGCAGCTGGTTGTGCTGAAAGAGGCTTGTCAGCCAGGGCAGCTTTCCAATCCCACCATCCATTTGATGAACTGGCTCAATCGCTGGTTATAAACAAGGTTGTCTATGTTACTCGTTGATTCCCATTGCCATCTCGATCGCTTGAGTTATGGCTCCAAGCAGACGGACATGGCCGATGTACTGGCCAAGGCGGCGCAGCAGAGCGTGGGATATTTTCTCTGCGTGAGTGTGACCCAGGCCCAGTTCCCGACCATGATGGAGGCCATCGCTCCCTATCCCCAGGTGTTTGCCTCCTGCGGTGTTCACCCGCTCAATCAGGATCCCGGGGTGGATGCTCCCTTGCTGCTGACTCAGGCGGCCGATGAGAGAGTGGTGGCCATCGGCGAAACCGGGCTCGACTACTTCTATTCACCGGAAAACAAGGATGTACAGCAAGCCTCTTTCCGCGAACATATCCGGGTAGCCCGGGCACTGAACAAACCGCTCATCATCCACACCCGGGATGCCCAGGAAGACACGCTGCGGATCATGCGAGAGGAGGGGGCCGAACAGGTGGGCGGAGTGCTGCACTGCTTCACCGAGTCCCTCGAAATGGCCGAGGCCGCGATGGCCATGGGGTTCTATATTTCCATCTCGGGAATAGCCACTTTCAAGAACGCCTCAGCCCTGCAGGCCGTGGTCAAGGCGTTGCCACTGGAACGACTGCTGGTTGAAACCGACTCTCCCTATTTGGCACCGGTTCCCCACCGGGGGAGGGAGAACGAGCCTGCCTTTGTTCGCGACGTTGCCCAATTTATCGCTGATCTTCGCCAGATATCGCTCGCCGAATTGGCGGAGGCCACCAGCCACAATTTCTTCGAATTGTTCAAGTTGGCAAAGCGATAACAGACAACGCCCCGCATAGCGGGGCGTTTTACTATGACAATCAGCACTATCATTACCCATCCAAAAACAATCATGCCAAGTTGTTATCTCTCACCTTTTTTTGCGGTGGATACTGATGAGATTAAATCCACAATCCTGATAAAACGGAGCAGGGATGACAGGGTACTTGAGAAATAAATGAGGGAGCTGAAATGGGTTAAAAGCACTCTTCCTAAGTATCGATAATATTCATTATCGATACTTGATAGATCTGAATGATCCTGTAAGATCCACCGAAACTCCGCTTTAAATCATAGAGTTAAGTGAACTACCCAAGCCTTCAAAACCCAGTTCAGCAATCCTTGCAGAGCGTCTTCAATCCTCAGCTGAACAGCCGGGCAAGACGCTTCCTGCGCAGCGCCAAAGCCGACTCCACCCTCAATGCCTATCAGGCAGATACCCGTATCTTTGTCTCCTGGTGCCAGCTCCACGGGCTGGATCCCTTGCAGACGACACACCACGACATCATGAATTTTTTGGCGGATCAGGCCGACGGCATCCTGGCCAACTGGGTCTGGCTGGACAAAGAAGAAGGGAAGGGGGAGCTTCGCAACGGGGAACCTCGCAAACCGGCCACCCTGGTAAGACGGCTTGCCGGCATTCGCTATGCCTTCAAGCAGAAGGGGATCCACCCCATGCCGACCGAGCATGCGGAGATAAAGGAGATGATGCGGGGCATAGTACGGCTCGGTGATAACCGCAAACGCAAAACGGGGGCGCTGACCCTGAAACCATTGGCCTGCGTGCTGGACGAGATAGATACCAGCAACCTGGCGGGACTTCGGGATTACACCCTGTTGCTCCTGATGTTCAGTGGCGCCTTGCGCCGGTCGGAAGCGGCAAGGATCGAGGTGAATGACGTGCAGTTTGTGGGGCAGGGGATACGCCTTCGTCTCAAACCAAGCAAACATCAGCTCCATGAATCGGAGATAGCACTCATTCCAGGAACCCGGTATTGCCCGGTCTCTGCATTGCAACAATGGCTGAAAAAAAGCCGGATTGCTGAGGGCCCCCTGTTTCGTCGAATGAATCGCTGGGGACAGCTGATGACAGATCCCCTGGGGCCGCAAGGTGTCAACTTGATGATCAAGCGGCGAACCGGCCAGGCCATCGACGATCTCCACGTCAGTGGCCACAGTTTGCGGCGGGGGTTCATCACCTCGGCGGTGACGGCGGGCAAGCCGATGAACAAGATCATCGAGGTGACCCGACACAAGGACATGCGCACCTTGCAGGAATATTTCGACGATGCCCACAAGTTCTCCGATCACGCCCTGGATGGGTTGTTATAGAAAACCGCGCCCCTGCCTTTTTTATGTTAAATGATATCCTGTTGATCTGGTGATATATTCATGTCGTCCTCCACAGACATCATGACGGTGGGGGAGTCGTAATCCGATTTACTTTCGTAGAAGATGCCAACGAAAAATGAGAGATAACATTCACGATATAGACATGTCGGAAGGTCACGATAGCCAGGAATTGAAAAAAAGCGCTGCGCAAGAGAATGCCGAACGGCAGCGCCAGCACGTGAAGCGCAAGCAGGAAACCCACAGCCGGTTGCAATGCTGGATAAGCAATCGTCATGCAGAGCGGTTGGCCATGCTGGGGCAACAACTGGAAGACAGTCAGGCCTCCATCATCGAGCAGGCAATCGATCTGCTCTATCAGCACGAACTGCAACAAACGACCAACGCGCAGCAGAGCGATGTCCCCGAGTCGGCAGACATGCTCGAATAGACGATGGCGTCGTGTCGGCATGGTTGAAAAAGGAAGACAAAAAAAGCCAGGTACGAATTCCTTGTACCTGGCATAGGGGAATTGGCTCCTTGCAGAGCCGTGCGCTAACTGGTATGCGGATAGCCTTAAGCTTAGACAAGGCTCTAGGCATTTCAAGAACCGGGTAAAAGTTCAACCAGAGTGGGGGTTTTTCAGACTCGAACAGGCGCTATTTTTGCTCGAGCGACCCACTCTCACGCATTGAACAGGTTGTTGTCCCGTACCAGCTCCCGGGGCAGGGCATTCTTGATGCGGCTCCCCACCCATTTCCCCATGCCGAGCGGGTGCCCCTGGTAACGAACGATCACTTCCCCAGTCCCGGCATCCTGCTCTGGCCAGACATCTCGTCCCATCATGAATTCACGGGCATTGGAGGCATCCAGCTCGACGCATCCCTTGCTCGCCTCATGGCCGTAAGCCAGAGCCCATTCATGGGTCAATCGATATCCCTTCTTGAAGGTCTCAGCCAGCTTGATGCCGATGCGATCGAAGCGCAGCTTCCCCTGTACCTGCTCGAAGGCGTGAGGGAAGAGCCAGATCTCGTCATTGCGGCCAAACAGTTGGCCATGGGGCACGATGCCAAAATTCCCTTCAATCTCCCGCAGCATGGGGCCAGCCTCTTTCTCTGGCAGCGGCGAGAAGGGGAACTTGCCGAGCTTGCCCGGTTTGAACATGGTGTTGGGCACGGAGTGATGCTTGCGCAACCGGGCGACGAAAAATCCTTCACTGTCGAAGATCTGGGGCCAAACGTGCAGGTATCCCTCCGGCGTACAGGCTTTCTCCGCTCCCGAAAAGAGATCGGCCAACGAGTCAAAGCTGAAGGCATCGCCGAACTTCTCTTGCAGTGACTGGCAGACGTCCTGGTTCTCTTGCAGGCTCAGGGTGCAGGTGGAGTAGACCAGTACGCCGCCAGGTTTAAGGGCGTGAAAAGCGCTCTCCAGCAGGCCACGCTGCACAGTGGCGATCTCCTCGATGCTCTCGAGACTCCAGTTGCGCAGCGCGTCTTCATCTTTTCGCACCGTCCCCTCCCCGGAGCAGGGGGCGTCGAGCAGGATGGCGTCGAAGGTTTCCGGCAGCCATTGGCCAAAGACCTTGGCATCGAAATGGGTCATGCCGACGTTGGTCACACCGCAGCGCTGGATATTGGCGCTCAGTACTTTCAACCTGCTGCTGGAAAACTCGTTGGCGATCAGCATGCCGCGGTTTTCCATCAGCGCCGCGATCTGGGTAGTCTTGGAACCAGGGGCGGCGGCCGCGTCCAGCAACATGCCATTCCGTCTGGTTTGCTCACTGGCAAAGAGCGCCGTCACCGGCAACATGGAGCTCGCTTCCTGGATATAGAAGAGGCCGCACAGATGTTCGGCCGTGTTGCCAAGGGGAACGCTCTCATCGCTGCGGGTGAGCCAGAAGCCGGTTTCACACCAGGGCACGGGATCCAGCTGCCAGCCAAGCGGCGCCATGCGGGCGACAAACTCGGATACCGGGATCTTGAGGGTGTTGACCCGGATGCTGCGCCGCAGCGGCTGCCGGCAACTCGCCACGAATGCCTCCATGGAGAGATGGGATGGCATGAACTCCGCAATGTGACGCAGGAAGTGATCGGGGAGGTAGGTGTTGTCGTGCACGGCGCAATCTCGCTGACCCAAAATGAGGGGCGACATCTTACCACAGTGCGTGGCCCTTCTTGATGGGGGAGTCCATGAGGCCATAAAAAAACCGGCACAAGGCCGGTTTTTGACGAGCAGGGGAATAACTCAGGGCAAGATGCGGGGACTCCACTCCAGCCACTCTTTTTCCGCCTTGGCATGAAGCGGATAACGATGGCCCGCCTTGACGGTCGCGCCCATCTCCCGCTCCGGCGTATTGAAGGCAATCCCGCCCGCCAGCAGGCTTTGCACCGTTTCGACCTCGATGGTGCCACCGGTCAGCCCGATATCGGCCTTGACCCCGGAGACATTCCAGAAGCGGCTATTGGCGCGTATCAGATGGGCGTACTGTCCATCCACATTCACATCGATCAGTACCTCACTGCCATCCCGGGCCAGGGTCACGCCGGTGACGCTGCCCACGACCATCTTGCGAAACAGCAGGGGGCTGCCCACGCTGATGCCATCGACGGAGGGGCTCTTGAGGGTCAGGGCAAGACCGGCGGGGCCACTCTGGCTCAAGGGGAAGGTCTCCTTGCCAGCCCCCCGGCCCGGTGTCGCCTCCACAAAGGCCCCCTTGATCAGGGTATCGAGGTGGGCAACCCCCCCCAGCCCGACCTTGGCCTGCACCAGGGCATAGCGTGCCCCGGATTGCAGGAAACGCGCGGCATATTGCTCATTCAGCTCGGCCTTGAAGCTTACCTGGCCCAGGGTCGGGTCCAGTTCCACCTGCTCTACTTTGCCGATGTCCACTCCGCGATAGCGGATGGGGCTGCCAACCCCGAGACCCGGGTTGTGATCCGCCGTGAGCGTGAGGGTACGCACCTGGGAGCTTGCCTGCTCCTTGCTGTCAAAGAGCTGATGACTGCTGCGACCTGTCCCCAGCTTGTCGAATTCGATGGCACCACGCAGCAGGGTGGCGAGGTTCCCCATCTTGACCTGCACGCCATCGAGCCGGATCTTGCCGTCGATGGCGGCCTTCTTCCAGAACTGGGGTTGCTGCTTGAGCAAAGGAGCATAGATGGCATTGATCTCCAGGGTGATGGCCACACCGCGATCATCGGCATCCAGCGCCTTGACCTTGCCCGCTTCCAGTCCCAGGTAGAGGACGGGGGAGCCCACACCGATACCATCAGCCTGAGCGGCACGCAGCGTCCAGCTGACCGCTTTGGCATGGCGGCTCCCAAGCAGGGCTAGCTCCTGGCTGGGGTAGAGGCGGTCAATCCTGTCACCCTTCGCAGCCTGTACCAGCTTGATGCCCCCCGCCAACCAGGCACTGGCCGGGCTGGTCTCCACCTTGATACCGCTGAGATCCGCCTCCACCTGCAAGGGGGCGGCGCGATAGAAGCGAGCCCGTTGCAGCAGATGGCGATAACGCTCGTTCACCAGCAACTCGACACTGGCATTGCCGCCGGCATCCAGGGTCAGTGCCCCGAGCTGACCTATCTGCAACCCCTTGAACCAGAGCGGAGCCCCTTCGCTCAAACCGGCGAGATCCTCTGCCTGCAGGGTCAGCTTGATGCCGCCGCGCTGTGCCTGGCTCTCCAGGGTCATGGTGTTGACCCGTTTACCGGGTTCATAGTCCAGACGAATGGCGGGCCCGGCCAGCAGGCGATCCGCATGCTTGATCCCGGCAGGGGAGAGAGAGACGGTCTCCCACACCAGACGACTCTTGCCGGTCACCCGGAACGCCTGTTCGGGGTTGATGAGGGCCGTCACGCTCCGCCCCTGCTCGGTGAGGCGAATGGGGTCGACTCGTCCAATCTCGATGCCCTCATAGAGGATGGGCATCCCTTCCTTGATGGGCAGAGTCCCCGCCTGGATGGTGATGCGCTCACCCCGGGCGGCCTCGGCCAGCCCCTTGTAGAGGATGAAGTTGACCCCCTTTTGCGCCACGGGAGAATCCTTGGGGGAGTCAAACGCAATGCCGCCGCTCAGGATGGAGGTGAGGCTGCCCGCCTCCACGCTGACGCCAGCCAGGCTGAAGGAGCCCTTGATGCCGCTGATGTTCCAGAAGCGGGTATCCGCCTTGACGAGGTGCTCGAAGCGCGGCTCGATCACCAGATCCAGGATCACGTTCTGGTTCTCTTCCCCAAGACGGGTGTTGATGACACTGCCCACCTCCAGCCCGCGGAAATAGATCTTGGCGCCGATGCCCACCGACCCCAGAGAATCGGCTGTCAGGTGCAGGGTTCGCCCCTGGGCCTGATAACCGGGGGGAGGGCCATCCAGGGCATCGAACTCATCCTCCAGCGGGTTGTTCTCCCGTCCGGGTTGCAGGTTGATGTAGTTGCCTGACACCAGGGTGTCCAGGCCGGAGATCTCGGTCAGTGACGCCTTGGGACTCACTAGCCAGAAGTCGGAGCCCTTGCGTATGAGGGAGCGGGCACGGCTGTCCACCTTGGCCAGCACCGCAATCTTGCGACCATCCTGTGCCAGTTCCAGCTCCTGGACCACGCCGATGGCGACCCCCTGATAGCGCAACTGGGTCTTGCCCGGCAAGATACCGTTGCCCTGGGCAAAGTTGATGCGAATGAGTTGACCACTGCTCGTCCACTGCTGGTAGAGAAAGCCTCCCGCCAGCAAGAGGGCGATGAAGGGCAGCAACCAGACCGGTGATAACCAGCGGTGCTTCTCAATGACGGGCTCAGCCCCGACCATACCGACTCCTTACATTGGCTGTGATGCACAGCGCGTTCGACACAAAAAACATTAACGGGCCGCCTTGTCCCACAACAGGCGGGTATCGAGCATCCTGGCCGACATCATGGTGAGCACCACCACGCCGGCGAACGCCGTCGCCCCGGGGCCGGCACGCACGTTGAGCAGCACGCCGCGATCCACCAGGGCCACCATCAGCGAGATGACGAACAGGTCCAGCATGGACCAGCGTCCGATGAAATCGATGATGCGGTACATGACGAGCTGGCGTTTGCGGCGCACCGGCTTGCTGCGCTGCAACTGCCAGCAGATCCAGCCAAGGCCCAGGATCTTGCCGATGGGCACGATGATGCTCGCGGTCAGTACTATGGTGGCGATGCCGGACATCTTGCTGCGATAGAGCGCCATGATACCGCTGAAAATGGTATCGGACTGCAATAATCCTTTGTTGTAGAAGTGGGTGATGGGCAGCAGGTTCGCAGGCAACAACATGAAGGTGGCCAGCGCCAACAGGCCCCATGACCAGGCGAGGGAATGGGGGATGCGCATCTGCAAGGGGGTGTGACAACGAGGGCAGCTCATGCCGTGTTGATGGCGCACCAGCAACCCGCAGGTATGGCAGCGGCAAAGCCCCAGTTCACGGGCGCTGATCGGGGACATGGTCCGGCTCCCGGGAGGCATGTTGCAGCGGAATCCGCTCCCAGTAAGGGGCAGGATCAAAGAGGATCAGCAGCGTCATGTTGAGCAGCATCAGACAACCCAGGCTTAGCAGACCACCTCCCAGGCGCACGTCGGCGATGTCGATAAGCTTGAACAGGGCGACCAGCAGGCTGACGATGTACACCTCCAGCATGGCCCAGTGGCGAAATACCTCGACCGCTTTGAGGGTCCACGCCAGCAGATGCCAGCGCTTGGCCAGGCCGGAGGCGAGGGCAAAGATCCCGAGCAGCAGCCCCGTCGGCGCCAGCACGGCGCACCAGAGCACCAGTGTTGCCACCCAGAGCTCGCTCTCGGCATACAGCATCATAATTCCCTTGATCAGGTTGGCGTCCGAGTTCACGCCCGCCAGACGAAGATAGATCAAAGGCTCAAAAAACGCGGAAGGCAGCAACAGGAATCCGGTGATGGTCAGCGCCATCAACTGGGAAGGGCGAAAGGCATAGCGCCCATACAGATGCTGATGACAGCGGGGGCAATGGGCGTGACGGCGCAGTGGCAGCAACTTGCGTTCGATCAGCAAGTCACAGGCCGGACAGACAATCACCGAGTGCGGATCCGACATACGATTCAACCTGTTGAAGGAATTGATGAAATTTACCTTAAAACGCCTGCCCTGTCTTGCCGCGCTGCACACCCCCCTTTGAAAAGACGTGTTTTCCGCTGTGAACTGGCCGCCGCCAGCCAAGCAGGGGCTGGCGATGCATGCCGACATGCTGAGGGTATTTGCAATACTGTATATACGTACATATACTTGCAATCACTATCATCAGGAGGGCGCCGCGATGGCCGTTGAGATCAAGTATGTTGTGGTACGTGGGGGAGTGGAGAAGATGACCTTTGCCAGCAAGAAAGAGGCGGATGCCTATGACAAACTGCTGGACACCGCCGATGAGCTGATGACACTGCTGGCGGGTGCGCCGGTCGCGCTTGCACCGGAGCAGCAGGAGAGTCTGGCCTTTTATCTGGCCGAGGAGCGGGATCAGTTGCAGCAGGTATTGCGCGGTGGAAAAGGGCAGGGGAATCCACCCAAAGAAGACAAGCTGGATACTGAACTGCCAAAGGGGAAGCCCCTGAAGAGCGTGGCTTGAGACGAAAGGGCGGGGAAGGGGATGTGAGGCAGAAGCCGCTCTCTCATTCATGAAAAGTGCAACTTAAGTCATTTTCACGACTCTTTTCCCCGATGTTTTTCCAACCACACTGCATATTCATTGAATATGCCGATTGCTCGTCATCATGGGGTATCACAGCAAGATGCCTCAGGTCGTTGCCCCCAAGGCGCACTGCAAGCCCTGATGCCGATAACCCCATTTATCGGCATCAGGGGGTTGCGGCCCCGTTCAAAACATTCAACCGACATCACACACCATCATGACTCATCCAGCACTTCCACCCGCCATGCCGCTGTTCGATAGCGTGGACCACCTTGAGGCGGGCAATCCCCAGGTCAACCAGTACCTCGCCACCCTGAGTCTTGGCAAGGTCCCCGACGCGGGGATCGTGTATGAGCTGGCCGTCGACTGGCTGCTGGAGCAGCGCCACAGCGAAAACAACTACAAGACCTATCGCAGTGAGCTGACCACCTTTTTGCACTGGTGTTTTTGCGAGGTGGCCATCAGCCCCAGGGATCTCACCAGGCGCATCATGATGCGCTATCTCGACTATTGCCAGGCACCACCGTCCGGACTGATTGCCTACCGCAACGTCGCCCAGTTCGTGCTCGACAAGGAGTGGGGGGAACGGTTGCCAAACCCCCTGTGGCGTCCGTTTCTTGGCAAGCGGGAACTGGGCCGGGAGCTGCCGTATCGACTGAGTGAGCAGGCGATGAAGACAAAACTCGCCATTTTGTCCGCCTTCTTCCAGTTTCTCATCCAGGAGGAGTACATGGATCGCAATCCGGCTCTCCTGCTGCAGCGGGTTAAACGTGCGGGCCCCCAGGAGGCCGGTGAAGATGCGCAATCCTTCACCGAACTGCAATGGTCCTATGTGATGCAAGCCGCCGAACAGCTCGCTGCCGAATGCCCGGCACAACATGAGCGCAGCCGCTTTCTCATCTGTCTGATGTACGCCTGTTATCTGCGGATTTCCGAGGTGGCGGCCAGGCCGGGTTTCAGCCCCGTCATGGGCCAGTTTCGACGTGACGCCAAAACGGGCGTCTGGGGTTATGACATTCCCCGCAGCAAAGGCGGTAAACGTCGCACCGTGGCCGTTTCTCAGGCTCTGCTCGAAGCCCTGGCTCGCTATCGTACCTTTCTTGGACTTTCGCCACTGCCGGCCCCCGGGGAGCAGACCCCGCTGTTCGTACGCCACAAGGCGGCGGCCCATGGCCGCGAACAAGGCGAACTCAATGCCAATCTGGGTATCCGCCAGCTACGAGACCTGGTAATGGCGGTATTTGAACAGGCCGCAAGCCTCGCCGAACAAGACGGTTTTGATCAGGATGCCGCTGAAATGCGAACCCTGACGCCGCACTCCATTCGCCATACCGGTATCACCCATGACATCAATCTGCACGGCCGGCCTTTATCCCACGTACAAGCCGATGCGGGACATGACAGCATCGACACCACCTCCAAGTACCTGCACACCGGCAACCGGGAACGTCACGAGAGTGCCAGCCGCAAGCCGCTGGACCACTTGCTCGACCAGAACCGAACATATGATTGATAACCAGTGGTGAACAATAAAACTGCACTCATAACCAAGACGCGGGACCTAAAGACAATCCTTGATTGACCATGCCCTGGGACTCACAAATCCGACACTGCGCATAATGTATATTATGTTAAATCAAGTATCTTGGTATTCTGTCACCCTCAACCGAACTGTGTATAATGGTGGCAATTGATCCTATCCCCGACCGGATGTCTTAAGTGGCTGAATTAACATCAGAACAATTAAAACCCGCTTTCTCGATTGAGCAGTTCCCCACACTTGGCGAACTCGACCCCATTCCGTTTGCCGCCCTGCAACCCAGAGCGATTTCGGGTATCAAACGGCTGGCCAGTTTTGATGGTGACTGCCCGGTCATGATCCTCAACGGTTTCCCCGGTGCAGATTACGAGAATGTCTGCCAGACCCTGATCGCCTCTTCGAATGGCAAGGATGGCGACCTGTTCGATCTCTGTTATACCGAGAATCTCAACAACCCTTTCAAGCCCATCTGGCTGCGCCTGCAACCGGGCTCGGGTTTCGAGTTCTGCGAAATGGTCGGTGAGCTGCTCAAGCTGATGAGCCACCATCTCGACGCAGAGCGGCTGGTCACCCGGATCATCCGCAAACAGAACAACGACCCCAAGATCGTGGATTTCCTCTCCGATCTGGCCGCCCATGTCGCCCAGGGCCTCGAGTTCCAGCACCCGGTGCTCATCAACCTGCTGATCCATCATGAGGATCAGCAAGCCCCTGTCGTCTACGGCCGTGACCTGAACTGGGATACCTTGTTCGGCTCCATCAACTATCAGACGGAACAAGGCTCCGTTTACGCCAACCAGCACCTTTTGGAACCTGGTCTGCTGCGGGAAGCCAACGGTGGTTACCTGATACTTCAGCTCGATGAGCTGCTGGATCAGCCTCATCTCTGGTTCAAGCTCAAGAACGCCATGCAAAAAGGCGAGCTGGACTGGAATGCCTATCAGGAAGGCAAGACGCTGACGCCGTTCTTCACCCCGGAAGCGACCCCCATCCGGTTCAAGTTGATCCTGGTCGGTGACAGGCTGGACGTGGCGGAATTCCAGATGCTGGACAGGGACATGGCGGAGCGCATCTTCCTGCGTGCCGATCTGGTCTCCGAAGTGAACATCGAGGAAGATCTCCCCGCCTTCCTGCAATATCTCGCCTGGCTGCGAGCGCGCTGGGCGCTGCTGGATTTCACGCCAAGTGCCCTCCTCGCCCTCTGTCGCCATGCCAGCCGCCTGTGTGACCACCAGGAGTGGCTATCCCTCTCCGAGGTACAGCTCGGCGCCATCATGCGCATGGCCGACAGCCTGGCCCGCGAGCTGGAAGCGACCTGCGTCACTGACGAACATATCCTGCTCGCCCTGGAAGAGCAGGATTACCGCCTCAACTATCTGGTGGAGCAATCGGATCAGGGTGTTATCGACGGCCAGATCCTGCTGCAGACCGACGGTGAAGAGGTTGGCCAGATCAACGGCCTTTCCGTCATCCAGGTGGCCGGCCATCCCTATGACTTCGGGGAGCCGGTACGCCTCACCGCGACCGTCCACCTCGGGGATGGCGATGTGGCTGACATCGAGCGCAAGGCGGAGCTCGCCGGGCACATTCACGCCAAAGCCATGATGATCATCCACGGTTACCTCTCCAACAAGTTCGGCGCAGAGAACCCCTCGCCGCTCTCGGCCAACCTGGTGTTCGAGCAGTCATACCACGAGATCGATGGTGACAGTGCTTCCCTGACCGGCCTGTGTGCCCTGCTCTCTGCCCTCGCCCGCCAGCCCATCTACCAGCACTTCGCTGTGACCGGTGCGGTCGACCAGTTCGGCAATGTGCAGGCCGTTGGCGGCGTGAACGAGAAGATTGAGGGCTTCTTCCGGGTGTGCAAGATCCACGGCCTCACCGGCAAGCAAGGCATTCTGCTGCCCGGCACCAACGCCCAGCAGCTCAACCTCTCTGATGAAGTGATCGCGGCAGTAGAGGCCGGCCAGTTCCACATCCACCCGGTGGATCACGTGGAAGAGGCTATCGAGCTGCTCACCGGCTGCGTCGCTGGCGAACCGGACATGCCGGATACCCTGTTTGGTCGCATCCAGGAGAGACTGGACGAACTCAATGGCACGGCAACCAAGAGTGGCGGCCTGCTGCGCAGCCTGCTGGATCGGCTGCTTGGCCGTTAAATGAAGTGATCGGAGTTGTTTAGCGAACATCTGTAAGCTAAATTGGCCCGGCTTTGACCCATATGAAGGATAAACAGCGTGACCCTAGATAACGACACCACTGATCCCCGCCTCTCCCTGTGCGAACAAGGCAAAGAGTCCTTTACCCGTGAAGAGCTGCTTGCCTGCAGCCGTGGCGAATTATTTGGTGAAGGTAACAGCCAGCTGCCCGCCCCCAACATGCTGATGATGGATCGCATCGTCAAGATCAACGACCATGGCGGCGAGCACGGCAAGGGTGAAATCCTGGCTGAACTCGATATCACGCCGGATCTCTGGTTCTTCGACTGCCACTTCCCCGGCGATCCCGTCATGCCCGGCTGCCTGGGCCTAGATGCCATGTGGCAACTGGTCGGCTTCTTCCTGGGCTGGAAAGGGGGTCCTGGCAAAGGACGTGCGCTGGGTGTCGGTGAAGTCAAGTTCACCGGCCAGATCCTGCCGACGGCCAAGAAGGTCACCTACAAGATCACCTTCAAGCGCGTCATCAACCGCAAACTGGTCATGGGCATTGCCGATGGCATCGTGGAAGTGGATGGTCGCCCCATCTACAACGCCACCGATCTGAAAGTGGGCCTGTTCAAAGACACCACCGCATTCTGATCCTGCTCCTGGGTGAGCAGAGACAACGTAAAGGGGCCACGATGGCCCCTTTCCTTTTGTAATGAGTGATGAAGTATCGGTTACTTCATGAAGAGGCCTGAGCCTCGCCCTTCCATGGCATCGCGCCAACCACCAAGCCAATGGCCCCTGGCATCCAGGCACTGGTACGGACACGCTTCTTTCTGTTTGCCGACTACGCCAGCCTGATAACCACGAGCGCGAGCTCTCTCCAGACGGTCCCGTTTCTGTCTCTTCATCATCTACGACCCTCTTCGTGGAACAAAAAAAGCGACCAGTTTTTCACCGGTCGCCTTCATCTTTACCCCAGGGGGGAGGCAGGGTCAAACAAAAAATTCCATGCTATTCAGGGGTTGTGACACAAGATACTGAACTGCATTAATTTTTGATGACACTTATTTATCGCTGATAGCGACGCAGCCAGGCAAAGGGCAGCGCCAGCAGAGTCAACCAGAACAGGCTGCCGCCACCGCCCTCGCCACCATCCTGACCGGTCTGGTTGTTGACCGGCGCATTGCTGACCACATAGCTGGCCGGGGCATTGCCCTGATAATCCGCCACGGCCGGCGTCAGTTTGACGGCGACCACGGTGGCGTTGGCGCGTTTGTTGAGGTCGCTCTCGCTGTCATAGCGATACGCCGTCGCGGCAATGGTGCCGTCGCTGCTGATGCCGCTCGCGTAAGCGATGTGATAGTACTTGCCGTTCTGGGCACACTGCTTGTTGCCGGCGTCATCCTTGCCACAGATGAGATCGTTCAGATACCAGCTGTTGGCCGGGGCGGCCGCGTTCAGCAGGAAGGCTTCCTGCATGCGGTTGGTGCCATTGACCACCGGTTGGGTCTGGTGACGGGAGTCGCGCCAGCCAACCACCATGTTGTGATCGTTGATGGCGGCCGCTTCCGAGCCTGCCCCCGAGACCGGCTTGTCCTGGAGAGGAAGGCTGGCCGCCGTACCCGGCTTGCTCAGGTTGAACAGGAACATCTCCACCGGGCGGTTCTGTCCCTTGTTGATGCGATAGCGCTGGTTGCCGATCACGTAGCCGTTGTCGTTGACGGCCACGGCCCAGCTGTGTTGCAGCTTGGCATCGTCCTTGCCAGGCTCGCCATCCGGCAGCGGGATGATCTTGGTGGTGCCCACGGTGCCGGCAGCCGTATCCAGGGTCCAGTAGCTGGCGAGGTTGCGACCATCCAGATCACCGGTGCCCACCTCGCCGGTAGAGCTGTAGCCCACGCCGTAGAGGGTGCCGTTGTACTTGGCCACGCCCAGTGCAGAGGCGGTTTGCAGCACCTCGTCACGCTGATGGCCATAGGTACCGGCCTGCATCAGCTTGTTGAACCCGCCCGAGCTGTTGAGCAGCCAGAAGCTCGCCTGGGTATCGACCCCGGGGCAGTAGCGGAAGTCACCGTACTGGCTGTCATTGCCCGTCTCGAAACACCACTTGTAGAAGTCACCGCCCACCTTGTGGCGATACTTGTCGCTGGCCGCGGTACCGGTCACCAGATACTGACCGTTGTCCAGCTTCTTGATGGAGGTGGGTACGCTCAGGCCATGGGTGCTGGCCGCATCCTTGAGCTCGACCGGGTTGCCGTCATTGACCACGGCAAAGGCGGTGCGCAGCTTGCCATTCATCTTGTAACCGACCCGATCCTCCGGGACATCCCCGAGGGCCGTCACCAGGCCATCGACCTCGGAGCTGGTCACGTAGCCCAGGTTGCTGCGTTGATCCACCTTGTCCAGGAAGTCACGACGCCACTGGTAGGCAAAGCCCGAGTTGTCGCTCCAGAAGGAGTTGCAGACCGAGTTGGAGAGCATGCAACCCTGCTCGAAACGGAAACGATCGACCAGGAAGTCGGCAAACCGCACGGTGGAGAAGTATTCCGCCATGTTGTTCTTGGTGTTGAGCCCGATGAGGCCGTTGGCATCGCCGCTGATCCCGCTGGCATAGCCTTTGACTTCGTCATCGACGATGGTGAAAAAGGAGCTTTGTGCCGCCTGCGCGTTGAGGCTGGCGCCGACCAGGATGGCCAGCATGGATAATTGCTTTTTCATCTACTTCCTTAGTCTTGATGTTTCAACGCTTCCAACTCCTCCCAACGGGAGAAGGCGTGTTCCAATGCGGCCTCTGCCGCATTCAATGCATCCAGTTTGGGCTGGGTCTGCTCTGCTGGCAGAGAGAAGAAACCGGGGTGGTTAATCTCGGCCTGCAGGGCATCGAGTTCCATTTCCAACTGTTCCAGCCGGGCTGGCAGATTATCCAGCTCCAGTTGCAACTTGTAAGAGAGTTTTCGTGTTTTTTTCGCAGGCTCCGCTGCCGACGCGACAGGCTCTGCCACCTTGACCGGGGTCGCCTTGGCCGTCTGTTGGGCGGCCTGCAGGGCTCGTGTGGCCATCATGTCGGCGTAGCCCCCGACATAATCGCTGATCCGTCCATCCCCTTCAAACAGCCAGCAGCCGGTCACGGTATTGTCAATGAAACGGCGATCGTGGCTGACCAGCAGCAGGGTCCCCGGGTAATCGGTGAGCAGCTCTTCCAGCAATTCCAGCGTTTCGACATCCAGGTCGTTGGTTGGTTCATCCAGAATCAACAAGTTACTGGGCTTGAGGAAGAGTTTGGCCAACAGTAGACGGTTTTTCTCGCCCCCTGACAAGGCCTTGACCGGGGTGCGCGCCCGCTTGGGCTCGAACAGGAAGTCCTGCAGGTAGCCAAGGATGTGGCGGGAGCGGCCGCGAACCATCACCTCCTGCTTGCCCTCCCCCACGTTGTCCACCACCGTCTTCTCGGGGTCGAGCTGCTCACGGTATTGATCGAAGTAGGCCACTTCCAGGTTGGTCCCTTGGCGCACCGAGCCACGGCTCGCCTCGAGCTGGCCCATCAGCAGCTTGATCAGGGTCGACTTGCCGCAGCCGTTGGGGCCCACCAGAGCAATCTTGTCCCCGCGCAGCACCTGCAGATCCAGTCCCTGGAACAGGGTGCGATCACCAAAGTCCAGCCCCAGCCCCTCGGTCTCGAACACCAGCTTGCCGGAGCGGCCCGCCTCGTCCAGTTGCAGCTTGGCCTTGCCCTGCAGTTCCCGGCGCTGGGTGCGCTCCATGCGCATCGCCTTGAGGGCCCGCACCCGTCCCTCGTTGCGGGTACGACGCGCCTTGATCCCCTGGCGCACCCATACCTCTTCCTGGGCCAGCTTGCGGTCGAACTCGGCGTTTTTCAGCTCCTCGACCCGCAGCCACTCCTCCTTGCCTTGCAGATATTCGTCGTAGTTGCCGGGCCAGGAGGTGATCACGCCGCGATCGAGATCGATGATCCGGGTCGCCAGCTTGTGGATGAACTCCCGGTCGTGGGAGATGAAGACGATGGCGCCGCGAAAGTCCTTGAGGAACTCTTCCAGCCAGTTGATGGCATCGATGTCCAGGTGGTTGGTCGGCTCGTCCAGCAGCAACAGATCCGGGTCACACGCCAGGGCGCGGGCCAGAGCCACCTTGCGCAGCCAGCCGCCAGACAGACTGTCGAGCGTCACATCAGGGTCGAGATCAAGCAGGGTCAGCACCTGATTGATGCGGGTCTCGTACTGCCAGCCGTTCTGATAGTCGAGCTGCTCCTGCAACTGGCTCATGGTGCGAATGTTGGCATCGGAAGGGTCGTGCGCCAGGGCGTGGGAGACATGGTGGTACTGCTTGAGCAGCTCCCCTACCCCGGCCAACCCTTCTGCGGCGTAATCGAACACGGTGATCTCGCTCGAGGCGGGCGGATCCTGCTCGAGGCGGGTCACTTTCAAATCTTGTTGCAACACCAGACGGCCGTCGTCCAGCGGCAGTTCGCTGGCAATCACCTTCATCAGGGTAGACTTGCCCGCCCCGTTGCGACCCACCAGACAGAGGCGCTCGCCCCGCTCGATGGTGAGCTCGGCATGGTCGAGCAGCGGAAAATCACTGAACGACAGGGACGCGCCGTGCAATGTCAAAAGAGCCATGTTTGTTCCTTGTTGCTTATGAAAAAACGGGCGGCAGCGTGAGTCTGCCCCCGTTTTGTCGTCAAATCCTGCTCACCCCTGTGCCAGCCAGCCTTGCAGCTCTCCCAGGGTGAAAGGCCAGCCCAGCTCCCGGCCGGCAGTGTCTTGCAGCACCGGGATGCGCACCCGGTAAGCCTCGAGCCAGGCCTCCTCTTCCAGGATGTCGCAGCGGCGGGTCTGCGCGGCCATCCCTGCCTGTTCCACCAGCGCCCACGCCTGTTCGCACAGGTGGCAGCCGTCGGTGTGAAACAGGGTCAGCATCAGCCTTGTGCCTCGGCGTGGGTGATGATCCAGCAGTTGTGGATATGCTGGTTGCGCTCGAAGTCCTTGGGCCGGGTCTTGTTCGTGATGTTCTGCGCCTTGAGACCGATGGCGTCAAGGCCGGCCAAGTCCATCTTGAAGTGGCGCTTGTTGTTGGAGAACACCAGGGTGCCGTCCGCCGCGAGCAGGCGCTTGAGGTGCTGCATCAACAGCAGGTGATCCCGCTGCACGTCGAAGCTCTCGTCCATCCGCTTGGAGTTGGAGAAGGTGGGCGGATCGATGAAGATGAGGTCGTACTGCTCGTCGGCTTCCGACAACCACTTCAGACAATCCGCCTGCACGAACTTGTGCTCGCGGCCCACCAGCGAGTTGAGGCGCATGTTGTCCTGGGCCCAGTTGAGGTAGGTGCGCGACATGTCCACCGTGGTGGTTTCGCGGGCGCCGCCGAGCCCCGCGTGCACGGTGGCACTGCCGGTATAGGCGAAGAGGTTCAGGAAGCGCTTGCCCCGAGCCATCTGGCCCAGCATGCGGCGGGTCTGGCGGTGGTCGAGGAAGAGGCCGGTGTCCAGATAGTCGTAGAGGTTGACCCAGAGGCGTGCACCGTACTCCTGCACCTCCATCCGGTGCTGCTCTTCGGAGAGCTTCTGGTACTGCTGTTTGCCTTCCTGGCGCTCGCGCACCTTCAGGATCACCTTCTCGCCGTCCATGCCGGTCACCTTGATGGCGGCCTGCACCATGTCCAGCAGACGCTGGCGGGTCTTCTGGGCGGGAATGTCCTTGGGCGCCGCGTACTCCTGCACCACCAGATAGTCCTGATAGCGGTCGATGGCAGCGTTGTACTCCGGCAAGTCCGCGTCATAGAGGCGGTAGCAATCGAGGTTCTCCTTGCTCGCCCATTTCTCGAGGGTCTTCAGATTCTTGCGCAGACGGTTGGCAAAGTCCTGGGCCACCTCTTTCTGGGAAGCAACGGCATCGAGGGCGATCTGATAGTTGCGCAGCTGGCACTCGAGGGCGCCGTTGAACAGGCGATACTGCTTGTCGGCACGCAAGCGCAGGCAGCTCAGGAGTTCGGGAGAGGCGGAGAGAATGGTGACCTTCCACCCCTGGAAGCCGCGGCGCAGGGCATCGCCAAGGGCCTGATGCACTTCCAGCAACGCCGGGAATTCACCGAGACGCTCGCCATAGGGCGGGTTGGAGATAAGCATGCCGACCTGACGGATCTCCCCTTCCACAGCCGGCATCGGCAGCGGATTTTCCAGCTTGGTGACATCGGCCTGCTTGAAGGTAATGAGATGGGCCACGCCGGCGGCCTTGGCGTTGTCACGGGCCTTCATCAGGACCCGGGTATCCGCATCGCAACCGAACAGTTTCACCTCGCAGCGCTGCATGCCGCGCTTGGCACGCACCTGGGCTTCCATCATCAGACTCTGCCACAGTTCACCATCGTGTTGCAGCCAGCGATCGAAACCGAAGCGCTCACGGCGCAGCGCAGGCGCCATGTCGGCAGCGATGAAGGCCGCTTCAATCAGCAGGGTACCGGAGCCGCACATGGGGTCCATCATGGGCTCGCCGGCCCAGCCGCTGCGGGCAATCATGGCCGCAGCCAGGTTCTCTTTGAGGGGCGCCTCGCCGGTGCCCTGGCGATAGAAGCGCTGGTGCAGCGCCGGGCCTGACAAGTCCAGCGTGATATTGGCCTTGCCTTTGCCAAGGTGCGCCATGATGCGAATGTCCGGGGACTTCTTGTCCACATCCGGGCGCACGTGACCGCGCTTGGTGAAGCGATCGACGATGGCGTCCTTGATCTTCAGGGCGCCGTACTGGGTATTGCGAATGGAGGCGTTGGTACCGGTAAAGTCCACCGCGATGGTGGCGGTACCGGAGAAGTGCTCTTCCCAGGGAATGGTATGGGCCCCGAGGTAGAGGTCCAGATCATCGTTCATCTGGAACTCGGAGAGCACCAGCACGATTCGGGAGGCAAAGCGGCTCCACAGACAGGCCTTGTAGCCGATGGCCAGTTCGCCCTTGAAGTGGACGCCGGCCACGGTCTCACGGACCTGCTCCGCACCCAGATTGGTCAGCTCGACGGCCAGCAGGTTTTCCAGCCCTTTGGGGCAGGTTGCAAAAAATTCTTTCATCACGCTCACGGGGATGCCATAAAAATAGTGCCGCATTATACCTTATCGGCCCGCGCTCGGCACTCGAACCTTGGACAAAGGCGCCATATAAACGGCAAGAGGCGCGGCAAACGCTCCCCTCCCCCTTGCGGGGGACAGGATCCCGCTCCTGGCTGGCAGTTGTCTACCATCACATTCGTAAAGAATTCGAAAATCTTGCCCGGACCAGGCAGAAAATGGTCGTGACGACCAGACGAAGGAAAAAGACAAATAATAGAACAAGAGAGAGACTGAGCGCTTAAATATCAGACCAATATAGCAGGCCTATAACGGACTTATTCGTCGCCATATAACGGCCCCATCGTCAGCCCACTTCCCGATATTGTGTCAGTGCCCGGACTCTGGCTTGCATCCGGTTATTCATCACCTTGATCACTGCAAAGCGCGGCAGCGTCTTGCTGTTGGTCAGCACCAGCTCCTCGGTCAGGTTCAGGCAAACGCTCGCCTGATCGCCGGCTTCGATGACCATGAATTCCCCCCGACCGTGGGGAGTATCCATCCACACCAGGGATCCCATCTCTGGAATAACATGAGCCTGCTGTTCATGAAAGAACCAGCTTTGCGGCATCAGGGGTTTATAAAAACGGCTGACGGCGATGGCATTGAGGACCAGCTGGACCTGGTGGGGCGTACTCCAGTCGAGTTCAGCGGCCTTGTCCATCAACTGGTAATAGAGGGCGGCATCATCCACACAAAAAGGCTGGGTGGTGAAAGAACAGGGAACAAGTTGCCGACCTTTATATTCGGTGGCAAATATCATGCGATCGGACAAATCCAGCATCAGGCGATCATCCTGAGCGTCATAATGCCACTGCCAATTGTCATTGGGTTGAATACACATGGTGGTGCCCTTATCTAAGCCGTCCCTCGACTTTATTCCATGTCGAGAATTTGAGCAACGTTAAATAAGGGCAACCGGTTATTTTTTAAATATGGGTAACGATCTCTTTGACCAGACTCGGCCCTTTATAAATAAAACCGCTGTAAATCTGGACAAGACTGGCACCCGCCGCCAGTTTTTCCCGAGCCGCCATGGCGCTGTCGATACCACCCACACCGATAATGGGCAGGGCGCCGTCGAGGGCCTTGGCCAGGTGGCGGATCACCTCGGTGCTCTTGTGCTGGAGCGGACGACCGCTAAGCCCGCCAGCCTCTGCGGCATGGGGCATGTCATATATCATCTCCCGCTCCAGAGTGGTATTGGTGGCGATGACACCATCAATACGGTTCTTGATCAAAGAGGCGGCTACCTGATCTATTTCATCGAGTGACAGATCCGGGGCAATTTTCACGGCCAGCGGCACATACTTTTTATATTTCTCGGCCAGCTCCTGTTGACGCTGTTTCAATGCGGCCAGCAGTTCATCCAGTGCATCGCCATATTGCAATTGACGCAGACCCGGGGTGTTTGGTGAGGAAATATTGACCGCAATATAACCGGCATGGTCATACACCTTGTCCATGCAGAGAAGGTAATCATCCTTGCCCTGCTCGATGGGGGTGTCCTTGTTCTTGCCGATATTGATGCCGATCACCCCCTGATATTTGGCCTCTTTCACCTTGGCCACCAGGTGATCGACTCCCTTGTTGTTGAATCCCATGCGATTGATGATCCCTTCGGCCGGGATCACCCGGAAGAGACGAGGCTTGTCATTGCCGCTCTGGGGTCTGGGGGTCACGGTACCGACCTCGATGAAACCGAACCCCATGGCGCCGAAGGCATCGATGCACTCCCCGTCTTTATCCAGACCGGCGGCCAACCCCACCGGATTGGCAAAATTAAGCCCCATGACGGTGACGGGGCGTTTGGGCAGAGAGTGGCGGAAGAAACAATCAAGCGGGGTACCGAGAAGGCGGGGCAAATATTTGATGGAGAGATCGTGAGCCTGCTCCGGATTGAGTTTGAACAGGAAATGCCTGGCGAGTGGGTACAGCATGCTTGCTCCTTAAAAAAAGCCCCGGCAACTGGCCGGGGCTTTTGGGGTTATGCCGAGGTTCGGCAATTCAACTGGAGCAGGTTCAACTCTCGCAAGGCCACCGAGAACTTGGCGAACTCGTGCGTGCTCGTGGTCTTGAAGTCGGCCAACATGTGGGTCCAACGGGACAAGAGTTGCTCATGCTCCGAAATCCAGTCGGCCAGTATGGTAGCGCATTCCCCCTGCTCTTTGCACCCTTCCAGTACCACGGAGGTGAGGCTGCGTTGCTGCCAGTCCAGATCTTCGCGGAAGGAGGCCCGCGCCATCGCCTGCCAGTGGTTGCCCACCGGCTGATGGTTGATCTGTTCGAGGAACCAGTGCAGATCCAGCTTGGCACCCAGGCGGTAGTAGACGTTGGCAACCCGCAGGATGTCGGTCTTGTGCTCCGCGGCAATCTGCGCCAGATCCAGGCAGGAGAAGAGGCTGCTCATGTGGGCCACGCGACGGGCGATGGCCTCCGGCACCTGTTTCTCCACCAGGGCGGCGACCGCCTGGCTGTGTTCGGCCACTTCGCTTTCGTCCATTACCTCGTAAAGGTGCTGACTCAGGGTCTCGAAGGCCGGGCGGAAGAAGGCGATGTTCTCGCCGATGCTCCAGCTGCGGTTGCGGGCGCGCAGGAACCAGCGGGTGGCGCGGCGTACGATGCGGCGGCTGTAGAACATCAGCTCGAGCTGGGTCTGGGCATCCACCCCGTTGTCACACCCTTCGATGTCACGCCACAGGGCGCCGAGGCCGAACACTTCCCGGGCCATGGCGAAGCAGCAGGCCACTTCCGCCACCGAGGCACCGGTCTCGTCCTTCATCCGGCTGGCGAAGTTGAGCCCCATGTCGTTGACCAGCATGTTGGCCACCCGGGTCGCGATGATCTCGCCTCGCAGCGGGTGCTGGGCCAGGGCCGCACCAAATTGCTGCTGCAACTGGGTCGGGAAGCTGGTGACCAGCATGTTGGCGAGGAAGGGCTCTTCGGTCACTTCCGGGCAGTTGAGCTGCTCTTTGAGCACCATCTTGCCGTAAGCCACCAGCACCGCCAGCTCGGGTCGGGTCAACCCCTGCCCTGCCGCCATCCGCTCGGAGAGCTCCTCGTCGGAGGGGAGGAACTCGAGCGCCCGGTCCAGCTTGCCTTCCCGCTCCAGCCCCTGGATGAAGCGCTGCTGCTCTTTCAGCTGCTCGGCACCACGGAAGACGGTCACCGAGATGGACTGGGACTGGCGGTAGGCGTTGGTGATGACCACCTGGGCCACCGCATCCGTCATCTCGTAGAGCATCTGGTTGCGCTGCTTGAGGGTCAGATCCCCGGCGGCCACCAATTGGTTGAGCAGGATCTTGATGTTGACCTCGTTGTCGGAGCAATCCACCCCGCCCACGTTGTCGGTGAAGTCGGTGTTGATGCGACCACCCTGGCTTGCATACTCCACCCGGCCAAGCTGGGTGAAGCCCAGGTTGCCACCCTCGCCCACGATGCGGGCACGCAGGTCACGCCCATTGACCCGCAGCACGTCGTTGCTGCGATCCCCGACGTCGGCGTCGCTCTCGCGGGCACTCTTCACATAGGTGCCGATGCCGCCGTTCCAGAGCAGGTCGACGTTCAGGCAGAGCAGCGCCTTGATCAGCTCGTTCGGGGCCATGCCGCTCTTGTCGGTGCCGAGCAGGGTCTGCATTTCCGGGCTCAGCTTGATGGACTTGGCAGAGCGCAGGAAGATGCCGCCCCCCTTGGAGATGAGCTCACGGTTGTAGTCATCCCAGCTGGAGCCGGGCAGCTCGAACAGGCGCTTGCGCTCGACGAAGCTCCCGGCCGCATCCGGGGTCGGGTCGACGAAGATGTGCATGTGGTTGAAGGCGCCCACCAGCTGGATGTGCTCGGAGAGCAGCATGCCGTTGCCGAACACGTCGCCGGCCATGTCACCGATCCCCACGCAGGTGAAGTCGGTGGTCTGGCAGTTGATGCCAATCTCACGGAAGTGGCGCTTGACCGATTCCCAGGCGCCGCGGGCGGTGATGCCCATCTTCTTGTGGTCATAGCCGACCGAGCCGCCGGAGGCAAACGCATCGCCGAGCCAGTGGCCGTATTCGAGGCTTATCTCGTTGGCGATGTCGGAGAAGGTGGCGGTGCCCTTGTCGGCGGCCACTACTAGGTAGTAGTCATCCTCGTCGTGACGCACCACGGATTTTGGCGGGATCACCTCGCCCTGGATGATGTTGTCGGTCACATCGAGCAGGCCGCGGATGAACAGACGGTAGCAGGCCTTGCCCTCCTCCTGGATGACGGCACGGGGCGCTCCCGCCGGCATCTGCTTGCAATAGAAGCCGCCCTTGGCGCCCACCGGCACGATGACGGTGTTCTTCACCTGCTGGGCTTTCACCAGACCCAGCACTTCGGTGCGGAAGTCCTCTTTGCGATCGGACCAGCGCAGGCCGCCACGCGCCACCTTGCCCCAGCGCAGGTGTACCCCTTCCACTCGCGGGGAGTAGACGAAGATCTCGAACTTCGGCAGAGGCAGCGGCATATCGGTGATGCTGGAGGGGGCCAGCTTGAAGGAGATGTAGGGCTTGATGTTGCCCGCCTTGTCCAGCTGGTAGTAGTTGGTGCGCAGGGTAGCGTCGATCATCTCCACATAGCGGCGAATGATGCGATCGTCATCCAGGTTGGCGACCTGATCCAGCTTGGCCGCAAGCTCCTCGTGCAGCTTGGCCTGCACCTTGGCATCCTGCTTGATGGCCGGATCCAGGCGCTGTTCGAACAGGGTGAACAGCAGTTGGGCGATGTCCGGATAACGGGTCAGGGTCTCCTCGATATAGGACTGGCTGAAGGAGACGCCGGTCTGGCGCATGTATTTGGCATAGGCCCGCAGCACGGATACCTGACGACCGGTGAGGCCGGCCCCCAGCACCAGACGGTTGAAGCCGTCATCTTCCAGGGTCTTGTTCCAGATGGCGGCGAAGGCCTGCTGGAAGCGCTGCTGGCTCTGCTCCAGATCGAACGGTTGCTCACCGCGCAGCAGCATGGAGAAATCGAGGATCCAGAACACCTCGCCGGTGGGGGTCCGTACCTGATACGGGGTCTCGCCGATGACGCGCAGCCCCATGTTTTCCAGCATGGGCAGGACGTCGGAGAGGTGGATGGGTTCGCTTCGGTGGAACAGCTTGAGGCGTACCCGGCGATCGTTCTCCTCCTCCTGGGCGCGGTAGAACAGCATGCCAAGCGGCTCGGCCTCGCTCAATCCATCCAGGGCCATGATGTCCGCGACGGCAGAGCCCGGCAGCACATCTTCCTTGTAGGCACGGGGGAAGGCGGTGCTGAAACGGCGGCGCAGCTCGTTACCGCGGGCCTCGCCATAGTGGGAAAGCAGCACGGAATCCAGGCGGTCATCCCAGCTGCGGGCCGCTTCAATCAGGTTGTTCTGTACTTCGTTCACATCCACATCCACGTTGTTGTTGTTGACCCGCACTATGTAGTGGGTCCGTGCCAGCACGCCCTCGGTGAAGTAGACGTTGAACTCCACATCGATGCTGCTGCCAAAATATTTCTGCAAAATCTGCTGGGTCTTGACCCGCAGCGCCGTGTTGTAGCGCTCCTTGGTGACATAGACCATGCAGGAGAAGAAGCGGCCGTAGACGTCGCGGCGCACGAACAGGCGCAGCATGTCCCGCTCCTGCATTTCCAGCACCCCGAGACCGGTGGCCAGCAGCTCCTCTTCACGGGCCTGGATCAGCTCGTCGCGCGGGTAGGTTTCCAGCACGTTCAGCAACGCCTTGTAGGCATGGGAGCCCGACTCAAAGCCGGAGGCGGCCATGATGCGCTCGAGGCGGTGGCTGATGAGGGGGATCTGGGTCGCACTGGTGTTGTAGATGGAGGAGGCATAAAGGCCGATGAAGCGATCCTCTCCCACCACCTTACCGTGCTCGTCGAAACGCTTGATGCCGATGTAGTCCACATAGGCCGGACGATGTACCCGGGACTTGCTGTTGGACTTGGTGAGGATCAGCAAGTCGGAACTGAGGGCCGCGTGACGGGCGCTGGCGGGCATGGTGCCGAGGCGCTGGCCTTCGTCCTTGATGGAGTTCTTCATCAGCCCCAGGCTGGACTCGGGCTGCGGCAGGATCTCGTGATCCCCCTCCACCGCCTTGACGTCGTAGCGACGATAACCCATCAGGGTGAAGTTGTGGGCGGCCACCCATTTGAGGAAGGCGACGCAGGAGTCCACCTCGGCTTGGCTGACCGGGTTCTTGCGTTTGGGCAGCTCCTCGATGATCTCGTTCAGGCGCGCCAGCATGGGCTGCCAGTCTCCCACCGCCAGGGCCACTTCCCGCGCCACCGAGTTGAGCTCGGCAGTCAGGGCGTCCATCTCCTCTTCACCGGTCAGGTGATCGATTTCGATGAGGAAGGCGGTTTCCACCGAGGTCTGCTCTGCGGTGTTGTCCAGATCCAGGATGGCGCCAATCTTGCCGCCTTCACCGCGGATCAGGTGCAGCGGCTGGTGCAGCATCATGTGTGCGGTGATATTGAGACGCTTGAGCGCCATGCGGATGGAGTCCACCAGGAAGGGGGAATCCTGCAGGATGATCTCGACGATGGTATGGGGAGACTGCCATCCGTGGCGGGTCAGCTCGGGGTTGTAGACCCGGATATAGGGCTCGATGCCGGTACGGTGGTTGAGGGCATTCCACAGACTGAGGGCGGCGCCATAGAGATCGCTGTCATTGCGGTCATGCAGATCAGTGCTGGCCATGTTGCCGTAGAACTTGGCAACGAAACATTCGACCAGGGAGGCGCTGTTTTTCGGCAATTTCTGGTGGATCAGACTGAGAACGTTTTCGAGCAGAACGGAGGTAGGGGCGTCTTTCAATGCCATTGCTAGTTTCCTTATCGGACGACATCACAGACACGGCGACATCCACCCAGGATGCGCGCCGGTACAGAGTTGCAGCGAAGTGTAATGGCTTGGATCAAGGAAGGCGAGCAAAGGTGATAACGGGATGTTAAAAACAAGGGACAGATCACGGCTTGGGTTGTGATAAATTTTGCCAAGTTGGCAAAATTCAGAAAATCGCACTGGATGCCGCGCCATTTACCGGATAGATAGTGACTTAAAGCAGATATTTACCCGGATTGATGTTCAAGTTTTGTTAATTTATGCGTTCCAGGGAAATGAAGCGATGATCGTCCTGGGTTTTCAGTCGAAAGTAGCCGTGAACGCCGCTCTCCGACACAAAACGCCGGATTTTCTCCAACCCCAGCTCCAGGGTCAGACCCTGCTCGGTACGTACCACCAGGCGGTTCACCTGCCCCTGGTACATCAACATGATCTCGTCGCGGCCAAGGGAGAGCCGAAAAGTGTATTGCCTCATGTCACCTCCTGGTCATCCATGAAAAACGGGCAGGAGAGCCAGACTCCCCTGCCCGCCGTCGTGACGCTTATTGTGCCAGCGCCTTGCTCACCTTCTCGAACAGATCCCGCGCCAGCCCGTCCAGGTTGGCCAGGCGGGTCAGCTCGGCGCGAACCAGCGCCTTGCGCCCCTCATCGAGCCGCTTGAACTGGATAAGCGGGGTGATGAGGCGGGACGCCACCTGGGGATTGACCTCGTTGAGCTCGATCAAGAGATCGGTCAGGAAGCGATAGCCGCTGCCATCGGCGGCGTGGAACTGCACCTGGTTGCTCATGGCGAAGCTGCCGATGAGCGCCCGCAGCCGGTTCGGGTTGCGGATGCTGAAGGTCGGGTGCGCCATCGCCTGCTTCACGTCATCGAGCACATCCTTGGCCGGCTTGGCGCCCACCAGCCGCAGCCAGTTGTCCAGTACCAGGCCATCATGGGCCCACTTGCCTTCGAAGTCGGCCAAGAGCGCAGCGCGGCACGGCAGCAGATGGCTGTTGGCCACCTGGAGTGCCGCCAGGGTGTCGGTCATGTTGTCGGCGGCCCCGTACTGCTCGCGCACCAGGGTATCGGCCTTCGCGGCATCCAGCGCCGCCAGATAACCCAGCACCACGCCCTTGAGGGCCCGCTTAGCCATGTCGGCATGGACCACCTGATAAGCCGGCAGGCGCAGGCTCTCGTAGCACGCCAGCAGGCGGTCGCCGAAGGCGTGGGCCAGTGCGGCCTGGATCCCGTTGCGCACCTGGTGGATGGCGTCGATGTCGGCCACCTCGAACAGCTCGGCCAGGGTCGCCTCTCCCGGCAGGGCAAGGATCTCTGCCTTGAGGGCGGGATCCAGCGCAGCCTCGTCCAGAATGGCGACAAAGGCCGCCAGCAGGGTGTGGGAGAGTTCAATCCCCTGCCC
This sequence comes from Aeromonas sp. s4, assembly GCF_040907855.1. NCBI lineage: Bacteria > Pseudomonadati > Pseudomonadota > Gammaproteobacteria > Aeromonadales > Aeromonadaceae > Aeromonas > Aeromonas sp. s4. The sequence continues at coordinate 98,925 of NZ_JBFOCP010000057.1, read as the reverse complement.
GTGCTGGACCCGGGCAACCCCGTCGATCACCGCCTTGTTGATCAGCATCTGGGCGGCGTCCCAGCGGGCAAACTCGTTGCGGGCATGACGCATCAGGAAGGCCAGGGCCTCGTCGCTGTAGTCATAGTGCAGCTTGACCGGGGCGGAGAAGTCTCGCAACAGAGAGGGTACCGGTCTGACCGGCACCCGATCGAATTCGAACGTCTGCTGTGCTTCCAGCACGTCCAGCACATTGCCAATGGCCTTGCCCTGGTATTGCAGCGCAATAACGGCACCCTGCTCATCGTAGAGCTCGATGTCGAGGGGGATATGCAGCGGCAGCTTTTGTGGCTGATCCTGGGTCGGCGGCGTGTGCTGGCTCACGTGCAGACGATAAACACCACTTTCGGCATCGTACTCGTCGGTCACGGTAAGCTCGGGGGTGCCGGACTGGCTGTACCAGCGGCGGAAGCGAGCGAGATCCACCCCGGAGGCATCCTCCATCGCCTGCACGAAGTCGTCGCAGGTGGCAGCAGAGCCGTCGTGACGCTCGAAGTAGAGGCGCATGCCCGCCTGGAAGGCGTCCTCCCCCAGCAGGGTGTGCATCATGCGGATCACTTCAGAGCCCTTCTCGTAGACGGTCAGGGTGTAGAAGTTGTTCATCTCGATCACCACATCCGGGCGGATGGGGTGGGCCATGGGGCCGGCATCTTCGGCAAACTGCGGACCGCGCACGGTGCGCACGTTGTTGATGCGGTTGACGCCGCGCGACCCCAGATCGGAGGAGAACTCCTGATCCCGGAACACCGTCAGCCCCTCTTTGAGGCTTAACTGGAACCAGTCGCGGCAGGTGACACGGTTGCCGGTCCAGTTGTGGAAGTATTCGTGGCCGATCACCCGCTCGATGCCGTGGTAGTCCGCATCGGTGGCAGTGGCCGGGTTGGCCAACACGAACTTGGAGTTGAAGATGTTGAGCCCCTTGTTCTCCATGGCTCCCATGTTGAAGAAGTCCACCGCCACGATCATGTAGATGTCGAGGTCATACTCGAGGCCGAAACGCTGCTCGTCCCAGCGCATGGAGTTGATGAGGCTCTCCATGGCGAAACCGGCGCGGTCCAGGTTGCCCTTGTCCACGAAGATCTCGAGCGCCACCTGGCGGCCGCTTTTGGTAATGAAGTGGTTGCGTTCCACGTCGAAGTCACCGGCCACCAGGGCAAACAGGTAACTCGGTTTGGGGAAGGGATCCTGCCACTGCACGAAGTGGCGACCGTCGTCCAGATCGCCGCTCGCGACCTTGTTGCCGTTGGAGAGCAGATAGGGGTACTTGGCCTTGTCGGCGGTGATGCGGGTACTGTAACGGGCCAGGATGTCCGGCCTGTCCATGTAATAGGTGATACGACGAAAGCCCTCGGCCTCGCACTGGGTGCAATAGGCATCGCCGGATTTGTAGAGCCCCTCCAGCGCCGTGTTGGCGGCGGGATCAATGTCGGTGACCACGGTCAGCACGCACTCGGCCGGCAGGTTGAACAGAGTCAGGCTGCTCTCTCCCTGCTCGTATTGCTGATAGGGCACGCCATCCACACTGACGCTGACAAGGTCAAGCCCCTCGCCGTCCAGCACCAGGGGCTCGTTGTGATCGCCGCTGCGACGCAAACGGGAGATGGCGGTGACCCGGGTCAGGGGCTCTTGCAGCTGAAAATCGAGATCCAGGCTGTCACACCAATAGAGGGGAGCCTGGTAATCCTGGCGATATTTGGCCGTCATGGCCTGAGGTTGTTCAGTCATTATTGTGTGCTTCCACGCTTTGTTATTGACGTGTCAGAGGCTGTCACAAGGCTCGGACAGGGTCAAATAGTTTGCATTCAGGCAAAAGAAAGGGCGACCCGAGTCGCCCTTGTCATTTCGTTGCCAGCATCAGCTCTTCTTGCTGAGGGTGGCCAGATCCGCCGTGATGTTGGCCGCTTCCACCTGGTATTCGTCAGGTGCCTCGAAATCGGTCGGCAGTTCATCCAGGCTCTTCACCGTCGGCTTGCCAAGACGGGTCAGCCGCTCATTGGCTCGCGCCAGCGCCTTCTCGTCCTGTTTGGCCTGTTCATCCAGCCGCTCAGCTTCGTTCAGGGAGACCGACTTCTTGTCCTTGTCCGCCTGATACTCCTTGATGTCCTGCAGCACATAGGCAAATTCCGGATCCTTGGTGATCCGTGCCTCGTGGGCCGCTTTCAGCTTGGGCAGCAGGCTGGAGAAGTCCCCCAGTCGCTCGTAGCTGGCCGAGGCGATCTTGTCCCAGGGCAAGGCGTTGAACTCGCGGCTCTCCCCCGTCTCCCCCGGCGCTACCGCAGTCGGGAAGGCGATATCGGGTGCAACTCCCTTGTTCTGGGTGCTGCCGCCATCGATACGGTAGAACTTGGCGATGGTGTACTGCACGTGACCCAGCGGCTGCTCGTAGAAGTCATAGACCTTGGCGAGGCTGCGATGCTGCTGCACCGTCCCCTTGCCGAACGAGTTTTCGCCGAGGATCAGCGCACGACCATAGTCCTGCATGGCGGCAGCGAAGATCTCGGAGGCCGAGGCGCTGTAGCGGTCGATCATCACCGACATGGGGCCACCGTAGTAGACATTGCCGTCGTCGTCGCCATTGACGGTGATGCGACCCATGTGATCACGGATCTGCACCACGGGGCCGCTGGCAAAGAAGAGACCGCTCAGGGCGGAAGCTTCCGTCAGGGCACCGCCACCGTTGCCGCGCAGATCGACGATGAGGCCGTCGATCTTCTGCTTGTTGAGGCTGGAGATCTCCTTAATCACGTCGTCGTGCAGGTTGACGTAGAAGCTCGGGATCTCGAGCACGCCGATCTTCTTGCCCTCGGCGGTGATCACCTTGGACTTGGCGGCTCTGTCTTCCAGACGCACCTTGTCACGCACCAGCTCCACCAGCTCTGTCTTGGCGGTCGCGCCCTTGCCGCGCTGGATCTCCAGCTTCACCTTGCTGCCCTTGGGCCCCTTGATGAGCTCGACCACGTCGTCAAGACGCCAGCCTATGACATCCACAATCTTGCCGTCGTCCTGCCCCACCCCGGTGATCTTGTCATCGGGTTTCAGGTGATTGGACTTGGCCGCCGGGCCACCGGGCACCAGGGAGCGGATGACGGTGAAGTCATCTTCCGCCTGCAGCACGGCACCAATCCCCTCCAGCGAGAGGTTCATCTCGGTGTTGAACCGATCGGCGCTGCGCGGAGACAGATAGCTGGTGTGCGGTTCGATGGCGCGGGCAAAGGAGTTCATGAAGAGCTGGAACACGTCCTCGCTCTCGGTCTGGGACATCCGCTTGATGGCGTTGTTGTAACGCTTGCCAAGCAGCTCCTTGATCTCGGGCCACTCCTTGCCGCTGAGCTTGAGGCTCAGGGCATCGAACTTGACCCGCTGACGCCACAGCTCGTTGAGCTCGGCTTCATCCTTGGGCCAGGGAGCCCCTTCCCGATCGAAGACGTAATTGTCTTTCTGGGTAAAATCGAAGGGAGTGTCGAGCAGTTTGAGGGCGTATTCGAACCGCTCGTACCGCCGCTGCTGACTCAGGTTGAACATCTCGTAGGCCGGAGCCAGTCGCCCTCGCTCGAGGTCGGTGTCAAAACCGGTACGATATTTCTCAAAACGGCTGATGTCAGAGGCCAGAAACAGGTTGCGGCTGTAGTCCAGATTCTCCAGATACTTGTCAAAGATCACGGAGGAAAAGGCGTCGTCCAGCTTGAACTGTTTGTAGTGGGAGCGGGTAAACAGATTGGCAATTCGCTTGCTGGCCGTAGCATGTTGGCTCTCTTGAGCCAACACAGGCAAATCACTTTCCTTGAGCACCGGCTCGATGGCCTGTGCGAGCCCGGCAAGCGCCAGGCTACAGGCAACGAGTGAAAAACGAATCACGCCATGCTTCAACATTCGTCTCCTTAGAGAACCAGATGCTCGAACTTGACCCGCAACATCATGCCGGTCTGCAATTGAACCTGTACGTCATCCTTGGTCACTTCCTTGATGGTCGCAGGCACAGGGGACTTGCCCAGCACGACGCGCACGCCCTGCTCGACTTTCAGGGTAGCGGCATCCACTTTCACCAGCGGCGCATCGGCGACCGGTGCAGCCTTGGGAGCAGGGGCGGACTTGGGCTTGTCGGAGCGGGGAGCGTCAGCCTTGCGTGGCGCGTTGCGACGCGGCTGCTTGGGCTTGTCTTCCTTCTCCTTGGTGTTGGTGCGGCGGCTGGCAAAGACACGTTCCTTGCTCTCCTTGAGCGCCTGTTTGGCATGCTCGATGTGCTCTTCGGTGAGCAGCTCGCCCGGGTTGCCGTCCAGATCGACACGGGCCTGGCCAGCCTTGAGGCCATGCAGGTAACGCCAGCTGGAGGTGTATTGACGCAGAGCAGAGCGCAGCATGGTCTTGGAGACTCTCTCGTCATCAGCAAGACGCGCGGCCAGATCCTGGAAGATGCCAATCTTGAGTGGCTTGGCCTCTCCTTCAGCGATGAAGCAGGCCGGGAATTTCTCGACCAGGTAGGCGACGATCTCTTTACTGTTCTTCAGCTTTTCAGTGTTTTCCATGTATAACCTTGGCTTTCATATAGACGCACGGGCATGCCCGAACACAACAAAGGCCCCATTATAGAGAGCTTGGGACCTTTTGCGAACCATCTAGCAATGACTTAGAGCATGCTTTCCAAAATTTGCACCGTTTCTTCGAGGCCAATCCGGTCCTGCTCGTCAAAGCGGTTAAAAATTGGACTGTCGATGTCCAGCACCCCGATGATCTCCCCGCCACGGCGCAGCGGGATCACGATTTCCGAGTTGCTGGCACCATCGCACGCAATGTGCCCCGCGAACTGGTGCACGTCGTCCACCAGCTGGGTCTTACCCTCGGCAACCGCAGTGCCACAGACGCCGCGCCCGACCGGGATGCGCACACAGGCCGGCTTGCCCTGGAACGGGCCGAGCACCAGGGTCTCGCCCTGCAGCAGGTAGAAACCAACCCAGTTGATGTCAGCCAGTTCCTGATTGAGCAGGGCAGACAGGTTTGCCAGGGTGGCGATCATGTCGGGTTCGCCCTCCAGCAATGCCTGGGCCTGCTGGTTGAGCGTGCGATAAAATGCTTGTTTTTCAATCATGATTAAATGAACTTCACTCCTTGATAATCAATGCAAGGTACCGTCCTGCCTGAAAATTTCAAATCAATTTTCAATTATCCCCCCTCCTGGGGCCCGATGAGAGGCCGTTCAACGTGCCGCGCCCAACGTCAGTTGATGGCGCTGGCCATTGCTCCACTCGATGGTCAGGAGCCAGTCCATCGCCTCGGTCGTACAACTTCCCACCTGGGTCACTCCTCGCCACCCCGCTTGGCTGGGTTCAAACTGCACGGGGATGAGCCCCATGAACATCTCCTTGCCCTCGAGCCAGGCCTTGACCGGCGTGATGGCCGGCACACCCCCTTGAAGGCGCAGGACAAAGTCATGTTCAGGGCGGATCGGCAAGCCATCAATGCTGACCGTCAGCGGGCGATCCCCGACGATGAGGCGGCAGGGGCTGTGGGACAGATCACAAATCTGAACATTGGTGCCCTCTGCATGGTCGCTTCCAGTGCCTGAAAACCAGGTTCGATAGGCCATCAGGGAGAGCAAAATGACCAGCACCATGGACAGGTGGACGATTTTGCGTGAAGTGAGTCTCTCTTTCATGAAAAAACAACTCTGTAAGGTACTTTGAAAATGTAATTTTCGTGATCTGGCGCAAGGTAAAAACTGGCGGACATGAGACCCGCTGGAGCCAAATATATCACTGTTTGTACTGTTATTTTACCGGTCATTTCAGTATCATTCTCAATGGATTTTCATTTAACCACCTTTTGCTTTTCCTTTTATTAACAGATGTTAACGAGAGGATTTTGCAAAACCGGGGTGAAAATGGCCCAGGACACCGGGCAACACAAACAACAGCATCGGAAGCGGAATACAACGATGAGCCATACAACAAACCACCCTGAGTACAACTACACCGTTGTGCGCCAGTTCACCGTCATGACGATTGTCTGGGGTATCGTCGGCATGTCGGTGGGTGTATTGATTGCAGCCCAGCTGATCTGGCCTGCCCTCAACTTCGACACCCCCTGGCTGACGTACAGCCGTCTGCGTCCCCTGCATACCAATGCGGTCATCTTCGCATTTGGTTGCAGCGCCCTGATGGCCACCTCCTTCTACGTGGTGCAACGCACCTGTCAGGTCCGGCTGTTTGGTGGTCCCCTCGCCTCCTTCGTGTTCTGGGGCTGGCAGGCGATCATTCTGTCTGCAGCCATCTCGCTGCCGCTGGGGTACACCACCTCCAAAGAGTACGCCGAGCTGGAGTGGCCCATCGACATCGCCATCGCCGTGGTCTGGGTGAGCTATGCCATTGTCTTCTTCGGCACCCTGGTCAAGCGCACCACCTCCCACATCTATGTGGCGAACTGGTTCTTCGGTGCCTTCATCATCACGGTGGCCGTGCTGCACATCGTCAACAATATGGAAGTGCCGCTCTCCGGCATGAAGTCCTACTCCATGTACTCCGGCGCCATGGATGCCATGGTGCAGTGGTGGTATGGCCACAACGCGGTGGGCTTCCTGCTGACGGCGGGCTTCCTTGGCATGATGTACTATTTCGTGCCCAAGCAGGCGGGTCGCCCCGTCTACTCCTACCGCCTCTCCATCGTGCACTTCTGGGCGCTGATCTCCCTCTATATCTGGGCCGGTCCGCACCACCTGCACTATACCGCCCTGCCTGACTGGGCCCAGTCGCTGGGCATGGTGATGTCCCTTATCCTGTTCGTGCCCTCCTGGGGCGGCATGATCAACGGCATCATGACCCTCTCGGGTGCCTGGCACAAGCTGCGTTATGACCCCATCCTGCGCTTCCTGATCGTCTCCCTGTCGTTCTACGGTATGTCGACCTTCGAAGGCCCCATGATGGCGATCAAGACCGTCAACGCCCTCTCCCACTACACCGACTGGACTATCGGTCACGTTCACTCCGGTGCCCTGGGCTGGGTTGCCATGGTGTCCATCGGTGCCGTCTACCACCTGATCCCGAACCTGTTCGGGCAGGGGCGCATGTACAGCATCAAGCTCATCAACGTCCACTTCTGGCTGGCCACCGTGGGCACCGTGCTCTATATCGTCGCCATGTGGATTTCCGGTGTGATGCAGGGACTGATGTGGCGTGCGGTCAACGATGACGGCACCCTGACCTACAGCTTCGTGGAGGCGCTGCAAGCTTCCTATCCCTTCTACTTCGTGCGCTTCCTGGGTGGCTGCTTCTTCGTCACCGGCATGCTGCTGATGGCCTACAACGCCTATCGCACCGTCACTGCGCCCAAGGGTTCCCTGGAACCCGTCGCACAGCCAGCCTGATTTGAAGGGGTTTAAAGCATGAGCAACAACAACCGTCACGAGATTTTTGAAAAAAGCGTCCCCATGCTGGTCATTGGCATCATCTTCGCCATCAGCCTGGGGGGTCTGGTGGAAATCACCCCCCTGTTCTTCCAGAAGCAGACCAACGAGCCGGTGGAGGGCCTCAAACCCTACACCGCCCTGCAGATGGAAGGACGCGACATCTACATCCGCGAAGGCTGCACCGTCTGCCACAGCCAGATGATCCGCCCGTTCCGCGCCGAGACCGAACGCTACGGCCACTACTCGGTTGCCGGCGAGAGCGTCTGGGAGCACCCCTTCCTGTGGGGCTCCAAGCGTACCGGCCCGGATCTGGCCCGGGTCGGCGGCCGCTACTCCGATGACTGGCATCGCGCCCACCTCATCAACCCGCGTGACGTGGTGCCCGAGTCCAACATGCCGGCCTTCCCCTGGCTCGAGACCAATGTGCTGAGCGGCGAGCTGACCGGCAAAAAGCTGGCTCTGTTCCGGGATCACTTCGGCGTGCCCTATACCGATGCCGACATCGCCGGTGCCGGTGAGGCCGTCAAGGGCAAGACCGAGCTGGATGCGTTGATCGCCTATCTGCAATCACTGGGCCATGCCCTGAAATAAGGAGTCGGGATATGGATTACGGCACATTTCGCGGCCTGTACACCCTGCTGCTGATGGTCATCATGATTGGCATCATCGTCTGGGCCTACAGCAAGCGCCGCAAGGCTTCTTTCGACGAGGCCGCCAACCTGGTTTTTGCCGATGACGAGCAACCCAGTGCTGATAACAAGAACGCAGGAGCGAAGCAATAATGAGCACTCTGTTTAGCATTTTTGTGACCGTCATAAGCCTTGGCACCATTCTCGGCTGCTTCCTGCTGCTGGCCTGGTGCATGAAGGACAAGATGGGGGCCGAAGAGGGCAAACCCATGGGTCACACCTTCGACGGCATCGAGGAGATCAACAATCCCCTGCCGAAGTGGTGGTCCTATATGTTCCTCTTCTTCATCGTCACCGGGCTCATCTACCTGCTCGCCTTCCCGGGCCTTGGCAACTTCAAGGGTCTGCTGGGCTGGCAGAGTTCCAACCAGGATGTGCGTTCCCTGGCCGAGTCCAAGGCGGCGGCCGAGTCTGCCAAGGCCGAAGGACGCGCGGTGGAATACGACCGGGAACTCGCCAAGGCCGACGAGATCTACGGCGCCAAGTTCCGCGAGCTGACCTATCAGGCTGACGGCAAGAGCTACAAGGAGATCACCGAGATCGCCAAGGATCCGGAAGCCCTGAAGGTGGGTCAGCGCCTGTTCCTGCAAAACTGTTCCCAGTGTCATGGCTCCGATGCCCGCGGTGGTCGCGGTTTCCCGAACCTGACCGACAGCGAATGGCAGTGGGGCGGCGCACCCGACCAGATCAAGACCACCATCATGGGCGGTCGTCAGGGGATCATGGCCGCCTGGGGCGAGATCCTGGGTCAGGACGGGGTGAAGGAGGTTGCCTCCTATGTGCTGAGCCTCTCCGGTCGCAAGGTTGATCTGGTGGAAGCCAAGAAAGGGGAGGCACGCTTTGCCATGTGCGCCGCCTGCCACGGTCCGGATGCCAAGGGCGGCATCGCCTTCGGCGCACCCGACTTGACCAACAACATCTGGCTCTATGGCGGCTCCCGTCAGGTGGTCGAACAGACCATCACCCACGGGCGCCACGGCGTGATGCCGGCCTGGAAGGACATTCTGGGGGAAGACAAGGTACATCTGCTCGCTTCCTACGTTTACAGCTTGTCCCACAACGATCGGCAAAATCAGCAGTAACATGTGATAAGCACGTGATTAATCAGCAAAAAGCCTCGACTCTTCGAGGCTTTTTGTTATCTTGTGTTGGCTGAATTACCGCCATTTCGTTAACCATTTGTTTCGGTAGCATCATGACTCAACCCTGGTATCGCCAATTCTGGCCCTGGTTCATCATCGCCCTCCCCTGCGCCGCCGTGGTAGGCAGCATCGCCACCGCCATCATTGCCAGCAAGGATGGGGTCAACCTGGTGGCGGAGGACTACTACAAGCAGGGCAAGGAGATTAACCAGGATCTCAGCAAGTTCGATCGCGCCGAGGCGCTCGGCATCCGTATCGCCCTCAATTTCAGCGACAAGGAGCTGACGTTAAATCCACTGTCCGGGGATTTCCCCCTCGGGCAGGCACTGCACCTCTCCCTGTTTCATCCCACGTTGGCGGGCCTGGACAGCGAACATCTGCTGACGGCCGATGGCAAGGGAGTCTATCGCCTGATGCTCGACAAGCCCCTCACCGGCAAGTGGCACGTGCGGGTCGATGCCTTCAACCATGAATGGCGCCTCCAGGAGACGGCACAACTGCCGACTCAGGCAGCGATTGAGCTCGATCCCAAGGGACGTTGAATCACGAAGGCAGGGTGATCGGCACGCCGGTCAGCCGCCCTTCTCCCCGACCCGGCCTGCAGGGCTGCATCAAAGAGGGATGATCACCATGACCGGCTGTTTTCACTGTGGTGAACCGGTTCCCACTGGCAGTAACTTTACTCTCGAGATCAAAGGCATCGTTCAGCCGATGTGTTGCCCTGGCTGTCAGGCCGTGGCACAGACCATTCTCGAATGCGGCCTCGCCAGTTATTACGAACACCGCACCGCTCCCGGCATCAAGGGGGAACTGGTGCCCGAAGAGCTCGCCGCCCTCACCCACTACGATCTGGCGGAGGTGCAGCAGGAGTTCGTCACCGACACCGGTACGGGTCGCGAAACTACGCGCGAGATCCAACTGACGGTGGAAGGTTTGACCTGCGCCGCCTGTGCCTGGCTCATCGAGCGGCACCTGATGACCCTGCGCGGTCTGCGTTACATCAACGTCAATACCACCACCCATCGCGCCCGCATCAAGTGGGATCCGGCCCAGCTCTCTTTGAGCGACATTCTCAAGGGCTTTGCCAGGGTCGGCTATCGCGCCTATCCCTTCCAGACTCATCAGCAGGAAGCGCTCTACGCCAAAGAGGTGCGCAGCTACATGTTCCGCATGGCGCTGGCCGGCCTTGGCTCCATGCAGGTGATGATGTGCGCCGTGGCACTCTACATGGACCTCTTCATCAGCGTGGAAGAGGAGTTCATGATCTACTTCAAGTGGATAAGCCTTCTGCTCTCCACCCCCATCATGATCTACTCGGCCCAGCCTTTTTACGTGGGGGCATGGCGCAGCCTGAAGCAGGGGCACCTCTCCATGGATGTTTCGGTGTCGCTGGCACTGATCGGCGCCTTCGTCGCCTCCATCTGGGCCACGGTCTTCAACACGGGTGAGGTCTATTACGACTCCATCACCATGTTCGTCTTTTTCCTGCTGTTGGGCCGTCTGCTGGAACTGCGAGCGAGGCGCAAGGCGTCGGAGTCGAGCTCCAACCTGGCGCGTCTGGTGCCCATCATGGCGACCCGCATCGATGATGACGGCGAACACGAGGTGGCCGCCAAGACGCTGCGAGTCGGAGACAGGGTGCGGGTACTCGCGGGGGCCACCCTGCCGGCAGACGGCATCGTCACCTTGGGCCAGGCCAGCCTCAACGAATCCATGCTGACTGGCGAACAGTTGCCTCTGCTCAAGCAGGCCGGGGATCCCGTCTATGCAGGCACCATCAATACCGATGCCCCCCTGGAGATCCGGGTCAGCCATCCCATTGAAGAGTCGCGTCTGGCCCAGATCATGCGCCTGCAGGATCATGCTCTGGACGACAAGCCCGCCATCGCCCAGCTGGCGGACGTGCTGTCGCGCCACTTTATCCTGGTGCTCCTGATCATTGCGGCCGGGGTCTGGACCTTCTGGCATTTTCATGAGCCCGAGCGGGCCTTCTGGGTCACCCTGGCGGTGCTGGTGGCGACCTGCCCCTGCGCCCTCTCGCTGGCCACCCCGACCGCACTGACCTCGGCCACTGCCAACCTGACCCGCAGCGGCATCCTGCTGCGCCGCGGCCACGTGCTGGACATTCTGACCCGGGCCAACCGCATCGTGATGGACAAGACGGGAACTCTGACCACGGGCAACATCAGCCTGGTGAGCACCCAGCCCCTCGGCGAGCTCGACGCAGCCCGCTGCCTCGCCCTCGCCCAGGCCCTGGAGACCTACTCCGAGCATCCCATCGCCCGTGCGTTTCGAAGCAAACCACTGGCGGACGGGGTGCCGCTCGCCGCCAGCGACGTCACCCCCGTCATCGGCCACGGCGTGCAGGGAGTGATTGAGGGCAAGCATTACCGCATCGGCAGTGCACGCTGGCTCGAACTGGCGCAAGAAGAGAATGCCGCTGAAGGGCTGACCATCTATCTGGCCGATGAACACGGACTGCTGGCCCGTTTCATCCTGGCCGACACGCTGCGCCCCGATGCCGGTGCACTGATCCAGGCCTTCAAGGAGGCAGGCCTGCAAACCACCATTCTCACCGGCGACGGTTCGGACCAGGCGGACATGCTGGCCCGCGAGCTGGGGGTCGATGAGCTGGTAAAAGGGGTCACCCCGGACGGCAAGCTGGCCTATCTCAAGGCCCGGGAAGCGGCCGGGGATATCAGCATCATGGTGGGAGATGGCATCAACGACGCCCCTGTGCTGGCCGGCGCTCACGCGTCCTTTGCCATGGCGGGGGGCACGGATCTGGCCAAGAACAGTGCCGACGCCATCCTGCTGGCCGACGATCTCTCCCGTCTGCTGGCCGCCCGGGCCCTGGCCCTGCGCACTCGCAAGATCATCAAGGAGAACTTTGCCTGGTCCATCGGCTACAACCTGCTTGTGCTGCCGCTGGCGGCCAGTGGCTGGCTCCCCCCTTATCTGGCGGCTGCTGGCATGTCCCTGAGCTCCCTCATCGTGGTCACCAACTCCATGCGGCTCAACCGGTGAGCAGCCATCTGGCATCCTCCCGGGTGGCGGCACCTCTTGCCTCGCCGGGTTATCATCCCCCTTTCACCACAGGGTCCGCGCCATGAACATCATCTTCGTCCTTATCCCCATCGCCATCCTGTTCGTTGTCATTGCAGGAGCCGTCTTCTTCTGGGCCATCCGCTCCGAGCAGTTCGAGGATCTCGACAGGCAGGGCTCCAACATCCTGTTTGACGAGGAGCAGCGCCCCTTGCCCCTCCCTGAACAACAAGCAGAACAGGAAAGCAAGCCTCATGACCAGCAGCCTTGACCTCATGGGCGCCCTGCTGGTCGGGCTTGCCGGTGCCGGCCACTGTATCGGCATGTGCGGCGGCGTGTCCGCAGCGCTCTCCATGGCCATACCTGCCGAGAAGCAGCATTTTTGGGGCAGGCTCGGTTATCTGCTCAACTACAACCTGGGGCGCATCCTGAGCTATGTGCTGGCGGGCGCGCTGGTGGGCGGCTTGCTCGCCACCACTACGGAGATAGGCGCTGGCAAACACGCCCTGGCAGGGCTTCGCCTCATCGCCGCCCTGCTGATGATAGCGCTCGGCCTCTACTTGGCTGGCTGGTGGCATGGCGTCTTGCTGCTCGAGCGCATCGGTGCGAAGTTCTGGCCTCTCATCAAGCCGCTGGCAAGCAGGTTTCTCCCGTTTACATCAGCCTGGCAGGCCCTCCCCTTTGGCATGGTCTGGGGCTGGCTCCCTTGCGGCCTCGTCTACTCCATGCTGACCTGGAGCGCTGCCGCAGGCTCCGCAAGTGGCGGGGCACTCATCATGCTCTTTTTCGGCCTCGGCACCCTGCCGACCCTGTTTGCGCTGGGGGGGCTGGCAGACCGATTGCGCTACTGGCTCACCCTGCGCAGCCTGCGCCTTGGGGGCGCCTTGCTGCTTATTGCCTACGGGATCCACACCCTCTGGATCGGGATGGCGTCCTTTTGAAACCCTATCCAAAACGGATGAGATGGTGGTAAACTTGTTTGATATAAATCAATTATTCATTTGAGCCTATGATCCCGGACAAGAAACCTGGCAGACGTATTCAGAGCGGTGGCTGTGCAATTCATTGCCAGGATTGCAGCATCAGCCAGCTCTGCATCCCCTTCACCCTGAACGACAACGAGCTCGATCAGCTCGACAGCATCATCGAGCGCAAAAAGCCGATCCAGAAGGGTGAAGAGTTGTTCAAGGCCGGCGATGAGCTCAAGTCGCTCTATGCCATACGTTCCGGGACCATCAAGTCATACACCATCACCGAACAGGGTGACGAACAGATCACTGCCTTCCACCTCGCCGGTGATCTGGTCGGTTTCGACGCCATCCACAAGCAGGCACACCCCTCCTTCGCCCAGGCGCTGGAAACCGCCATGGTGTGCGAAATACCGTTCGATGTGCTTGACGACCTCTCTGGCAAGATGCCCAAACTGCGCCAGCAGATCATGCGGCTGATGAGCAACGAGATCATGGGCGACCAGGAGATGATCCTGCTGCTCTCCAAAAAGAACGCCGAAGAGCGCCTCGCTGCCTTCCTGCACAATCTCTCGGTTCGTTTCTCCGAGCGCGGCTTCTCCGCCAAGGAGTTCCGCCTCTCCATGACCCGTGGGGACATCGGCAACTACCTCGGTCTCACCGTCGAAACCATCAGCCGCCTGCTGGGCCGTTTCCAGAAATCCGGTCTTATCAGCGTCAAAGGCAAATACATTACTGTACTGGACAACGTTGCCTTGGGCGTCATGGCCGGAGCCACTCGTCCTCCCTGCGGTTAATCCCTGTTTATTCCCTTTTTTGCCGGATCGGATCACCCTGAAATTTGATCCGGCACACCTTCCCGTCTCCCCCCTTGGACTAAGCTGTAATAGCTAAAGAGTTGCCATCATTGGCCTTTTTGCCAAGGAGGAGAACATGGTCAAGTACCGAAACATTCTGGTGGTGATCAATCCCGAGGAGGAGCGCCAGATCGCGCTCGAGCGCGCGGTCAAGGTCGCCGAGCTGGATGAGGGCGCCCAGCTGACCCTGCTCCTGACGATTTACGACTTCTCTTACGAGATGACCGCCATGCTCTCGGCAGACGAGCGGGAAGAGATGCGCCATGGTGTCATCGCCCAGCGTCGGGAGTGGCTCGACGAGATCCTCACTCCCTATCGGGCCAGAGGGCTGGAATGCGAAGTGAAAGTGCTCTGGCACAACCGTCCCTTCGAGTGCGTCATTCAGGAAGTGCTGGAACAGCGTCACGATCTGGTCGTCAAAGCGACTCACAAACACTCCTTCCTGCAAACCTTCATCTTCACCCCCACCGACTGGCACCTGCTGCGCAAATGCCCCTGTCCGGTTCTGCTGGTAAAAGAAGGGCACTGGCAGCGGGGGGGCAACCTGATTGCCGCCATCAACTGCTCGAGCGATGACAAGGAGCAGAAGGTGCTCAACGAGCGGATCACCCGCGAGGGGATCGCCATCGCCGAGCTGCTTGGTGCCAGTCTCTATCTGGTCAACACCTACCCGGGCACCCCGGTCAATGTCGCCATCGAACTGCCAGAGTTCGATCCCAACGCCTACAACGATGCCATTCGCAAACACCATGAAGATCTGCTGCGGGAACATGCCGATCAGTTCGGCATCAACCACATGTGGACCAAGGTGGCGGAAGGCTTGCCGGAGGAGGTGCTGCCGGACATGGCGGACGATCTGAATGCCACCCTGATGATCATAGGATGCGTCGGCCGTACCGGCCTCTCTGCCGCCCTGCTTGGCAACACCGCCGAGCACGTGGTGGACAGGCTCAACTGCGACATTCTCATCCTCAAACCCGACGATTACAGCTGCCCTGTGGATGACAGGCGTCATCCTGCATAAGCGTTTCTTGCCCTCCCCCGGGACATGGCTATAATAAGCCGCTTATTTTTGTCCCGGGTTTGAGGCCATGCTAGAAGAGCTTAACGCCAAAGAGAAATACAGTTTCAACAAGCTGCAGAAACGCCTGCGGCGCAACGTGGGCCAGGCCATCGCCGACTTCAACATGATTGAAGAGGGTGACAAGATCATGGTCTGCCTGTCTGGCGGCAAGGACAGCTTTGCCATGCTCGACATCCTGATGAGCCTGAAGGCCAGCGCCCCCATCCATTTCGATCTGGTGGCCGTCAACCTGGATCAGAAACAACCCGGCTTCCCCGAGCACGTGCTGCCTGAATACCTGAGCACCCTTGGCATCGACTTCAAGATCGTGGAAGAAGATACCTACTCCATCGTCAAGGAGAAGGTACCGGAGGGCAAGACCACCTGCGCGCTCTGCTCCCGCCTGCGCCGTGGCATTCTGTATCGCACCGCCCAGGAGCTGGGTTGCACCAAGATCGCCCTTGGCCATCACCGTGACGACATCCTCGAGACTCTGTTCCTCAACATGTTCTACGGTGGCAAGCTCAAATCCATGCCCCCCAAGCTGGTGAGCGACGATGGCAAGAACGTGGTGATCCGCCCCCTGGCCTACTGCAAGGAGAAAGACCTGGTGCGCTATGCCGAGGTCAAGGCCTTCCCCATCATCCCCTGCAACCTGTGCGGCTCCCAGGAGAACCTCCAGCGCCAGGCCATCAAGCAGATGATGCAGGAGTGGGATCGCCGCTTCCCGGGCCGTCTCGAGACCATGTTCACCGCCATTCAGGACGTGATCCCGAGCCACCTGCTCGATCACCAGCTGTTTGACTTCAAGAGCATCAACCGCGACTCCGGCATCATCGACGGTGGCGACAAGGCGTTTGATCCGCCCGAGCTGCCCAAGGCGCCGCTGCTGGACATCGACGAGATGGACATGCTGGACGTGATTGAGGTGCGCTAAGCCCCGTCACCCACAGAAAAGGAGCGCCAGGCGCTCCTTTTTTCATTCTGGCAATCTGCGGACTCGGGTCGCTACCCCTTGTGCAGCCAGGGGGTCAGGCGCAGGATCGCCCCTTGCAGTTGCAGCTTGCCCTGGGCAAACCCCTTCAGTTGCGCATTGCTGAGCAGCAGTTGCCCCTGCTGCCAGGAGACGGCCTCCTGACGGGCACCCTCCACAAGGTAGGCAGTGCCTGTGGGCGCCACCATGGAGATCCTCACCCCTTCCATCTTGGGCAGGAAATACTGGCCGACCATGCCGGCCATCTTGTCGAGCAATCGCTGCATCTGCTGCTGGCGCGAGACGAGCTCGGCCAGCGGCACCTCGGGTGTGGCGGGGGCGTCAGCCATCACCTGTACCGACAGATCGCAGGCGGCGTGGGCCTCGGTGAGCCCCACCACCACGATCGCCTTGTCGAGGTTGAGATCATCGTCATAGGGCAGACGCAGTTCGCCATCCACCGTGACCTCGGCGGGCACATCCCTGTCCGGGGTCGAGACCCGGGCCGAGGTGAGCCCGCAGCGCCGACCGTTCTGTTGACTGGCCAGATAAAAGCCCAGTCTGGCGTGGCCAAATTCCCCCTTGGCGAAGGTCTTCATCTGGCTGTAGAAGGTGCCGTAGTCGAGTTCAAGGGACGGCTCAGCCTGTCCCAGCATGGGTACCAGCAGGAGCGCCGCCATCCCGTATCGCTTGTTCATATGCCATCCTTTTGCATCATGCTCCGGGCGGGTCGACACCGGCTGACCCCCTGGTATCCCGTTATGCGTTGAAATGATCCGGGCCCTGCCCGTCGTTGCCACTGGCAACCTCGGTCACTTCGACTGCCACCCCACACAGATCCCGGTAGAGAATGCCCTTGCAGTTGAAGTAGAGCGGCGCCACCCAGATAAGTCCCAGCCCCATGGGGATGAGCGCCAGGAAGAAGAGTGCCAGCATGACCCCGTGCAGCAGCACTATGCTGGGCCAGCCCCGGGCAAAGAGCTTGAGGGAGACCAGAATGGCCTGAGCCGGGGAAAGACCGCGCTCCAGCACCAGAGGTACGGTAAACACCAGCCCCATGCCCACCAGGGCGGAAGGGATGAAGGCCAGCATCACCGGCACGCCCAGCAGCTCGAACAGGGGGCCAAACAGGCTGGTGATGAGGCTGCCGAGCAGACTCAGGCTGCCCAGGCGCAGGAAGTGGCGAAAGAAGTCGAATACCTGGCTCGGCCGGGCGCGCACCCCCACCGACTGCTGCAACCCCAGCATGTCGAGGGAGGAGGTCATGGGTGACATGATCACCGTGACCAGCAGGCTCAGGATCAGGGCCATATCCATATCCCCTCCTTCACGGGCAACATAGGGCGTCAGCAAGGTATTGCTCAGCAGGATCCAGATTGCCATGACCCCGGCGATGGCCAGCGCCAATCCGAAACCGGTGCGACGAGTCTGTTGCCACCCCTCTTTCAACACCCCTTGCAGGTCCAGACGATATCCCTGGCTGAGGGACTGTTCGAGGGTTCCACCGATCCGCATTCTATTACTCAATTGACTGTCCAACATTCACTGACGACTGATCCAAGGTGGCACATTATAGCGGTTTGAACTGGCATGCGTAGCCGTTTTTCCTGTTATCTTCCGTTCAGAAAGCCATTGATACCAAAGGCCTTGCAGCCCTTCTTGATGAAGTTCCCCTCACCCTTGGCCCCTCTGTCCAACGGGAGTAGGATGATGGCGCGCGCTGGCGGACGAGATGTCCACTGGCTCTTCTCTCTCACACAAGGAAAACGGTCATGTCCGAACTGACGCTCTATCTTGCCCCCGGTACCTGTGCCATGGCGGTGCGCATCGCTCTGGTAGAGTCCGGTGCCCCTCACCTTGTCAAGCGCCTGGATCTGGCCGCTGGTGAACAGCGCAGCCCCGACTACCTCGCCATCAATCCCAAGGGGCGAGTCCCGGCACTGGTGACGGAGCATGGCGTGCTGACCGAAACACCGGCTCTGCTGCTCTACGTGGCCCAGCGTTTTCCTAACGCCGGGCTGGCCCCATTGAATGACCCCTTCCTCCTGGCCAGGATGCAGGAGGTACACAGTTTCCTCGTCTCCACCGTCCATGTCGCCCATGCCCATGGACGCCGTCCCGGCCGCTGGGCCGACGATGAACAGGCCATGGCTGCCATGCAGGCCAAGATGCCCCAGAACATGCGCGATGGCTTTGACCAGATTGAGCGCCACTATCTGGCCGGCCCCTGGGTACTGGGGGAGCGCTTCAGCCTGGCCGACATCTACCTCTTCGTGATTGCAGGCTGGCTCGAGAGCGACGGGGTGGCCATCAGCGAGTTTCCCAAGGTGGCGGATCACTATCAGCGCATGCTGGCCCGCCCCGCAGTGCAGGCGGCGCTCGCCCTCTGATCTCCTCGCGCCGGGTACGCCTTTTTGTGCGGGCAACATCCGGCGACGCCTCTCAGACGGGTGCTCTTCTGGCACCCGTTTCTTCTGAAATTGCCCTGTCACTGAGATCGTTTTCACATTTTCGTCATCACTGCCTAGACCCGTTAACGGTTAACACCTATCTTTCGCCCTAATGACGCAACCGGTTGCGTAACCGATTGCCCAACTCAATATCCATATGCGGTCCCAGGCCGCCGAGGTGCTGTATGAAACGAGGCAAGCTGCTCAATGCTCCCTTAAGCGCGCTGGTCGCGCAGATGGGCCACACCGACGAGATCACCGTCTGCGATGCTGGCCTGCCTATTCCGACGGGCCCCGAGCGCATCGATCTGGCGCTGATGGCGGGCACCCCCAGCCTTGAAACCATACTGACCGCCCTACTCACCGACCTGGTGGTGGAGAAGGTGATCATGGCAAGCGAGATCAAGCAGATCAGTCCCGCCGCCCATCAGGCGCTGGTGGATCAGCTAGAGGCCCACGCAGCCGCCCAGGGCAAGCCCATCACCATCGAGTACTGCCTGCATGAGGAGTTCAAAACCCGCTCCCGCCAGAGCAAGGCGATCGTGCGCAGCGGCGAGGTGACCCCCTACGCCAACCTGATCCTCTGCGCCGGTGTGGCGTTTTAAGCCTCTTCAAGGAAGCTGCAAATGAGCACAACCTCCCCCCTCTCACCCATTCTGGAGCTGACCGGGATCGTCAAGACCTTCCCCGGGGTACGCGCCCTCGACGAAGCGGGTCTTCGGGTCTATCCGGGCCAGGTGATGGCCCTGCTCGGCGAAAATGGCGCTGGCAAGTCGACCCTGATGAAGGTGCTGACCGGCATCTACCAGGCCGATGCGGGCAGCATCAGCTATCGCGGCCAGCCGGTTCACTTCAAGGGCCCCCGCGACTCCCAGGATCAGGGGATCAGCATCATCCACCAGGAGCTGAACCTGCTGCCGGAATTGTCGATTGCCGCCAACATCTTCCTCGGCCGCGAGCCCCGTACCCGTTTTGGCAGCATCGACCACAAGCAGTTGCGTGAGCGTGCCAGCGGTCTGCTGGCACGGCTTGGCGTCAAGCACGGCCCGGATACCCGACTCGGAAGTCTCTCCATCGGTGAACAGCAGATGGTGGAGATAGCCAAGGCGCTGTCGTTCGATGCCAGCGTCATCATCATGGACGAGCCCACCGATGCCCTCACCGACACCGAGACCGAGCAGCTCTTCACCGTCATTCGCGAACTGCGCGAGCAGGGCTGCGGCATCGTCTACATCTCCCACCGCCTGAAAGAGATCTTCGAGATCTGCGATCGGGTCACCGTGCTGCGGGACGGCAAGTGGATCGGCGAGCAGGCGGTGAGCGATCTCGATGAAGACAGGATCATCGAGATGATGGTGGGCCGCCGGCTGGAAGAGCAGTACCCGCGCCTGGTGCGCGAGCTCGGCCCGGTCAGCCTGCAGGTGAAGGATCTGGCTGGCCCCGGCGTGCGCGGGGTGAGCTTCTCCCTGCGTCAGGGGGAAATTCTGGGCTTCAGCGGCCTGATGGGCTCCGGCCGCACCGAGCTGATGAAGCTTATCTATGGCGCCAGCCCCATCAGCGCTGGCCAGGTGACGGTGGATGCCCACGCCCTGGTACCCAGAAGCCCGGCCGATGGTCTGGCCGCCGGCATCGCCTATATCTCCGAGGATCGCAAAGGCGACGGCCTGGTGCTGGAGCTGTCGGTGCGCGAAAACATGAGCCTGTGCGCCCTCGGCGAGTTCATTCGTGGCGGCAAGATTGACGGCCAGGCCGAGCGCCAGGCGGTAGGGGACTATGTGCGTCTGTTCAACATCAAGACCCCGAGTCAGGATCAGCTGATCAAGCTCCTCTCCGGCGGCAACCAGCAGAAGGTGGCCATCGCCAAGGGGCTGCTGACCCGGCCCAAGGTGCTGATCCTGGATGAGCCGACCCGCGGCGTCGATGTCGGCGCCAAGAAGGAGATCTACCAGCTCATCAACCAGTTCAAGAAGGAGGGGATGAGCATCATCCTGGTCTCCTCCGAAATGCCGGAAGTGCTCGGCATGAGTGATCGCATCCTGGTGATGCACGAAGGGCGCATCAGCGCAGAATTCAACACCCGCGATGCCAATCAGGAGAAGCTGATGGCAGCGGCAGTCGGTAAACAGTGGCAAGCAGAGCAAGAGGCAGCACAATGACAACCCAAACCCTTTCCCGCCGCGGCGTCATGAGCAAGGCCTGGTGGATCGAGAACAAGTCCCTGGTCGCGCTGCTGGTGCTGATCGGCGTGGTCTCTTTCCTGAGCCCCAACTTCTTCACCGCCGACAACCTGCTCAACATCCTGCGCCAGACATCGGTCAACGCCATCATGGCGGTCGGCATGACGCTGGTCATCCTGACCGCCGGCATCGATCTGTCGGTCGGCTCGGTACTGGCCCTGTGCGGCGCCCTGGCCGCCACCATGGTGGCCATGGAGCTGCCCATCGGCCTGGTGATCCCCCTCACCCTGGGGGCCGGCGCCCTGCTTGGCAGCATCAGCGGCCTCATCATTGCCAAGGGCAAGGTACAGGCCTTCATCGCCACCCTGGTCACCATGACCGCCCTGCGCGGCGTTACCATGGTCTACACCGAGGGGCGCCCTATTTCCACCGGCTTCAGTGACGGCGCCGATCACTTCGCCTGGCTCGGGACCGGCTACCTGCTGGGTCTGCCGGTGCCCATCTGGCTGATGGCCATCGTCTTCCTGCTGGCCTGGTACCTGCTCAACCACACTCGCCTGGGCCGCTACATCTATGCCCTCGGCGGCAACGAATCGGCCACCCGCCTCTCCGGTATCAATGTGGATCGGGTCAAGCTCGCGGTGTATGGTCTGTGCGGCATGCTGTCGGCACTGGCCGGGCTCATCGTCACATCCCGCCTCTCCTCCGCCCAGCCCACTGCCGGCATGGGGTACGAGCTGGATGCCATCGCCGCCGTGGTGCTGGGGGGCACCAGCCTGATGGGGGGCAAGGGCCGTATCATGGGTACCCTGATCGGTGCCCTCATCATCGGCTTCCTCAACAATGCCCTCAACCTGCTCGACGTCAGCTCCTATTACCAGATGATCGCCAAGGCCAGCGTGATTTTGCTTGCCGTGATGATCGATAACAAAAGCAACCGTTAACAAGCCACGCCACACACAAGGAATGAAATGATGAAAAAGCTCAATACCCTGCTCGCTGCCGCCATCATGTCCGTGCTGGGCACCGCCCAGGCCGCGGATCACACCCTGGCGATGGTGGTCTCCACCCTCAACAACCCCTTCTTCGTCACCATGAAGGAGGGCGCCGAAGCCAAGGCCAAGGAGCTTGGCTACGAGCTGGTGGTGCTGGACTCCCAGAACGACCCGGCCAAGGAGCTCTCCAACGTGGAAGATCTCACCGTGCGCAAGGTCAACGCCATCCTGATCAACCCGACCGACTCCGAAGCCGTAGGCAACGCCATTCGCCTGGCCAACAAGGCGAACATCCCGGTGCTGACCCTGGACCGCGGCGCGGCCCAGGGTGACGTCAAGGCTCACATCGCCTCTGACAACGTGGCCGGTGGCAAGCTGGCTGGCGACTTCATCGCCGAGAAGCTGGGCAGCGGTGCCAAGGTGATCCAGCTGGAAGGGATCGCAGGTACCTCCGCCGCCCGTGATCGCGGCGAAGGCTTCGCCCTGGCGGTCACCGCCAACAAGCTGCAGGTGCTGGCCTCCCAGCCCGCCGACTTTGATCGCACCAAGGGTCTGAACGTCATGGAGAACCTGCTGGCCGCCCATCCGACCGTGCAGGCAGTGTTCGCCCAGAACGACGAGATGGCGCTGGGTGCCATCCGCGCCGTGCAGGCCGCTGGCAAAGAGGTGATGATCGTGGGCTTTGACGGCACCGACGATGGCAAAGCCGCCGTGGCCAAGGGTAAACTGGCCGCCACCGTGGCCCAGCAGCCCGCCCTCATCGGCGCCATCGGCGTGGAAACCGCCGACAAGGTGCTCAAGGGTCAACCGGTGGAAAAATCCATCCCGGTACCGCTGCAAATCGTCAACAAGTAAGTTGTTGGGGGGAGGTTCGCCTCCCCTCTCTTTTTCCGCCAGTGCCGCCTGGTCTGGGTCCACCCAGACCAGGATGTACTCAACCAAGGGTGATAGGAATGAATCGTCTCGTAGTCCTCGGCAGCGTGAATGCGGATCATGTGCTGCGCGTCCCCCACTTTCCCCGCCCCGGTGAAACCCTGACCGGCCACAGCTATCAGGTCGTTCCCGGCGGCAAGGGCGCCAATCAGGCGGTGGCCGCCGCCCGCCTCGGCGCCCCTGTCTCCTTCATCGCCCGCATCGGTGATGATGCCATCGGCCACCAGATGAAAACCGGGTTTGCCAACGACGGCATCGATGTCAGCGCCGTCGAACTCGACCCCAGGCTCCCCACCGGCATCGCCATCATCTATGTGAGCGACGAGGGGGAAAACAGCATCGGCATCTCCGCCGAAGCCAATGGCGCCCTCACCCCGGCCGTAGTGCAAGGTCACGAGGCAATGATCGCCGCCGCCCACACTCTGCTGCTGCAACTGGAAGTGCCGCTGGAGAGCGTGCAGGAAGCGGCCCGTCTGGCTCGTGCCCACGGCACCCGGGTGGTGCTCAACCCCGCCCCCGCGCGCCCGCTCTCAAGGGATCTGCTGGCGCTGGTGGACCTCATCACCCCCAACCAGACCGAGGCCGAGCTGCTGACCGGCGTCAAGGTGACGGACGAAGCGAGCGCCCGGGAGGCTGCCGCCCGCTTCCACCAGATGGGCATCGGTGAGGTGATGATCACCCTGGGGTCTCAAGGGGTCTATTGCAGCAAGGGGCAGCAACAGGCGCTCATGCCGGGTTTTCGGGTCAAGGCGGTGGATACCACGGCGGCCGGGGATACCTTCAACGGCGCCTTCCTGGCGGCCGAGCTCGCGGGCGCCGACTTTGACGCTGCCGTACGCTTTGCCCACGGGGCGGCGGCACTCTCCGTCACCCGGTTTGGTGCCCAGAGCTCCATTCCGAGCAAGCAGGAGGTCGATGCCTTCCTCCTTGAACAGACTGCGCAGGGGCACTGATGGCCAATATCAAGGAGGTGGCCGCGCTGGCAGGGGTGTCGACCACCACCGTCTCCCACGTCATCAACGAGACCCGCTTCGTGGCCGAAGAGACCCGGGAGCGGGTCTTCGCCGCCATGCGCGATCTCAACTATGCCCCGAGCCTGGTGGCCCGCAGCCTCAAGGTAAAGGAGACCAACAGCATCGGCATGCTGGTTACCACCTCCAGCAACCCCTTCTTCGCCGAGGTGGTGCGCGGGGTGGAGCGCTACTGCTTCGAGCAGGGTTACAACCTGATGCTGGGCAACACCGAAGGACAGGCCGAGACCGCGCTCTCCTACCTCAAGATGATGCTCAGGAAACGGGTCGACGGCCTGCTCATCATGTGCAGTGAAGGGCAGCAGGAGGTGTTCAACCAGCTCGACTGGCTCAAGAGCCTGCCGGTCGTGGTGATGGACTGGGGCATGGAGAACGGCGAGGTGGATCTCATCGCCGACAACTCCCATCGCGGCGGCTACCTGGCAACCCGCCATCTGCTGGGGCTGGGTCACACTGCCATCGGTTGCATCACGGGCCCCCACAGCCGCGCCCCGGCCAACCAGCGCCAGGCGGGTTTCGAGCAGGCGATGCAGGAGGCCGGGCTCACCGTCAATCCGGGCTGGATCCAGGAGGGAGACTTTGACTGCGCCAGCGGCGCCGCCGCCATGACCCGCCTGCTGGCACTGCCAGAGCGTCCCACCGCGCTGTTTGTCTGCAACGACATGATGGCCATGGGGGTCATCAGTGCCGCCCATCAGGCGGGGCTGGTGATCCCCCGCGATCTCTCCATCGTCGGCTATGACAACGTGGCGCTGGCCCAGTTCATGTCCCCCCCGCTCACCACGGTCAATCAACCGAAAGAGGAGCTGGGCCGCCTCGCCGTCACCCGGCTGCTGGCGCGCATCAACGGCGAGCCCATCGCAAACCGCATGATCACCGTGGATCCGGACCTGGTGATCAGACACTCCTGCGCTCCCTTTTCCTCACCGGACAGCAAACCAGTTTAAGTGCCAGCAAGCAGCAGAAGGGCGGCCATGAGCCGCCCTTCTGTGTATTGTCTCCTTGGCATCGGCCCCGAGACTGCACAAGCCACCACTCAACTCAGCTTGAAATCATCCTCTTGCTGCGCCTCTCCCCAGGGAGCCAGACGCAGCAGCCCCAGCGCCGTTGCCAACGGCTGGAGCAGCGCCTCGTACCCGGAGGGTGCTGGCAGCCAGTAGCGAATTGGCCAGCCCGCTTGCAGCAGTTCGGGGGCGCTGCTGCCAAGCTCTCTCAGCGCCAGCACGCAGCCACGCTCGCGCACCTTCTCAAGCAGGGTGGCATCCGGTATCAGCGCAGGCAATGCCAGGATCAGCCTCCCCTGTGGCAAGGGGGGCAGGCTCGCCAGCAGAGGGGCCAGCTGGGCAGGCTGATGAAGCCTTACCAGCAAGGTGCCACTGCATGGCTCTTCTGTCAGCCATCGTGCCATCACGGGCCCAAGGACACCACGCTCTTGCATCCAGCCCACGTCACAGGGCTGCTGGCTCACCTGCCAGCGCAGGCTGACCGCCGTCACCGGCACGCCCTGCTCGTCTCTCATCGCCTCGCAGAGGGTCTCCAGGGGGGAAGGGGCGGCCCCCGCCAGCCATTCCCGCAGTTGGTGCAGCTGCCGCTGGGCCATGTGGAGATCAGCCTTCATCGCACTCTGATACCACACCAGGGTGGTCCCCTCACGCTTGGCCTCGTTCAATGCCAATATGGCCTGCTCCAATAGCTCATCGGCATCCTCACCACCCTCGCACCTGGCCACTCCGAAGCGACACGCCAGATCAAAGCTGCTTTCCCGGGTCACGAACTCAAACTGCAACAGGCTCACCATGATCCCCATGCGGGCTTCGAGGTCGCCTTGTCCGTCGTCCAGCACCACGGCGAACTCATCGCCCCCCAGCCGGTACGCACGGCCGGGGCATGCCTGACGCAACCGGGCCGCGACCGCCTGCAACAGGCGATCACCAACCTGGTATCCGAGCAGATCATTGACCTGCTTGAACCGCTTAAGATCAAGCACCGCCAGCGCCTGGACCCGATCTTGCAGCAGGGATTGCCTGAGCTGCCCCTGCAAGGCCCGACGGTTGCCAAGCCGGGTCATGGGATCGAGCAGGGAGAGGCGACGATTCTGCAGATTGGTCCGAATGAGGGCAAAGACCAGCACACAGCCCATCACCAGCAGGATCAACTGCCAGATCTGGATCCAGAACAGGCTCTGGCGCAACTGGTTGAGGGAGGCTTCCCGCTCCTGGCCGGAAAGGATCTGCTCCCCAATCTGCTCCACCTGATGGGTCAAGCCGGTCAGCCGGACGAGGGCAAGATCGAGGGCTTTCCCCCTCTTCAGCTCCCCGGACTGCATCTGGGGATCCAGCCCCTTGAGTTCGTCAAAGAGCCGTTCAAGCACCTCCCCCAACCCATGCCTCGCCCGCGCATCGGCGGTCTCGGTACTGATCAGGAACACATCCAGCCGGTTCCACAGCAGGTCGTAATCCAGGCTCAGGGCCGCCATGTCGAGCGCCCCGGCACGGTAGAGGCGCACATCATAGAGAAATCGCTGGGACTCCTGCATTACCTGGCTGATGTTCCAGTGGGTGTTGCGGTAGAACATGTCAACGAGCTGCTCGTGCCGACTCTGCAGCAGCAGCCCCCAGAGGGACGAGAAGAGAAACAGCAGGGAAATGGCTGCAAGCAGCAGGTTATCTCGCTGTCGTCGCGTCACGGGACAACCTCGATGCGGATCACCTGCCAGACCATGTTGTTGTGGATGGCGGACACATCCATGTCGGGATGGGCCGAGAGGGGGACCAGCAGCCAGAGCGGCCCTTTATTGCGACGGGTGAGCGGTTTGTCATCCTGGTAACGCACCAGGGTCAGCGGCACCTTGGCAAACAGGGAGAGATCGACCCGCTGCTGGTAGCCATTGAGTGCGGCGACATCGATGGCGCTGGCACTATCCACCTGCTGCGCCGCCAGCACGCTTTTCAGGGTCGGTCCACGATAGCGGTGAGTGCCGAGGGTCCAGGGCGTCGCCGTCTCGAACTCCACTTGTGGCAAGGCGGCCAACGCCGCCTCATCCAGGGTGATTTCCCGCTTGTCCGGCAGGATCAGTTGCAATAGCGAAGAGGAGGAAGCCTGGGTACCGAACGAGAAAAGCACCAGCAGGAGAGAGGCCATCCCGCGCGTTGGAAAGTTCATGACATGTTGTGCCAGCTGCATCTTGAAGTTAGGTGTCAGTGTGGCGATTTCAGTGGGTCAATGCAACTGTGTGAAAAATCAATAGTTATGGGCCCCGCATCTCCATCCAGTTATGTCCCTCGACGGTGAGAGGCTGATGCACACCGCAACTTTGCAGGAGTTCATCCACAAAAGCGGGCACCAGCAAGGAAGCCGGACCATAACGTTTTTCATCAAACTGGCTGCCCACTTCGCTCGGCTCCAGATTGAGCTCCACCGTATGGGCACCGTTCAGGCCGGCCTCATGGACGAATCCGGCGGCAGGGTAGACCGCCCCGGAGGTCCCGATGGAGATGAAGAGATCGCACTGGGCCAGGGCCGAGTAGATGCGGTCAAGCCCAAGGGGCATCTCCCCGAACCAGACCACATGGGGGCGCAGCGGGTGGGGAAACTGGCAGCAGGAACACAGCTCTTCCTGATGGAGATCCCCGCGCCACTCGATCACCTGACCCGAGCCCGGGCAGCGGGCCTTGAGCAACTCGCCGTGCATGTGGATGAGGTTCTTGCTGCCGGCACTCTCGTGCAGGTTGTCGATGTTCTGGGTGACCAGGGTGACGCGCCCCGGCAGCAGGCGCTCCAGACGGGCCAATGCATAGTGGGCCGGATTGGGGTGGATCTCGGCGCGCTGCAACTGATGGCGCCGCGCATTGTAGAAACGTTGTACCAGTTCGGGATCCCGCGCATAGCCTTCAGGGGTGGCCACGTCCTCCACCCTGTGCTCTTCCCACAGGCCATCACAGGCCCGGAAGGTCTTGATACCGGATTCGGCCGAGATGCCGGCACCGGTGAGGATCACGATATGTTTGGCTGACTGCACCATGGTTGTTCTCCTCCAACGGGTAACAGGCTGACCTTAGCACAGGAGCAAGAAGCGGCCCATTCGCCCTTGGTCTTAGGCCGATGGGAACACAAAGCTCGCCATGGGCGCGAGATCCAGCCTGGCAAAGACCATCTCCCGTCCTGTCACCAGGGTAAGTGGCAACCCGAGCCCCTTGAGCAGAGCCAGCATGGGGCGATTCTGGCCGAGCACTTCCGCCGTCCACTCCCGGATCCCCTCCCCGTATGCCAGCCGCGCAAGCGCCAGCAGGATGCGACGCCCGGCGCCGCGATGCTGAAAATGATCCGCGACGATGCAGGAGAACTCGGCCCTGTCCGGGTGCAGGCGCCGGCGAACGGACTGGGCCATGGCAAGCGGCGCCCCCTGCTCGTCGGTCAGCAGCAATCCTATCTGGGGTTCTCTGGGGTAGTCGAGAAAGAAGGCGAGCTGCTCGGCCGTCGCAGGCTGCTTGGCCCGCATGAAGCGCAAATAGACGCTCTGCTCGCTCAGGGCGTCATAAGCCGCGCTTATTCGCTTCGGGTCGCTGCCCGCCAGCTCCTGCAAGCGGCAAGTCAACCCCCCCACCACCATCGTCATCGGCAGGGCGGCCCGTGAGGCGGGAGCCGTCCAACCCGACATTCCCTGCCACAAGCGCGGCTCATCGAGCGGCCAGCAAAGATAGCGAGCCATTTACCAGCGCCCTGCCATGCCGCGATCCTGCCACTGGGCGGCATCCTGCAGGTTGAAGGGGTCGTCGAGGTAGAGCGCGATGCCAAGCTCCCGGGAACGCTGGATGAAGCGGGCCAGCAAGGAGTCGGCTGCCATCGCCTCCAGCTCGGGCAGCAGGTGTTGCCCGAGCAGCAGGGATTGCAACGGCAGACGCTCGATGAGATCAAACGGCAGGTGCTGGGCATGATCGAGCAGCAGCGCGAGTCTGGCCCCCGCGAGGCTCGCCTGCAGTACCAGGGCGAAACGGTCCGCCTGGCTCAGCAGGTGATCCCGTCGGTGGATGACCAGGGTCAGCTCGCTTGCTTCTCGTCCATGCTGCTCGAGCCAGAGCTTGAGCGGCTCCCAGTGAGGGGAAAGGCCGCTCAGGCTCAGCCAGATTGGCAGCGTGCAGGAGGCCGCATCTGCCAGCAGCCCAAGCTGTCCTCTCGCCTCTCCCTGCCAGCTACGCACGGTGCGCTTGAGCCCGCCCAGCCTGCGCTGACGCTGGGGGCCAAGATAGAGCATCTTGAGCAGACGCAGCAGATCGTCGCTTTGCAGCGGCTTGGCCAGGGCGGCCAGCACGTTGAAACCCGCATCGTGCAGGAGACGCCGGGCACCGTCTATCAGGGTCTGATCATGAGCGGAGAGCAGGATGATGGGCAGACCGCTGTGGCGATACTGGGGATGGCTCATCAGCAGGCTGATGGCATCCTGCTCCGCCAGACTGAGATCACAGATAAGCAATCTCACGCCCCCCTCTTCCAGCGCCTTGAGGCACCCTTCGCCATCCTGAACCCAGTGGCAGGGCAACCCCAGTCCCTGGATCTCCTGCTGAATGCAGGCTCCCTGGAAGGGGTGATCTTCGAGCAGCAGGATCTGGCACTGGGCGAGCCAGGCACGCCACCCCTGCTCCCGTGCCTGCAACCCCTCGAGCCAGGGGTCGCTGAGGCGATAGATCCCCGCCCCGGGAGCCAGCAGATGAGGCAGATAGTCGGCCCCCTGATGAGAGGCAGGATCAAACAGGGCGATGGCCCCGGCGGCAAACAGTCCTTCCCATTGCCAGCCGGCATCGGGTCGGGTGCGGTGCAGATTGGCATAGGCCGGCAGCCCCACCCCCTTGACCGCCTGATGGGAGACGGCGTCCAGGGCATAGACGCTGACCGGGTAAAACGTTGGCTCCTGGCTGTCATCAGACTCCAGCAAGGCCATCAACTCTTCATCTGTGATGATCATGTCATGCTCTCTCGCCCAGTTGTCGGCAGACCTCTTCCACGCACTGCCTCAAGGCGGCTCCAAGGGGATGTCCGGGGGCCTCCTGCCAACGGTCGATCACCTCTACCAGGGGGGTAGCCCCCACCATTTTGGCGGCCCCCTTCATCTTGTGTAAAGCCGTATTGAGGGCCTTCTCGTCCCCTTGTGTGACACACCGCTCAATGTCGGCCAGATCCTGGTGAACCGATGCCAGATAGATGTCAATGAGGGCCGGGCTGAGGGAGACGGGCAGGGAAAGGGCTGCCGTTGGCTGCGGTGCCTTCCCCCCGTCATGGGGGCCAAAGACGGTACGAAGCAGTACGGCCAGATCCCTGAGCAAGACGGGTTTGTCCAGATGGCCCTGACAGCCGCATTCTGCCAGTCGCTGCGCCGCCTGCTCGCTGAGATCCGCAGTGATCACGTAGACGGGTAGATGCTGCCAGCGTTCATCGGCGTGCAATTGCCTGCAGAGCTCGGCGCCGTCCATCACCGGCATCTGCAGGTCCGTCAGCACCAGATCCACCGACTCCGATTGCAGGATCTCCAGTGCCAGACGGCCATTGGCCGCGCTCAATACCCGGGCCCCCAGCTGACCCAGCTGCATGCTGATCAGCATTCTGTTCACCTCGTGATCTTCCACCAGCAGCACCCGCCTGCCTGCCCCCGGCAGGTCCGTGATCTCCTCGGCGCCACGGACGAGTCTGGGCTGCAGCAGGCTGACCACGGAGCCCGGGATCCAGGGTTCCCCCTGCCAGTACCAGGCGCGCAAGCCCCCATCGTCCTGCATGGCCCCAAGGCAAGGTGCCGCCGGATCCTCGGCCACGCCAAACTCTGCGAGCCAGGCCCGCATATATTCGAGCTCCCCGGGCAACAGTTGCAGGGAGACCGTCTTGACGCGCGGTTGCCAGGGCGCCTTCTCCTGCGCATGCCTGAGGGGCAACGAGCAGAGGAAACGGCTACCCCCGCGAGCCAGAGGCTCGACCCGGATCTCGCCCCCCATCTGTTCCATCAGCTGGCGGCAGATGGCCAGCCCAAGCCCGGTTCCCTGAGCTCTGGGCTGGCCAGGCTCCTCCCCTTGTTCGAAGGGCAGGAACAACCGGGGCAACAGCTCGGCACTGATCCCGGGCCCCTCGTCGTCTACCCCGCACACAATCCACTCCCCTTGTCGCCGGGCCCAGAGCACCACCTCTCCCCGCTCGCTGAACTTGATGGCGTTGGAGAGCAGGTTGTGCAGCACCTGTTGCACCCGGTGGGGATCGAGTTCCATCAAGGCGGGCAGCGCCGGGTCGAGCGCCAGGCGCAGTTGCAGATGGCGGGATCGCGCCTTGGACCAGTGCACCGCCGCCACGTGCTCACACAGCTCCACCAGATCCGTGGGCTGTACGGAGAGGCGCAACTGACGCGTCTCGTTGCGGCTGAAGTCGAGCACATCGTTGAGCAGTCCGAGCAGTTCATTGCCCGCCTGTCTGACATGGGCCAGAGCCGAGGCCTGCTCTGCATTGAGTCCGGTCTGCTCGAGCCACTCCAGCAAGCCGAGCATGGCGTTCATGGGGGTGCGGATCTCGTGGCTCACGGCGGCCAGGAAGCGTCCCTTGGCAAGCACGGCCTGCTGGGCCTGCTCGTGGGAAAGCTGCAGGGAGTGCTCCTGCTCCACCCTGGCCGTCACATCCTGCACCACCCCGTAGATCCGCCACCCCTCCCCCTGACGGCGCCCCCTGCCGGAAAATTGCAGCCAGCGAGTTCCCTTGGCGGGGTGCTGATAGCGCAGCAGATGGGAGAAAGGTCGCCCGGCTTGCAGCATGGCCAGCATGGGGGCTCGCATCTCGCGCCTGTCCTGGTGGGAGATGCGAGTCAGGGTCTCGTTGGGATTGACCCGGATCTGCTGGCTCGCCAGCCCCAGCAGTTCGTGACTGCCCCGGCTCACAAACTCCACACGGGTGATGGCTCCCCCCAGCAGGGTGAATTGCAGCACCACACCGGGCACCGTATTGGTGAGGGCGCGCAGGCGCCGCTCTGCCTGACGCAGCAGGCGGGTACGCTCGCGCAGGGCGCTGATGTCGGAGAGGGCGATCAGATCCCCTGCCGGTGCCTGGGGGCCCAGTCGCAAGGGGATCTGGGCATAGGAGTAGACCTGCTCGTGCAGCGCCAGCTCCCCTTCGGCGCCCTGCAACTGTGGCGCGGGCAGCACCAGATCGGCGGCGTAGCGCGCCTCCATGCGCTTGGCCCGCTTGTTGCGCTTGATCACCTCCCCTTTGTCATTGCGCAAGAACACGGGAACGGGGAGCGCCTGGAAGAGAGACTCCCTGAACTTGCTTTCCAGCGCCAGCGCCTGCTCCACCTTGTGACGCTCGCGGGCCTCCTGGGCCAGTTGCTGACGGGATCGCCAGACTGACCAGATCACTGCCATGCTGATCAGCAGTGCCAGCAACACGGAGCCAAGCCAGAAACCGTAGCTGACCCCTTCCTGCTGGTTGACCACCAAGCGGCGCCAGCGTTGCACCAGCTCGTCCACCTGCCGATCATTGAGGGTCATCAGGCTCTGATCCAGCACCCCTGCCAGGCTGGTCTGTTCCGGCCGGATGGCAAAGCCGAGGCCGAAACGCTCCGGCAATTCGGTGATGGTCAGCTCGCTCAACTGGTTGTTTCGAATGGGATATTGGAGCTGATACAACTCCGCCAGCATGGCCTGGGCATCCCCATGCCGCACCGCCACCAATCCCTGCAGCAGGTTGTCGGTCACCTCCCACTCATGCTGGCCGAACCGGGCAAGCAGGCCGGGATCATAGAGCATTCTCGGGACCACCACCTTGCCACTGACGTCCGCGAGGGAGACAGGCCCCCTCTTGCTGCGACTGACCAGAGCATAGCGGCTGGTCGCCACCATCCTGGTGAAGTCGAACTCCTTGTTCAGGGCGGCGGACTCCATCAGCCCGACCATCATGGCGGCATCGCCACTGCGCAGCAATGCCAACGCCTCCTCCCGGCTAGCGGCGGGCACCAGCTCGAAGCGCAGTCCCGTCTGCCGACTCACTTCCCGCAAGACGTCCGCACTCCAGCCAATGAGCTCTCCCTGCTGGTTGACGCCGCTGTATGGCATGAAACCGGGATCCGCCACCATCTTGATGGTGTGGGCCTTGCCGACCAACCAGGCCTGCTCCTTGTCGGTAAAATGCAGGGGATTCACATCCTGCTCACCCTGAGGCAGATACTTGCCCAGATCCCGGTAGAGACTGCCCGGCGGCAAATAGCGGATGGCCGTATCCACCAGCTCCAGCAACTCGGGCTGGTTGCGCATCATCAGCCGGTAGCTGATGACCAGATCATCGCTGCGAAGACGGCGAAGGCGCAGCCCTTCATCCGGGAATTCCCGCATCAGATAGCGCAGTTGCAGATAATCGCCGAGATAGGCGCTGCCCTTGCCGGCCACCAGGGCACCATACCAGTTCTCGGCATCGGTCAGCTGTTGCTGGGATGAACCAGGATAGAGACGCTTCAGGATCTCCTGGGCCTGCCAGATAGGTGACACCAGAAACTGCGCCTGATCGAGCTCACCCCGATAGAGGATGGCGGACTCCGCTTCCATCATGGCCCGACTCAAGACGGTATCGCTCGAGTTCGACCGGGCAGGCCCGACGTGAGGAATGAGATCGCAGCGCCCGTTCAGCAGATCCTGCGTCATGGCTGCCCAGCTCGGCCGCTTCTCGACATGCACCGGTACCGGCAACAGCTCTGCCAACCGCGTCATGCGATCGATGAGCAAGCCCCCCTCCGCCTCCAGATAGGGAGGACGTTGCAGGGCCGGGTAACAGAAGGTCAGTCCGGTGAGCGAATCGGCATAAGCCTGGGCACCCGGTGACAGCGGGAGTATGGCAGCACGCAGTGGCAAGGCCAGCAGCGCGCCGGACAACAGAAGGATTTTTATCATCTGAATGGAAAAGCCAGGCGATTGCCTGGCTTTTTGTCACTCGTTGGGTTCAACATTTTCTACCCTGGCCTTGAGCTTCTGGCCGGGCCGGAAGGTCACCACGCGACGGGCGCTGATGGGAATATCCTCCCCCGTCTTGGGGTTGCGTCCGGGACGCTGGTTCTTCTCGCGAAGATCGAAGTTACCGAAGCCGGAAATCTTGACCTGTTCGCCACGCTCGAGCGCCTGTCTGATCTCCTCAAAGAAGGCTTCCACCATATCTTTGGCTTCACGCTTGCTCATCCCGAGCTGGGTGAACAGGTGCTCTGCAATGTCGGCTTTGGTAAGCGCCATAGATCAATCCCTCAAGGATGCATTCAACTCTTCACCGAGGGCCCGCACGACATTGTCCACGGTCTCGGCGATCTCTTTCTCCTCCAAGGTGCGCTGGGTGTCTTGCAACACCAGGCTGATGGCCAGGCTCTTCTTGTCCTCTGCCATACCAGCGCCCTGGTATACGTCGAACAAGTTTATTCCAACTAACTGATTTCCGCCAACTTTTTTAATTACTGCCAGAACGTCGCCTGCCAGGATCTGTCTGTCAACCACCACGGCGATGTCGCGACGGTTGGCCGGGAACTTGGATACTTCGGCAGCAACCGGCACCTTGGCCGGCGTCAGTTTGTCCAGCTCCAGCTCGAACATGACAGCGCGGCTCTTGAGCCCCAGCTTCTTCTCGAGGCTCGGGTGGATCACGCCGATGTGGCCGATCACGACGCCATTGCGCAGAATGGCTGCACTCTGGCCCGGATGCAGGGCACTGTGCTCGGTGCGCTCGAAGGTGAAGGTAGCCCCTTCTGCAGTCAGATCCAGTACCGCTTCCAGGTCACCCTTCAGATCGAAGAAGTCGACG
This sequence comes from Aeromonas sp. s4, assembly GCF_040907855.1. Taxonomy (NCBI): domain Bacteria; kingdom Pseudomonadati; phylum Pseudomonadota; class Gammaproteobacteria; order Aeromonadales; family Aeromonadaceae; genus Aeromonas; species Aeromonas sp. s4. Next base: position 64,373 of record NZ_JBFOCP010000057.1, on the reverse strand, counting down.
GGACGGGCCTTGACATCCCAGTGCTCGTCCCCCTGGTTGCCGGTGATGATGCCGGCCAGCATGGGTTCCTGACGGATGCCGTTCTCGGCATTCTCGTCCTTGATGAAACGCAGGCCCTGCTCAAACAGGCGCACGCGTGGCTGCTGACGGTTCTGGTTGTAGACCACCGCCTGCACCAGACCCGGGAACAGAGAGACGCGCATGGCGGACATCTCGACCGAGATCGGGTTCGGCAGCACGATGGCATCGCTCTGCGGGAACAGGGTCTGCTGAGCCTTGGGATCCACGAAGCTGTAGGTGATCGCTTCCTGGAAACCGCGGTCAACCAGCAGGTCGCGCACCCGCTTCAGGGTCACCTGTCCTTCAGCCTGCTCCACCATCGCCAGAGAGGCGGCGGGTTTCAGGTTCGGGATGTTGTTGTAGCCGTAGATGCGGGCCACTTCCTCGATGAGGTCTTCCTCGATGGCGATGTCGAAACGCCAGGAGGGAGCCAGCGCGGTCCAGCCGTCAGTATCCACGGTTACCTGCATGCCCAGACGAGTCAGAATTTCGACCACCTGCGCATCCGCCACGCTGATGCCGATCACCTTGTCGAGCTTGGTGCGGCGCAGCTTGATGGGGGCAGCCTTGGGCAAATGGGCATCGGATTTGACTTCGATGACCGGACCCGCTTCACCGCCGCAGATGTCCAGCAGCAGACGGGTGGCACGATCCATCACCTTGGCCTGCAGCTCGGGATCCACCCCGCGCTCGAAGCGGTGGGAAGAATCGGTATGCAGACCGTAGGCACGGGCACGGCCGGTGATGGAGAGCGGCGCGAAGAAGGCGCACTCCAGCAGGATGTCGGTGGTGGTCTCGGAGACACCGGTGCGATCGCCGCCGAAGATGCCGGCCATGCAGGTAGGGCCTTTGCCATCGGCAATCACGAGCGTGGTCTCTTTGAGCTTCACCTCGTTGCCATCGAGCAGGGTCATGGGCTCGTCGGCACGGGCGCGACGCACCACCAGTTCCCCTTCAAGCGTCGCCAGGTCGAAGGCGTGCATCGGCTGGCCGTATTCCAGCAGCAGGTAGTTGGTGATGTCAACGATGGCGTCGATGGAACGAATACCGCCACGGCGCAGCTTCTCCTGCATCCAGAGCGGGCTCTGGGCGTGCAGGTTCAGCCCCTTGATGACACGGCCGAGATAACGGGGGCAATCTGCCGGCGCTTCAACCCGGATCGGGAAGGTTGCATCGATAGTGGCAACAGCCGGCGCCCAGGTTGGCTCGACCACATCCACGCTGTTGAGCACGCCGATTTCACGGGCAAGACCCGCGATGCCGAGGCAGTCGGCACGGTTCGGGGTCAGATCCACATCGATGCTGACGTCGTTGAGCGCGAGGTATTCACGGATATCGGTTCCGATGGGGGCATCAAGCGGCAGCTCGATGATGCCATCGGCTTCGACGTCGATGCCCAGCTCGCTGAAGGAGCAGAGCATGCCGTGGGACGGCTGGCCGCGCAGCTTGGCTTTCTTGATGGTGAAATCACCCGGCAGGGTCGCCCCGACCTTGGCCACGCACACTTTGAGGCCGGCGCGGCAGTTCGGCGCACCGCAGACGATGTCCAGCAGCTCGGCCTCGCCCACATTGACCTTGGTCACCCGCAGCTTGTCGGCGTCCGGGTGCTGGGCGCACTCGACCACTTCACCCACCACCACATTGTTGAACTGGCCGGCCACCGCTTCCACGGCGTCCACTTCCAGACCGGCCATAGTGATCTGCTCGGCCAGTACATTGTCACTCAACTCGGTGCGGACCCACTCCATCACCCAGGATTTACTGAATTTCATGTTCTCTCGCCCTTACTTGAACTGCTTGAGGAAGCGCAGGTCGTTTTCGAAGAAGGCACGCAGGTCATTGACCCCGTAACGCAGCATGGTCAGGCGCTCAACGCCCATGCCGAAGGCAAAGCCGGAGTATTTTTCCGGATCGATGCCGACCGAACGCAGCACGTTCGGGTGCACCATGCCGCAGCCCAGCACTTCCAGCCACTTGCCGTTCTTGCCCATCACATCCACTTCGGCGCTCGGCTCGGTGAACGGGAAATAGGAAGGACGGAAGCGAATCGTCAAGTCTTCCTCGAAGTAGTTGCGCAGGAAGTCGTGCAGGATGCCTTTCAGCTCGGTAAAGCTGGCATGTTCGTCAACCAGCAGGCCTTCGACCTGGTGGAACATCGGGGTGTGGGTCATGTCGTAGTCGTTACGATAGACACGGCCCGGCGCGATGATGCGGATCGGCGGCTGCTGATGTTCCATGGTGCGGATCTGCACGCCCGAGGTGTGGGTACGCAGCATCAGATCAGGATTGAAGTAGAAGGTGTCGTGATCGGTACGCGCCGGGTGGTGAGCCGGGATATTCAGCGCATCGAAGTTGTGGAAGCCATCTTCAATCTCGGGACCACGGGCAACCTTGAAGCCCATCTCGCCAAACAGGCGCTCGATGCGCTCGATGGTACGGGTCACCGGGTGCAGACCGCCATTCTCGATGCGGCGGCCCGGCAGGCTGACGTCGATGGTCTCGGCGGCCAGCTTCTGGTTCAGCACGGCGATTTCGAGGGCTTCACGACGCGCGTTCAGGGCATCCTGAACCTGCTGTTTGGCCTGGTTGATCACGGCGCCCGCTGCGGGACGCTCTTCAGCGGACAGGGCGCCCAGTCCCTTCATCTGCTCGGTAAAAAAGCCCTTTTTACCCAGATATTTGACCCGGATTTCGTCGAGGGCGGCGATGTCGCTTACGCCCTCAATTTCGGCCTTGGCCTGGCCGACTACTTCTTCAAGCTGTTGCATGTCTTCCTCGTCACCACTCCCGGAACAGGAGCCTTTAGGCTAAATAAGGTCAAGAGGGGAATAATACAAAAAAAGCCCCTTGGCTGACCATAGTTATGACGGGCTTTTCTCCCTGCAAATCATTTTGTTATATGGAAAAGCCACAAGCCAGATGCAACAGGATTGAAACAAGCATCGTTTGTTCTAGTTTGTTGGCATATGGAAGGATAAAGCATTTATGAACGTGGCATGCTACCTGCCAACGCTCAAAAATGAGCAACAAAAAAGGAGGCCTGAGCCTCCTTTATTTTTATAACAGAGCTGGATTAGACCAGAGCTGCTTTAGCTTTTTCAACCAGGGCGGTGAAAGCCAGCTTGTCGTGAACGGCGATATCGGACAGGATCTTGCGATCGATCTCGATAGAAGCCTTCTTCAGACCGTCGATCAGACGGCTGTAGGACAGGCCGTTCTGACGGGCTGCAGCGTTGATACGCGCAATCCACAGTTGACGGAACTGACGCTTCTTCTGGCGACGGTCACGGTAGGCATACTGACCAGCTTTGGTTACCGCTTGTACCGCTACGCGGTAGACACGGGAACGGGCGCCGTAGTAACCCTTGGCGGCTTTCATTACTTTCTTGTGACGAGCGCGAGCGGTCACACCACGTTTAACTCTTGGCATTTTTCACATCCCCCCTTATGCGTACGGCAGACAAGCGACAACACGTTTGTGGTCGGCAGCGGAAACAAAGAACTTCGGTCCCAGCTGACGCTTACGCTTGCTGCTCTTCTTGGTCAGGATGTGACGCAGGTGGTTGTGCTTGCACTTGAAGCGACCTGAGCCAGTCTTCTTGAAGCGCTTTGCCGCGCCCCGGTTGGTTTTCATCTTCGGCATTTCATACTCCGCATTGTGAGTGACAACAAAATCGCAAGGCGAACCAACTCATGGGGCCAGCCCCATGAGTCAATTTCTTGTGGGCCTTAAGATTTCTTCTTGGGTGCGAGGACCATCACAGCTTGACGGCCTTCGACTTTCGGGAACGATTCGACTACGGCCAGCTCTTCCAGATCGTTCTTGACGCGCTCGAGAACCTTGATACCAAGATCCTGGTGGGCCATTTCACGACCACGGAAGCGCAGGGTGACCTTTGCCTTGTCCCCGTCTTCCAGAAAGCGAACCAGGTTGCGTAGTTTTACCTGATAGTCGCCTTCGTCGGTGCCAGGACGGAATTTGATTTCCTTGACCTGGACGACTTTCTGCTTTTTCTTCTGTTCTTTGGTGGTCTTGCTCTTTTCGTAGAGGAATTTGCCGTAATCCATGATCCGGCAAACGGGCGGCTCAGCGTTCGGACTGATCTCGACCAGATCCACTCCGGCCTCAAGGGCCAAGTTCAGGGCATCCTGGATGGAGGTGATGCCAATGGCTTCACCATCCAGACCAGTCAGACGAACTTCTTTCAGACGGATCTCTTCATTGATCCGGTGAGCGCGGGCTTGCGGTTGCTTGCCCAGTTTTTTTCCGCCTTTTATAGCTTATTCCTCCACTTTCTTTTGTCCGCGGGTCTGAACTTCCTGGGTCAACAGAGCAATCAGCTCTTCAACAGGATAAGAGCCCAGGTCAGCCCCTTTACGAGTACGCACTGCAATCTTGCCGGCTTCTACTTCTTTGTCGCCGCAGACCAGCATGAAGGGTACTCGCTTCAAAGTATGCTCGCGGATTTTAAAGCCAATCTTCTCATTTCTCAAGTCCGCTTTTGCGCGAAGGCCCGCATCATTCAATGCCTTGGCAACTTTCACAGCATAATCGGCCTGGTTATCCGTGATATTCATGACCACGGCCTGGGTCGGAGCCAGCCAGGTCGGGAACAGACCGGCGTACTCTTCCGTCAGGATCCCGATGAAGCGCTCCAGCGAGCCCAGAATGGCGCGGTGGATCATCACGGGGATGTGGCGCTCGTTGTCTTCGCCCACATAGGTGGCGCCAAGACGGCCCGGCAGGGCAAAGTCGAGCTGCACGGTACCACACTGCCAGGCACGATCAAGGCAATCGTGCAGGGTGAACTCGATCTTGGGACCGTAGAAAGCCCCCTCGCCCGGTTGCAGGTCGTACTTCAGGCCGTTGAGTTCCAACGCCTCGGCCAGCGCGGCCTCGGCACGATCCCAGGCTTCATCAGAGCCGATACGCTGCTCCGGACGGGTCGAGAGCTTGACCACGATGTTTTCGAAACCGAAGGTACCGTAGACGTCATAGACCATGCGGATGCACGCAGACACCTCTTCCATGATCTGCTCTTCGGTACAGAAGATGTGGGCGTCATCCTGGGTGAAACCCCGTACCCGCATCAGGCCGTGCAGGGAGCCTGACGGCTCGTTGCGGTGGCAGGAGCCGAACTCGGCCATGCGCAACGGCAGATCGCGGTAGGATTTCAGACCCTGGTTGAAAATCTGCACGTGACCCGGGCAGTTCATCGGCTTGATGGCGTACTCGCGGTTTTCGGACTGGGTGGTGAACATGGCCTGGGCGTATTTCTCCCAGTGACCTGAACGCTCCCACAGCACGCGATCCATCATGAAAGGGCCTTTCACTTCCTGATAGTCGTACTCTTTGAGCTTGCCACGGATGAAGGTTTCCAACTCGCGGAAAATGGTCCAGCCGTCGTTGTGCCAGAACACCATGCCCGGCGCTTCTTCCTGCATGTGGTACAGGTCGAGCTGCTTGCCGATCTTGCGGTGGTCGCGCTTGGCGGCCTCTTCCAGACGCTGCAAATAGGCCTTGAGCTGCTTCTTGTCGGCCCAGGCGGTGCCGTAGATGCGCTGCAGCATCTTGTTGTTGGAGTCGCCGCGCCAGTAGGCGCCGGACATCTTCTGCAACTTGAAGTGGTGGCAATGACGCATGTTGGGCACGTGCGGGCCGCGACACATGTCGATGTACTCTTCGTGATGATACAGACCGGGCTGGTCATCACGGGCAATGTTCTGATCCAGGATCTCGACCTTGTAGGTCTCGCCACGGGCTTCGAACACGTCGCGCGCTTCCTGCCAGGAGACCTTCTTCTTGATGACGTCGTAATCCTTGGCGGCCAGCGCCAGCATGCGCTCTTCCAGGGCAGCCAGATCTTCGTCGGTCAGGGTGCGGTCGAGATCGATGTCGTAGTAGAAACCGTTGTCGATGACGGGACCGATGGCCATCTTGGTCTGGGGCCAGAGTTGCTTGATGGCATGACCCAGCAGGTGAGCACAGGAGTGGCGCAGAATGTCCAGACCTTCTTCGTCTTTGGCGGTGATGATGGCCAGGGAGGCATCGGCTTCGATCAGCTCGCAGGCATCCACCAGTTCACCGTTTACCCGACCGGCAATGCACGCCTTGGCGAGACCGGGACCGATGTCCGCGGCCACATCCATGACGGAAACGGCGTGGGCAAATTGACGTTGGCTGCCGTCAGGCAGAGTAATGATTGGCATTAGGTGTTTCCTTATACAGTGGTGACCCCTACCAAAGGCCACATGCAGGTTGGAGAAACCCTTTCATGTCCAGCTGTTCACTCCCGAGTTTCACCGTTCACAATACGGTTGGTACACGGCAGTGGCACACCATATGGCGTGTGCAAGGCCATCCATTGAGAGGTACAGCGGGGGATTGTATCAGACGCGACAACCCAGACAAGCTGTCTTGGCGATTTTGCATACCGCCTAAGCGCGGGTGTCAACCTGTCCTACTTGCGAGGGCGCCCTTCTGCTGCCATACCCTGTACCAGATTGAGGCGTCAGCCAAAGCAAGGAGAGCATGATGTACACCTACGACATTTCATTTCCTGAGCATGCAGAAAAGCTGGTTCATCCGGATCACCTTCTTACGACTCACTGTCCCGTTCATATCGGTGAGCTGGTGATCCTGGGCGATGGCAGCAAGCGGGAGGTATGCAGCATCGTCCACAGTGCCGAGCGCAGTACACTCTATGTCACCGACGTGACGCCCGGCAAAGTCACCGCCAGCCGTTGATCCCTAACCGGCGTTCAGAAAAGAGTGGCCATTGAAATCGAAGGCGCTGCGTCCCTCCTCGGCCAGCGCCATCTCCTGCAATACCTGTAGTGCCATCTTGTTGCCCTTTTGCGAGGCCTGATAGAGCCACTGCTTCGCCTCGGCCAGTTCAACCCGCCCGTTGACCCCCATCAGGTGCAGGATGCCCACCTTCAGCATGGCGGGCACATCACCGTTCCTGGCTGCCAGCTGCATCCAGCGAAACGCCTCGTGCAGATCCCGCTTCACCCCGGCCCCGCGCAGATAGACCTCTCCCAGCCGATACTGGCCGAAAGCGTCCCCCGCCTGCGCAGCCTGACGATAGAGTCGGATGGCGCGATCCATATCCTGCTCGCTCCCCTGCCCCACTTCATGGCTCCAACCCATCAGCGCCTGTGCCCGTGGCTGGCCCTGCTCCGCCAGCGGCGACCAGATCCGGGTCGCCTCATCAAAGTGCCCTGTCCGCCAGGCGCGGTTGGCCGCCGCCAGCTCCTGATCGGTGGAGAGCGGGATCAGACGCCAGATGACCAGCGCAATGAGGGCGATGAAGAGCCAGAGGGCAGTAGTAGGTTGCATGACATTTTCCGTGATCTGGTTCGCATTTCGTCTATGTAAACGAAATGTAGCAACAGATCAAGCAGGAGATCACCCGGGTTCACCCTCTTTCATGGGGTCGCTCTTTGCGAACTTGCAGTTTGACGGGCGACACAGCAAAATAACTGTATATATAAACAGTTCATTGGTAATGTGATGGCAGGACGAGGCGCGAACCACAATGTCGAGCACCGCTTCAGCGGCCCGCAAATCGAAACCGTTGACGACGGCTGGAGTCAGAGCGACTGGGACGCGGCATTTGCCGCCAGCGCTCCCCGCACCGAGGTGACGGAGATCAGCGCCCGCAGCATCATCAGCTACAACGATTCGCCGGATCTTCCCTTCAGTCGCTCCATCAATCCCTATCAGGGGTGCGAGCATGGCTGCATCTACTGCTATGCCAGACCCAGCCACGCCTACCTTGAGCTCTCCCCCGGGCTGGATTTCGAGAGCAAGTTGTTTGCCAAAATCAATGCTGCCGAGTTGCTGCGACGGGAGTTTGCCAAGCCAGCCTATCAGCCACAAACCATCGTGCTGGGGGCCAATACCGATCCCTATCAACCCATCGAGCACCACTATCGCCTGACTCGCGAACTCCTGACGGTGATGCTGGCTCATCGCCATCCGGTAGGACTCATCACCAAGAGCGCCATGATCCTGCGCGACCTCGATCTGCTGACAGAGCTGGCCCGGGAAGGGCTATGCCAGGTGATGGTGTCGGTCACCACCCTCAATGAGACGCTGAGGCGGCAGCTGGAGCCCAGGGCCAGCACGGGGGTTGGGCGGATCAAGGTGATCGAACGACTGGCCAAGGCCGGTGTGCCGGTCGGCGTGCTCGCCGCCCCCATGATCCCCAGGCTCAACGAGCCTGAACTGGAACAGATCATCAAGGCCGCCGTCGACGCCGGGGCGGGCTGTGCGGATTACATCTTGCTGCGATTGCCCCACGAGCTCACCACCCTCTTTTGCGACTGGCTCTATACGCACTATCCCGGCCAGAAAGAGGCGATCCTCAACCAGCTGCGGGCAAGCCGGGGTGGCGCACTCAACAGCGCCACCTTTGGTAGCCGCATGCGAGGTGAAGGACATTTTGCCGACCTGCTCGCCCAGCGCTTTCGCCTGATCAGCAGGCGGCTGCAACTGGGCAAGCGCCATATTGCACTCAATACAGCCGACTTCATCCGCCCCGGCGAGCAGCTGCGTCTGTTCTGAGCGCCGTCAGCCCCGTGGTCTCGGCGGGCAGCTCCCCGCTGGGTGGTGCTGTGCAATCAGCTCCACAGGCAGGCAGGATGGCTCGTGCGCCACCTCCTCCTCATCCACCCTAAGGCGCGCCTTCTCCTGCCCTCCCCACATCCGGCTCCACCAGATCTCCCACATTACCCAGCTCGTCATAACAGTGCTCCTGGCAAGCGATGCCTGCCTCTGTGGTGGCCTCATTCAACGCAGGCAGCATGGCTGACCGTCATGACAGGGCCATGACAGCCGAGTGAAGGAATCGTGTTGATGCGATGGGGCCAACCCTGCATATCAGGAAGATGACGCCGTGGCAGGCAGGGCTGCATGCACGGCAGACGGAGCCTGGCAGCAGAAAAGAGGGCGCCAGGGCAAGCACAAGGACGGGGAGAGCCTGCGGTGAGGCGGACAAAAAAAGAGCGACCATCAAGGTCGCTCTTTTGCACCGGACAAAGGGGACGATTACTCGTCGCCCGCCTCCCCGGTATCGACGGTGCCAGCGTCCGCTGCGGTATCGGTGCCTTCAGACACCTCCCCTTCAACAGCCAGGGCCTCGGTTTCCTCTTCGTCGCTCTCGGCAACGCGCTGCAGGCCGACCACGGTCTCGTCTTCACCGGTACGGATCAGACGCACACCGCCGGTGTTACGGCCGATGACGCTCACCTCGGACACCCGGGTACGAACCAGGGTACCGCCGTTGGTGATCAGCATGATCTGGTCGGTATCTTCGACCTGGATCGCATCGATCACCTTGCCGTTGCGCTCATCCACCTTGATGGAGATGACGCCCTGGGTACCACGGCTCTTGGTCGGGTACTCGTCCAGCGCGGTGCGCTTGCCGTAACCGTTCTCGGTGGCGGTGAGGATGGCACCATCACCACGGGGCACGATGAGGGAGACCACCTTGTCACCGGCGCCCAGCTTGATGCCGCGCACGCCAGCAGCGGTACGACCCATGGGACGTACGCCCTTGAAGGTGCCCTTGCTTTCGGTGCCTTCGCCGTTGTCGCTGCCGTCATCGTCGTTGCCGGCGTCGTCATCGGTGTCGACCTCGTCAGTGGCATCGGCATCGGCGCGACCGCTGCCTTCCGCGAAGCGAACCACCTTGCCCGCATCGGAGAAGAGCATGATCTCGTTGCTGCCGTCGGTGATGTCCACCCCGATCAGCTCATCACCCTCTTTGAGGTTGATGGCACGGATACCGGAGGAGAGCGGACGGCTGAAGTCAGACAGGCTGGTCTTCTTCACGGTGCCGTTGGCGGTGGCGAAGAAGACATACTTGTCGGCGTCATATTCCTTCACCGGCAGGATGGCGGTGATGCGCTCACCCTCATCCAGCGGCAGCAGGTTGATGATCGGACGACCGCGGGCGCCACGGGACGCTTCCGGCAGCTGATACACCTTGAGCCAGTAGACCTTGCCACGGGTGGAGAAGCACAGAATGGTGTCGTGGGTGTTGGCCACCAGCAGACGCTCCACAAAGTCCTCTTCCTTGATCCGGGTGGCCGACTTGCCACGACCACCGCGGCGCTGGGCCTCGTAGTCGGAGAGCGGCTGATACTTCACATAGCCCTGGTGAGACAAGGTAACAACCACGTCTTCCGGGGTGATCAGATCTTCGATGTTGATCTCGGCGCTGGACATGCTGATCTCGGTGCGACGCTCGTCGCCGTACTGCTCGCGCACGGCCAGCAGCTCGTCACGGATCACTTCCATCAGGCGTTCCGGGCTTGCCAGGATGTGTAGCAGCTCGGCGATGAGATCCAGCAGAGATTGGTACTCTTCCAGGATCTTCTCGTGCTCGAGGCCGGTCAGCTTGTGCAGACGCAAGTCAAGGATGGCCTGGGCCTGGATCTCGGTCAGGAAGTACTGCCCTTCACGGATGCCGAACTCGGGCTCCAGCCACTCGGGCCGCGCCGCGTCGTCGCCGGCTTTCTCCAGCATGGCGGCCACGTTGCCGAGTTCCCAGCCCTTGGCTACCAGGGCGGCTTTCGCATCCGCCGGGGTCGCACTATGGCGAATGAGCTCGATGATGGGGTCGATGTTGGCCAATGCCACCGCCAACCCTTCCAGAATGTGCGCCCGATCCCGCGCCTTGCGCAGCTCGAACACGGTCCGGCGGGTCACCACTTCACGGCGGTGCAGCAGGAACGCATCCAGGATCTCTTTGAGGTTCATCACCTTGGGCTGGTTGTTGTCCAGCGCCACCATGTTGATGCCGAACGTGGTCTGCATCTGGGTGTGCTTGTAGAGATTGTTCAGCACAATCTCGCCGGACTCGCCGCGCTTGATCTCGATGACGATGCGCATGCCGTCCTTGTCGGACTCATCGCGCAGGGCGCTGATGCCCTCGATCTTCTTCTCTTTGACCAGCTCGGCGATCTTCTCGATCAGGCGAGCCTTGTTCACCTGATAGGGGATCTCGTGAACGATGATGGTCTCGCGACTGGTCTTCTCGTCCACCTCCACTTCAGCCTTGGCCCGCACATAGACGGAGCCGCGACCGGTACGGTACGCCTGCACGATGCCGGAACGACCGTTGATAATACCGCCGGTGGGGAAATCCGGGCCGGTGACATGGGCCATCAGCTCGTCAATGGTGAGGTCGCCGTTTTCGATCAGCGCCAGGCAGCCGTTGACAATCTCGGTGAGGTTGTGAGGCGGGATGTTGGTCGCCATGCCCACCGCGATACCGGAGGAGCCGTTGACCAGCAAGGTGGGGACCTTGGTGGGCATGACAGCCGGGATCATCTCGGTACCGTCGTAGTTCGGCACCCAGTCCACGGTCTCTTTGTCCAGATCGGCCAGCAGCTCGTGGGAGATGCGCGCCATCCGCACTTCGGTGTAACGCATGGCCGCGGCGTTGTCGCCGTCCACCGAACCGAAGTTGCCCTGACCGTCGACCAGCATGTAGCGCATGGAGAAATCCTGCGCCATCCGGACGATGGTGTCATACACGGCGCTGTCGCCATGCGGGTGATATTTACCGATTACGTCACCGACCACACGGGCCGATTTTTTATAGGGCTTGTTCCAGTCGTTCCCCAGCTCGTTCATTGCATACAGAACGCGGCGGTGAACCGGTTTCAAGCCATCACGCACATCCGGCAGAGCTCGTCCTACGATCACGCTCATGGCGTAATCCAGATAGGAACTCTTGAGCTCTTCTTCGATGTTGACCGGCGTGATCTCTCTGGCCAGATCGCTCATAGAAAGCCTTAATCCCTAATTAGTTGTTCTTTGGCTTAAACAGCGCGACATGGTAACACACTGAGCCAAATACATTAAGCCACAAATCCGATGAGCACATCGGGCTGGTGCGACGAGGTCGGTCCGTTATAATGCGCGCCAGGACAATAGATTGCGCGCGCCCAGCACGCTGCGCGCCTTGCCACAGGATCATCAAAACATGAATAGTGATGCCAATGTCGATCTGACAGAAATCGCCAAATTTGAAGCCATCGCCTCCCGCTGGTGGGACATGGAGGGCGAATTCAAGCCGCTGCATCAAATCAACCCGGTGCGCCTTGACTGGATCACCGACAAGAGCGGCGGCCTGTTTGGCAAGCGCGTGCTCGACATCGGCTGCGGTGGCGGCATCCTCTCCGAGAGCATGGCCCGCCGGGGTGCCCGCGTCACCGGCATCGACATGGGCAAGGAACCCCTCGGCGTCGCCCGCCTGCACGCGCTGGAACAAGGTGTGGAGCTCGAGTACCGCCAGATCACCGCCGAAGCCCACGCCGATGAAGCGCCTGGCCAGTATGACGTGGTCACCTGCATGGAGATGCTGGAGCACGTGCCGGACCCGGCCTCGGTGCTGCGCGCCATCGCCACCCTGGTACGGCCGGGGGGCAAGGTGTTCGTCTCCACCATCAACCGCAACCCCAAAGCCTATCTGATGATGATCCTCGGGGCCGAGTACCTGATGAAGATGGTCCCCAAGGGCACTCACGATCACAAGAAGTTCATCACCCCCGCCGAACTCTGTCGCATGGGGGAAGCGGCGGGCCTGCTGGTGCGGGACATGAGCGGCGTTCACTACGCCCCGCTCTCCAACAGCTTCAAGCTCGGCAAGAATGTCGACGTCAACTACATGGTGGCGTTCGAGCGCCCGGAGCAAGGCTGATGAGCACACCTCACCCGATGCCCCTTGGCTGCGTGCTGTTTGATCTGGACGGCACCCTGCTCGACACCGCCCCAGACCTTGGCGCCGCCGTCAATCACGTGCTGATAAGCGAAGGCTTTGCCCCGCTCTCTGACGACATCATCCGTCAGACCACCTCCCACGGGGCCCTCGGGCTGCTCAGGGCCGGTCTTGGGGACGAGCTGCTCGAGGAGCTGGGGGCCACCCGCCTTCGCACCGCCCTGCTCGACTACTACGCCGCCAACCTCTGCGTCGGCACCCGCCCCTATGAAGGCATGGTGGATCTCATCGAGTGGCTCGACGAGAAAAAGCTGCCCTGGGGCATTGTCACCAACAAGCCGGGTTTTCTCACCGAACCGCTCCTGGCAGCCCTGCCTGAACTCGCCAGTTGCGGCGTGACCGTGAGCGCCGACACCCTGCCGGTGCGCAAGCCCGACCCCGCCCCCATGTTCTTTGCCTGCGAGCGCCTCGGCATCGCGGCCAGCCAGTGTCTCTATGTGGGGGATCACGTGCGCGACATCGAGGCTGGCCGCAATGCCGGCATGCGTACCGCGGTGGCTGGCTGGGGTTATCTCAATGATGACGAGGATCCGGCCCTCTGGGGCGCCGATCTTCACTTTGATACCGTGCAGGCCCTGCACCACTGGCTGCGCTACGAGCTGAGCTGACACGTTCATTGCCCATGAGCGACAAGGCATCCGGATAGAGGTGGATCTGCGGGGCAACTTTGATGTTGTCCCGATGGCCATGTGGGCATCGGCCCCGGCGCGCAGCTCCCCCCGCAGCACACCAGAGGGATCCCGGACGATCCCTCTTTTTACAGGCTTGGCAACCCCCCGAACGGCGTAACAGGACACCTTTTGACCCTGACTGCACAAGGGATGAGCAGGCCGGATTTGCTAGTAAAAACACCCTGCTTTCGCAAGCAAAAAAAGTTATTTTAATTTTCCATCTTCGATCGCCGGACTTGCATTTGACGGATCGGACGCATGAAAACCCGTTCGCTGTGAGCGTCCACTAACTCCCGTCCCGACACCCACAATTTATCCACAGCTAATGCGTTATCCACAGATTGCATTACCGCATCGACCTCACTATCTTGTAGTTCGCATTAAAAATAACACTACATCTTGTGATTCATCGCACAATCCCTGCCCAGTTTCCCTCGACAGACGGAGCCGGGTTGCGCCATTGTGCGATGGCTTTTCGGGAATCAACCGATACCGGCAGGTATCAATGAAAGGGGTCATCAGCCAATGAACTTGTTTGTGACGAAGCGTAACGGACACAAAGAACCCATCGATCTGGATAAAATTCACCGTGTGCTCGACTGGGCTGCCGAGAAGCTCGACAACGTGTCGGTCTCCCAGGTGGAGCTCAAGTCCCACATCCAGTTCTATGACGGTATCCGTACCGCCGACATCCACGAGACCATCATCAAGGCTGCTGCTGACCTCATCTCCGAGCAAAGCCCGGACTACCAGTACATGGCTGCCCGTCTGGCCATCTTCCACCTGCGCAAGAAGGCCTACGGCCAGTTCGAGCCGCCCCACCTGTATCAGCACGTCGCCAGACTGGTGGACATGGGCAAGTACGACAAGCACCTGCTGGAAGACTACACCCAGGCGGAATTTGAGGAGCTGAACGGCTACCTCGATCACTGGCGCGACATGGACTTCTCCTACGCGGCGGTCAAGCAGCTCGAAGGCAAGTACCTGGTACAGAACCGCGTCACCGGCGAGATCTACGAGAGCCCGCAGTTCCTCTACATCCTGGTAGCGGCCTGCCTCTTCTCCAAGTATCCGAAAGATACCCGTCTGGACTACATCAAGCGCTTCTATGATGCGGTCTCGACCTTCAAGATCTCCCTGCCGACCCCGATCATGAGCGGCGTGCGCACCCCGACCCGCCAGTTCAGCTCCTGCGTGCTGATCGAGTGTGACGACAGCCTGGATTCCATCAATGCCACCGCCAGCGCCATCGTGCGCTACGTGTCCCAGCGCGCCGGCATCGGCATCAACGCCGGCCGCATCCGTGGTCTGGGCAGCCCCATCCGTGGCGGCGAAGCCTTCCACACCGGCTGCATCCCCTTCTACAAATACTTCCAGACGGCGGTGAAGTGCTGCTCCCAGGGCGGCGTGCGCGGCGGTGCGGCCACCCTGTTCTACCCGCTGTGGCACACCGAGGTGGAGAGCCTGCTGGTACTGAAGAACAACCGCGGCGTGGAAGAAAACCGGGTCCGTCACATGGACTACGGCGTGCAGATCAACAAGCTGATGTACCAGCGCCTCATCAAGGGCGGTGACATCACTCTGTTCTCCCCGTCCGATGCACCCGGCCTCTATGACGCCTTCTTCGCGGACCAGGACAAGTTTGAAGAACTCTACGTCAAGTACGAGCAGGATCCGGCCATTCGCAAGAAGACCCTGAAGGCGGTGGATCTCTTCTCCCTGATGATGCAGGAGCGTGCCGGTACCGGTCGCATCTACATCCAGAACGTGGATCACTGCAACACCCACAGCCCGTTCGACCCGAGCGTGGCACCGGTGCGCCAGTCCAACCTCTGCCTCGAGATTGCGCTGCCTACCAAGCCGCTCAACAACGTGGATGACGAGGACGGCGAGATTGCCCTGTGCACTCTCTCCGCCTTTAACCTGGGCGCCATCGAGAAGCTGGAAGATCTGGAAGAGATGGCCGAGCTGGCCGTGCGCGCTCTGGACGCCCTGCTCGACTATCAGGACTACCCGCTCAAGGCCGCCAAGAAGGGCAGCATGAACCGCCGCACCCTGGGGATCGGCGTCATCAACTACGCCTACTACCTGGCGAAAAACGGTGCCCGCTACTCCGACGGTTCCGGTCTGGCCCTGACCCACCGCACCTTCGAGGCGATCCAGTACTACCTGCTGAAGGCCTCCGTGCAACTGGCCCGCGAGTTCGGCCCCTGCCCGGCCTTCAACGAGACCACCTATGCCCAGGGTATCCTGCCCATCGATACCTATAAAAAGGATCTGGACACCCTGTGCAATGAACCCCTGCACCTGGACTGGGAAACCTTGCGCGAAGAGATCAAGACCGTGGGTCTGCGCAACTCCACCCTGACCGCCCTGATGCCGAGCGAGACCTCCAGCCAGATCTCCAACGCCACCAACGGCATCGAGCCGCCCCGCGGCCTGGTGTCGGTGAAAGCCTCCAAGGACGGCATCCTCAAGCAGGTGGTGCCGGAGTACCACCGCCTGAAGGATCAGTACGAACTGCTGTGGAAACAGCCGAGCGTCGACGGTTACCTGCAGCTGGTCGGCATCATGCAGAAGTTCGTGGATCAGGCGATCTCCGCCAACACCAACTACGACCCGGCCCGCTTCGAAGGCAACAAGGTGCCGATGAAGCAGTTGCTCAAAGACTTGCTGACCGCCTACAAATACGGTCTCAAGACCCTCTACTATCACAACACCCGTGATGGTGCCGACGACACCCAGACCGATCTGCAAGATGACGGCTGCGCTGGCGGGGCTTGCAAGATCTAACCGCGAAACGCACTGATAAACCGGGCGGGAGCATCAAGCTCCCGCCCTCCTGTTTTCCCTATTTCACGGCATTCGAACCATGGCTTACTCTACTTTTTGCCAGACCCAAAACGATCAGCTCAAGGAGCCGATGTTCTTCGGCCAGTCGGTCAACGTGGCCCGTTATGATCAGCAAAAGCACGACATCTTCGAGCGGCTGATCGAGAAGCAGCTCTCCTTCTTCTGGCGCCCGGAAGAGGTGGACGTCTCCCACGACCGCATCGACTTCCAGGCTCTGCCGCCCCACGAGCAGCACATCTTCATCTCCAACCTGAAGTACCAGACCCTGCTGGATTCCATTCAGGGCCGCAGCCCCAACGTGGCCCTGCTGCCCCTGGTCTCCATCCCGGAGCTGGAGACCTGGATCGAGACCTGGGCCTTCTCCGAGACCATCCACTCTCGCTCCTACACCCACATCATCCGCAACATCGTCAACAACCCGGGCCAGGTGTTCGACGACATCGTGACCAACGAGCAGATCTTGAAGCGCGCCGGCTCCATCAGCCACTTCTATGACGATCTCATCGAGGCCACCTCCGTCTATCACCTGCACGGTGAGGGGACCCACCGGATCGGGGATCGCGAAGTCACCATCAGCCTGCGGGAGCTCAAGAAGAAGCTCTACCTGTGCCTGATGAGCGTCAACGCCCTCGAAGCAATCCGCTTCTACGTGAGCTTCGCCTGCTCCTTCGCCTTCGCCGAGCGCGAGCTGATGGAGGGCAACGCCAAGATCATCAAGATGATCGCCCGTGACGAAGCGCTGCACCTGACCGGTACCCAGCACATGCTGAACCTGATGCGCAGCGGCAACGACGACCCCGACATGGCGGAGATCGCCGTCGAGTGCGAGCAGGCCTGCTTCGAGCTGTTCAAGGAAGCGGCCCTGCAGGAGAAGGAGTGGGCCGAGTACCTGTTCCAGGACGGCTCCATGATCGGCCTGAACAAGGACATCCTCTGCCAGTACGTGGAATACATCACCAACCTGCGCATGGCGGCCGTCGGCCTGCAACCGGCCTTTGCCGGCACCAAGCAGAACCCCATCCCCTGGATCAACACCTGGCTCTCCTCCGACAACGTGCAGGTGGCGCCCCAGGAAGTGGAAGTAAGCTCCTATCTGGTGGGTCAGATAGACAGTGAAGTGCACGCCGACGATCTGGGTGACTTCGAGCTGTGATGCAAGGCGACCTCTGCTGGCAGACCATGATGCGGGAGAGCGACGTCCGTGAGTGACGCCACCGCCACCCTGAACGCGCCCCTGCATTCCGCCACCACGGCGTCGGAGGGGCAAGCCCCCCAGGTACAGACCCTGGACGGTGTGCTGCACCCCCATCCCGGCGAAAGCGTGCTGGAGACCCTGGAGCGCCACGGCCATCACGTGGAGTTCCAGTGCCGCAGCGGCTATTGCGGCGCCTGCCGCACCCCGCTGCTGGCGGGCAAGGTGCACTACGCCGCCGTCCCGCTCGCCTTTGTCTCCCAGGGGGAGTGTCTCCCCTGCTGCTGCCAGCCGGTGGGCGCCATCAAGCTCGATATCCGAAAGGGCTGACGGCCCTTGTCGCCAGATCTGCCCCGCAAACAAAAAGCCGCCGGATTGCTCCGGCGGCTTTTTTCATGGGAATGTCCCGTCTCTTGAGGGAAATGAGGGGCCATGGCCCCTCTTACATTACAACCCGGGGGCGTTACAACCAGGGGGCGGCGGTCGGCCCGTGGTGCAGACCCAGCTTCCAGACCCGGCCAAAGTGCTTATAGTGACCGGCCGCGACACCGGCCTTCTCACCCATACCGTGGTAGAGATCGAGGTGGCCCTTCTTCACCGCGCCCCCCACATCCAGCGCAATCAGCAGCCGCAGCTGGTGCTTGCCGGTCCAGTTGCCCTCTTTGTCCAGCAGCGGTACTTCCGCGAGGATAGGGGTGCCCATGGGCAGCAGAGTCTTGTCGGCAGCCACCGCCGCCATCGGCAAGAGCGGAATGCCGGCGGCCCCCACCACGTCGTTGGTGGGACGGCGCTCGAAGAAGACATAGGAGGGGTTCTGCTCCACCAGCTCCTTCACGCTCTCTTCCGGCTGACGATTGGCCCACTCCTTGATGGCCTTCATGGACATCTGCTCCTTGGGCACTTCGCCACGGTCGATGAGCACCCGGCCAATGCTGACATAGCCGTGGCCGTTCTTGCCGCTGTAGCCGAGGTACTGCAACCGGTCGTCATCGCCGTAGTGAACGAAGCCGGAACCCTGCACGTCCATCAGGAAGTTGTCGATGAGGGATTTGCTGTAGCCCAGCTCCAGCCCCCGGTTGGCCAGCGCCCCCCGGTGGATCTCGGCCCGGCTCGGGCAGCGACCGCCGCAGTTGGGCATGGCATAGATGGGATACTTGTACTGGGCGTCCGGGCGATGGCGCACCTCCAGCACCGGCGAGTAGTAGCCGGTGAAGAGCACGTTGCCCATGCGGTCGGCACCGCCAAGCTGGGCCAGGCTGATACCGTACTGGGTGATATGGGCGGGATTGCCCCCATTGGCGACCCAGCGTGAGAGTTGACGGTAGAGCTCCCCATAGCGGCTCGCCATACGGCCGGAGCGTTCCATCACCATCCGGCTCTGGGGACCGAACTTGCTGTAATCGGCGCGGGCGCGGCTGTTGACCCGCTCCACCCGCACCAGATCCCCCGGCAGGGCACCATCCAGATACTGCTTGCCCAGATTCACAGGGATCTCGCAGTTCAGAAAACATCCGGATTCCGCCTTCTTCTGGGGCACCTTGACCGGTTCAGGGTTGCCCGCACAACCGGCCAGCCCCACCACGGCGGCGGCCAACCAGTACGCATGTCTATTCATATGTCCTCATATAACACCGAGTGTCTTGCACGGCGGGGAAGATGCCAAAATTGCCCGGGGAAAGCAAACGCCTTCACGCCCCTGACGACGGATTTCTCCTGCCGTGATCTTCTGGGTTATAACAAGGTGACAAGGTGTGAGAGGTCATGGATGGAACAGCTCGAAATCTTCCCACTCCAGAGCCCCTGTGTCGGGGTCTGCGAACTGAACAACAAGGGGTATTGCAAGGGATGCCTGCGAAGCCGCGAGGAGCGTTTCAACTGGCTTGCCATGACCCCTGCCCAGCAGCAGGAGGTGATGCGTCTGTGCCGCAGCCGCAAGGCCAGGGTCGAGGCCGCTCGCCGCAAGGCGCAGGCCGCAGAGGCGGCCGATCCGCCGCCCCCGCCGGGCTGGGATTTTTAAATCCCCCTTTGCCCCTCCCCTCAACAAGAAAGGCGGCCCCAGGGCCGCCTTGTCATGAAGGGTGTGTCACGCCGTGACGTCCTCAGGCAGTCGCCAGCTTGGCCTGCTCCTCGCCACGCTTGAGCATGGCGTAGGCCACCCCGGTCACCAGAGAACCGGCCGCGATCGCCAGGATGTACATCATCACATGGCTGATGGCGTTCGGGATGAAGAGCACGAACAGACCGCCGTGGGGTGCCACCAGCTCGCAGCCGAACAGCATGGAGAGCGCACCGGTCAGGGCGCCGCCCGCCATGCAGGCCGGGATGACGCGCATGGGGTCCTTGGCGGCAAACGGGATGGCCCCCTCGGAGATGAAGCACAGACCCAGCACGAAGGAGGCCTTGCCCGCTTCCTGCTCCGCCTTGATGAACTTTCTGCTGGCCAGGAAGGTCGCGATCCCCATCCCCAGTGCAGGCACCATGCCGGCGGCCATGACCGCTGCCATGGGGGCATAGGTCTTGGAGGCGAGCAGGCCGACACCGAAAGCATAAGCCGCCTTGTTGACCGGGCCACCCATGTCGAAGCACATCATGGCGCCGATGATGACACCCAGCAGCACCGCGTTGGCAGAGCCCATGTTGTTGAGGAACTCGGTCATGGCGTTCATGATGCCCGCCACCGGGCCACCCACCACGTAGATCATCACCAGACCGGTGAACAGGCTGGCAAAGAGCGGAATGATGAGGATGGGCTTGAGGGCTTCCAGGGTGACCGGCAGGCGCACCTTGTCGCTCAGGAACTTGGCGCTGTAACCGGCGAGGAAGCCGCCGACGATGCCGCCAAGGAAACCGGCGCCGAGCGAGCTTGCCAGCATACCGGCGATCATGCCGGGCGCCAGACCCGGACGGTCGGCGATGGAGTAGGCGATGTAGCCTGCCAGCACCGGGATCATCAAGGCGAAGGCGGAGCCGCCACCGATCTTCATCAGGGCCGCGGCCAGCGTCCCCTCTTCCTTGAACGCTTCAATGCCGAAGATGAAGGAGAGCGCGATGATAAGGCCCCCCGCCACCACCATGGGCAACATGAAGGAGACACCGGTCAGCAGGTGCTTGTAGGGGCCCGCCTTTTCCTCTTTCTTGACCGCAGCCGCGCCGCTGTGGCGATAGATCTTCGCCTCGGTCCAGGCCTTGTCGAGCTCGGCCCGGGTTTTCTTCAGGGCAGCCCCCGTGCTGGTGCGATAGACCGGCTTGCCGTCAAAGCGCGCCATGTCCACCTCGATGTCAGTGGCGAGGAACACCAGATCGGCGGCGGCAATCTCGTCCGCCGTCAAGGCATTCTGGGCACCGACCGAGCCCTGGGTTTCGACGCGGATCTGGTGACCCAGCTGCTTGGCCATGGTCTCCAGGGCCTCGGCCGACATGAAGGTGTGGGCCACCCCGGTCGGGCAGGCCGTCACCGCCACGATGCGCTTGGCACCGCTGGCCGGTTTGGCAACCACAGGCGCCGCCTCATGGCGATAGACGCTGGCACCGCTTCGCGCGGCTTCCAGCAGGGCTGCGGGATCCTGGAGCGCCAGATCCATGTCGCCCCGATAGAGCGACTTGCCGTCATAGGCGGCGAGATCCACCGGTGCGCTGGCAACGACCAGCACCAGGTCGGCGGCGGCAATCTGCTCTTTCGAGGGAACCAGACGGGGCTGCACGCTGGAGTCGACGTCGAGGGTGAGCTCCCAGCCAGCCAGTTTGGCCTGCTGTTCTATCCGTTTTGCAGCGAGAAAGCTGGTGGCAATGCCCGCCGGGCAAGCCGTAACCAGAATTGCTTTCATTGGGCATCTCCTGAGTTAGCCATCAAATGGGGTTGGGGTTGAGTCGGTGCCAGATCATCCAGACGCTGTACGCGCACCTGCTCGAGTAACGGTTTGAGCACATTGATATCGTTGAAGCCGACCGCGACCTGGCTCACCGCCAGTGCCGAGACGGCGGTGGCCAGACGCAGGGTCTGCTCCGGCGTCCAGTCTAGGCTCATGCCATGGACCAGGCCCGCCACCAGGGAGTCGCCGGCACCCACGGTGCTGACCACCTCCATGCGCGGCGGAATCGCCTGCCAGGTGGCATCCGGTGCAAACCAGATGAGGCCGTCGGCACCATTGGAGATCACCACGTTGGGGATCCCGCTTGCCTGCAGCGCGCGGGCGCACTCGGCCTGCTCGCTCAGGGTCTTCACGGGGCGACCGGCCCACTGGCTCAGCTCTTCCAGGTTGGGTTTGACCAGCGTCGGCGCCGCCTTGATCCCTTCGCTCAACGCCGCGCCGCTGCAATCGAAGATCACCTGCTTGCCCTTGGCCTTGAGCAGGCGAATGAGGCGCGCGCAGTAATCGGGGGCCACCCCTTTGGGCAGGCTGCCCGCCAGCACGAACCAGTCGGAGTGGGGAGCCAGTCGCTCCAGCGCCGCTTCCAGGGCGCTGACATCGCCCTCCTGCACGGCGAGTCCCGGCAGATTGAGATCGGTCACCCGGCCGGATTGTTCGGAGATCTTGACGTTGATCCGGGTGTCGCCCGCCACGCGCACGAAGTGATCGGCAAGGGCACGCTCCTCGAACAGGGAGACGAAGCTCTGCTGGTTGCCCTCGCCGAGCCAGCCGGTCAGGCCTACGTCACGGCCGAGATCTTTCAAGACCATGGCGACGTTGATCCCCTTGCCCGCGGCGCGCAAGTTGGCCTCGCTCACCAGATTGACCTCGCCAGGGTGCATGGCCTCCAGACGGGTGGTGAGATCGAGCGCGGGATTGAGGGTGATGGTGACGATGTCCATCAGTGCGCCCCCTCGCCCAAGCCGGCGGCAATGGCTTCACCAATGCCCTTGAGGGCTGCTTCGGCATCCGCTCCTTCGGCGCGAAACGCCAGACGATGACCGCACTTGACCCCAAGCCCGATCACCTTCATCAGGCTCTTGGCAGAGACGGCTTCACCGCTGCCATCGAGGTTGGCGACGCGGATGTCGGATTCATACTCTTTGGCCACCTTGACCAGCATGGCGCCCGGACGGGCGTGCAGACCGTGGGGGTTGATGATGGTGAAGGTCTCGGACAGCCCGCTCGCCGGACCCGCCTGCAACATGGCCAGACCGTCGCTGCCAGAAAGGGTGGCCAGCTGGCCGGCGGCGGCCAGCTTGGCCAGATTCTCGAGTTGCGGCAAATGGCCGCTATCAGCGGCACACAGCAGCAGCAGGGCGCTGACCGGCAATTCACCGACGTTCAGCGGGGTGCTCGGGGTGGCCCGCACCCAACCGGTCTGGGCCGCTTGCGCACGGGCCAGCCAGATGCCCTCCCCCAGGTGAACAGGCTGGCTGGCCAGGAGGGCGCTCACCATGGCGGCGTCTCCCCAGCCTGCGGATTTGGCGCGGGCCGCAGCCCCCAGCAGCAACTGGTCCTGGTCGTCGGCCGGGAAGTCCGCCAGGGTCAGGTATTGCACCTCTTTGGCGCCAGTCGCGCCAGTCAGGATATTGATGATGGTCTCTTCGTCGGTCGCCCCCTTGAGCTGGGCTGCGGCCTGCTCGTCACCCAGCACGTGGGTGAGCTGGCGCAAGATCCCCAGGTGCTCATCGGACTTGGCGGCGATGCCGATGGCGACGTAGGCAATCTGCCCCTCGTCCCACTCGATGCCGTGGGGGAACTGGGCCACCATGACGCCGGTGCTCTTCACCAGATGACGGGTGTCCGTGGTGCCGTGGGGAATGGCGATACCGCTGCCAAGATAGGTGGCGTGCTGCGCTTCCCGCGCCAGCATACCGTCCACGTAACCTGCTTCAACCAGACCGGCGTCGGTCAGTTTGCTTGCCAGCAGGGCGATGGCGTCCGCCTTGGTCGTCACCGATTGTCCCAGCAGGATTTGCTGTCGCGCCAACTTCAACATAGAGATTCTCCATCAGGTCCGGCTCCGCCTCGCGGCGTACCGGCTCAACTCAACTCGATTTTTGGGTAACTTGCCTGCTGACAATAGACGGTGATCTCTCGCTTTGGTGAGCCGGAACCCATTTCCAAGTGCAGATAATCATCCGTTACTGACAAGCTGAATCGTTTCACTTACACTCAGACTGAATCGTTTCAGCGCATTGTTCAAGATCCCGCAGAAAGTACGTTTCAATGATATGATCCCGCGCACACTTTTCGGCGCCCCAACCAGGAACCGGCGCGGGCCTTGCAACTCAAACAGAGCCAACATGATGAAACTGGATGAAATCGCCGCGCTGGCCGGTGTCTCTCGCACCACCGCCAGCTATGTGATCAATGGCAAGGCCGATCAATACCGCATCAGCCAGGCCACCCGCGACAAGGTGATGGCCGTGGTCCATGCCCACAACTATCAGCCGGACAGCCGCGCCGCTTCCCTGCGCGGCGGCCAGACCCGCACCCTCGGCTTCATCCTGCCCGACCTCGAAAACGCCAGTTACGCCAAGCTCGCCAAGCGCCTGGAGCAAGGGGCCCGCACCCAGGGATATCAGTTGCTCATCGTCTGCTCGGAGGACGATCCGGACACCGAAAAGGTGCTGGCCCGGATGCTGGTGAGCCGCCATGTGGACGCGCTGCTGGTGGCAAGCTGTCTCCCCCCGGCGGATCCCTTCTACCTGGAGCAGCAGTCTAGGGGCGTGCAGATCCTCGCCATCGACCGTGCCATGGCCACCGAGCATTTCGTCACCGTGGCGAGTGAAAACCAGAAGGCGAGCCTGGACCTCACCGCCTCCCTGCTCACCCCGGCAATCGAGCATATCGCCTTGATCACCGCGCTGCCGGAACTGACGATCAGCCAGGAGCGAAAAGCGGGCTTCGAGCAGGCCATTGCCAGTCACAGTGCAACCCGCCACCTGTGTGAAGGGGCCCACTTCTCGCGTACCGAAGGGTATCGCCTGATCAAGACGCTCCATCAGCAGCTCGGCCAACTGCCCGAGGCGCTGATCACCACCTCCTACATCCTGATGGAGGGGGTGCTCGACTACCTGCTGGAGCAGGAGGCCGACATGAGCCAGCTCGCCATGGCTACCTTCGGGGATGACCGCCTGCTCGATTTCCTCCCCTTTGGTATCAACTCCCTGCCCCAGCAGCACGACGCCCTGGCAAGCCAGGCCCTGACGCTGGCCCTCAAGGCGGTCAATGGTGACTACCAGAGCGGCTTGCACTATGTGAGCCGCACCCTCAAACGCCGCCGCTGACGCGAAACGGACGTGCCGAAGGCGACCACGGTCGCCTTTGCGTGTTTTTACGCCATCCATTCCAGACAACTGTCATCATTTATTTCCACACAAGCGCCTTTCACAGTAGAACCTTCGCTCACTCCCGCTTGTTTTCGATATTTTAATCGGCTAACGTGGCAACCCTGTTTTACAACCTGCGGCTGTTCGTAACGATGTCTCCACTCCGATATTGCTAGCCTCCGGCTTTTCCCCGGAGGCGTCTCCCGACACAGCCAACTGGCTCTCTCTTGTTTGCAACAGCGCCCCTCACTTTCGGATGGATGACATGAATACCAAGACCCTGGGTTGTACCCTGTTGATTGCCGGCACCACCATAGGCGCCGGCATGCTGGCCCTGCCGCTGGCCTCCTCGTCCCTGGGCGGCCCCGCCACCCTGATGCTGATGATCGGCCTCTGGGCCCTGATGGCCTTCACCGCCATGCTGCAGGTGGAAGCCAGCCTCAGCACCGGCAAGTGGTACCTGCACCAGCTGGCGGATCACCTGCTCGGCCCCTGGGGCAAGGGCATCGCCTCCTTCTGCATCCTGATGCTGTTCTACGCCCTGGCCTCCGCCTACATCAGCGGCGGCAGCAGCCTGCTGGCCCAGGCACTGGCCGATGCCGGCCTGCCCCTCGGCCAGGAGCAGGCGGCCTGGGTCTTTACCCTGCTGTTTGGCGGCATGGTGTGCGTCGGCACCAGGCAGGTGGATTACCTCAACCGCCTGATGTTCACCGTGAAGCTGGTGATCATGGTGGCGGTGCTGGCGCTGCTGCTGCCCCGCGCCCAGGGGCAGCACCTGCTCTCCATGCCCCTCGGGGAAGGCTTGCTGCTGGCGGGCCTGCCGGTCATCTTCACCTCCTTCGGCTTCCACGGCTCCATCCCGAGTGTCATGCTCTACCTCGGGGACAACCCCAGGCAGTTGCGCCGGGTCTTCGTGTGGGGCTCCGCCTTGCCGCTCGTGCTCTACGTACTATGGCAGGTCGCCATACTGGGGCTGCTGGGCCAGCAATCCCTGATCCAGACCGGCGGCGCCCTGGATAGCCTGCTGGCCAACGTCGGCGGCCTGGTGAGCTGGCCCGCCTTCAACCAGGCGATGCATCTGTTCGCGGATCTCGCGCTCGCCACCTCCTTCCTCGGGGTGACCCTGGGACTGTTCGACTTCATGGCCAAGGTGACCCGTCGCAAGGACAACTGGCAGGGCCGCACCCAGACCGGCCTCATCACCTTCGTGCCGCCCCTGCTGTTCGCCCTCTACTTCCCGCAAGGCTTCATCATGGCGCTCGGTTACGCTGCCATTGCGCTGGCGGTGCTGGCGGTGCTGCTGCCGGTGGCCCTGGTGTGGCAGAGCCGAAAGCAGGCCGAAGCAGACCACTACCGCGTCCCGGGTGGCGTGCTGGCCCTGGGTCTGGCCGGTGCCATGGGGGTACTCATCGTCGGGGTACAGGTCAGCGTCAGCATGGGGCTGCTGCCCGCCCTCTGATCTCCCCGTCCCGACAAACAGAAACGCCGCAAAGAGACACGCCCCGCCAACCCAGTTGGCGGGGCGTGTCATTGGCACGGGCTCACTTGGCCGACCCGCGCCCCTCCTCGAGAAGCCCATCCAACAATGAACATTTGAGTGCAACCATGTATAGATATGTACATGACTGCGCCCCTGCCCTACACTGCTTAGCAGACAACCCATGATCCCGTGCCCGTCTGGCACGCCAACCCGGGAGGCAACATGGCCGCCACCGCATCTCTCCCCCGGCAACAGCCCGCCGTCGATCCCAGCAAGGCCCTGCCCGTGGTGTTTCGCATCATGGACAAATGGCAGTGCAGCACGGATGAACAGCTCAGGCTGCTTGGCATTACCTCCCGCTCCACCCTGAACAAGTACAAGGAGGCCAGCGGCGGCATTCGGCTCAGCGCCGATCTCCAGGAGCGGATGAGCTATCTACTCAACATCCACAAGAGCCTGCGGCTGCTGTTCAGCCTGGATGAGAGCATCTATGGCTGGGTGCGCAAACCCAACAGCCACCCCTTCTTCGCCGGGCGCAGCGCCATGGAGGTCATGCAGGGTGGGCGGGTGGCCGATCTCTACGAAGTGGCCACCCGGCTGCACGCCTGGCGCGGGGAGATGGCCTGATGTCCTCCCCGCCCTTGCGCACCTTCCACAATGCCTGCGCCTATCGCATCATTCCGAGCCGCTTTCCCCCCATCTGCCTCTATGAAGACGTCGCTACCGCCGACGAGCTTGAGGCGGTCTGGGCCGTCGAGGCCCTGACCAACGACAGGCTGAGGGAAGAGGCGGGCGAGCTGATGCGGGTGCCCAGGGAAGACTGGCTGGTGGGGCTGCCCGGCGGCAGCTATGTGATGGCCGCCTTCACCCACCTCAATCCCGAGGGTGCCCGTTTCACCACGGGGGACTTTGGCGGCTACTATTGTGCCCCCTCCCTCGACACCGGCATCAAGGAGACGGTCTACCACAGGGAGCGGATCTTCGGGTACACCCGGGAGCCGGCCCAGAAGGTGCAGATGCGGGTGATCCAGGCGCAGTTCAGCGCCAGCCTCATCGACATCACGGGCCCGGCGTTTCTGCCAGGCCCCCTCTATCACGCCACCGATTACGGCCCCGCCCAGGCCTTCGCCCGGGAGCAGAAGGTCGCCGGGGCGGACGGCATCCACTACCGCTCGGTGCGCCACCCCGGTCACGACTGTCACGTGCTCTATCGCCCCCGTCTGGTCAGCCGGGTGGACCACGCCCGTCATCTGGAGTACCACTGGAGCGGCGAGGCCATCACTCATGTGCTGGAGATCCGCCTCTACGGTGAATAGCGTCTACCAGGACAAAAAAAGCCCCGCCAGATTGGCGGGGCTTTTTGTATCAACCGAACAGTGGGGAGCCTGGCTCCCTGGCCGCTTACTGGTTGTGGCTGGCGCGACGGGGACGACGGGCCTGGGCCGGTTTGGCGGCGCCGCCTTCCGGACGATGACCGCCCTGGGGCTTGGGCTTGCCACCGTTGCCGGAGCGGTTACCGCCGCCATTGCCACCGTTGGCAGAGCGACCGGCACCCTGACGCTGGCCCTGACCTTGCGGACGCGGCGCACGGCGCTGCTCGCTCGGATCGCGCGGCTCTTTGCGAAGCGGCGCGCCGATGCCACGGGCGATGTTGTCGAGGGTCTCGCGGGAGGCTTCAAAACCGGCCACCTGCTCGCACGGAATGTTCTGCTTGGTCAGACGCTCGATGGCCTTGATGAGCTTGCCTTCATCGGCCGCGACCAGGGAGATGGCGTGACCGGCGGCGCCGGCACGACCGGTACGGCCGATACGGTGCACGTAATCTTCCGCCACGTTCGGCAGCTCGAAGTTGACCACCTGTGGCAGTTTGTCGATGTCCAGACCACGGGCGGCGATGTCGGTCGCCACCAGCACCTTGACGCTGCCATCCTTGAAACCGGCCAGGGCACGGGTACGGGCACCCTGGCTCTTGTTGCCGTGGATGGCGGCGGCGCTGACGCCGTTCTTGTCGAGGGTCTCGGCAACGCGGTTGGCCATGTGCTTGGTACGAGTGAACACCAGCACCTGCTGCCAGTCGTTGCTGGTGACCAGATGGCTCAGCAGGGCAATCTTGTTGGCCTTGTCACAGGGGTGTACCAGCTGCTCGATGCGCTCGGCGGTGCTGTTGCGCGGGGTCACTTCGATCACCGCCGGGTTGTCCAGCAGACCGGTGGCCAGCTCGCGAATTTCGTCGGCGAAGGTGGCGGAGAACAGCAGGTTCTGGCGCTTCTTCGGCAGCAGGGCCAGAATACGGCGGATGTCGCGGATAAAGCCCATGTCGAGCATGCGATCCGCTTCGTCCAGTACCAGGATCTCCACTTCATCGAACTTGACGGCGTTCTGGTTGTAGAGATCCATCAGGCGGCCCGGGCAGGCCACCAGCACGTCCAGACCACGGCGGGTCGCCATCATCTGCGGGTTGATGCTCACGCCGCCAAATACCACGTGGCTGCGGATCGGCAGGTGTTTGCCGTAGTTGCGCACGCTCTCGCCCACCTGGGCGGCCAGCTCGCGGGTCGGGGTCAGCACCAGGGCACGGATGCGATTCGGGGAGACCTTGCGCTTGCTTTCAGTCAGACGCTGCAGCATCGGCAGGGTAAAACCTGCGGTCTTGCCGGTCCCGGTCTGGGCGGCGGCCATCAGATCACGGCCAGCCAGTACCGCCGGGATCGCTTGTTGCTGAATGGGAGACGGGGTGTCGTAGCCTTGCTCGGCAACGGCACGCAACAAGGGTTCGGCCAGACCGAGGGAAGTAAAACTCATAGTTACCTGCTAGGGATAGGGGCGCCAAAGATCGTGGTGGGGCTCCTCTGCTGAGCCGATGCCATCTCACAGGATCCGGGCCTATAGAGAAAACAACGATTTCCCCGGGGAGCAGAGCAAAGGGGAAAGAATAGAGGCGCAGTCTAACGGAGTTGGCGCACTTAGACGAGGAAAATGTGATGCACCTCCCAGCGCGGCTGGAAATAGCGACAAAGGCAGGACAAAATGGCCCGAATCGCCGTATGTATCAAAGCCCCTGCACAGCCTGCCGGGGACGGCGCGATACACGGAACAGGAGGTTTTGATTGAAACGGAAGTTCACCCCCACCGCCCGGCGCATGCTGGGCCTCGTCTTGCCCCTGCTCTTCGCCCCGCCCCTCGTCGCCAGGGAGACCCTGTCGGTGGCCTGGAGCCACTGGCCCCCCTTCAGCCAGATCGCTGCCGACGGCACCCTCGGCGGACTGGACGTGACCCTGACCCGCCAGATCCTGGGCAAGGCAGGCGTTGAGCCCGCCTTTCGCAACCTCCCCTGGGCCCGGGCCCTCTACCTCATGGAGCGCCAGCAGCTGGACGTGGCCATGGGCGCCCTGAAAACCCCCGAGCGGGAGCGGTTCGCCCGCTTCTCCGCCCCCTATCGGCGCGCCAGCTTCGTGCTGCTGAGCCAGCGCCCGCAGGCCGGGGAGCCCGACAGCTGGCAAGGGTTCACCGAGCTGGCAACCCTGTGCCAGGCCAAGGGGCTGCGACTTGGCAAGCTGCGGGGTACCCGCCCCCTGCCGATGAACGAGGAGTGCCCTGCCCTCGGGCAGGCGAGTGAATACAACAGCGATGACAGGCTGCTCACCCTCTTGCTGGCGCGCCGCCTCGACGGGGTCATCATGGAGTGGCAGTACGCCCGCTACCGGCTCGGCCAGCTCGGGGCGAGCGACGCCATCCAGTGTCAGGTGCTCTTGCACCAGCAGCCGGTGCGCCTGATGTTTGCCAAAAAGGCCGTGAACGATGAGGCGCTCGCCCGCATCGATGCCGCCATCGCCACCCTGCCCTCACCGGACCCCGCCTTTGCGCCGCCCCGCTGCCTCCAGGACGCAACCCGGCACCCATCGCTCTCGACGCCATCGGCCCCCTGACGCCGACGCCGGCAAAAAACCACGAAAAAGGCGACCCTGGGGTCGCCTTGTCGTTCCTGGTGATCACTCACCCTGCCTGCAGCATGATCAGCGCAGCTGCGGGGTCTGGGTGTGCACGCCCTGGTTCTGGGCGCGGTGGCGCAGCAGGTGATCCATCAGCACCAGGGCCAGCATGGCCTCGGCGATGGGCACGGCACGGATGCCGACGCAGGGGTCGTGACGTCCCTTGGTGATCATCTCGGTGGCCTCACCACTGGTGGTGATGGTCTTGCCCGGCACCGTGATGCTGGAGGTGGGCTTGAGGGCCATGCTCACCACGATCTCCTGACCCGACGAAATGCCCCCCAGGATGCCCCCCGCATGATTGCTGGCAAAGCCGGTCGGAGTCATCTCGTCCCGGTGCTCCGAGCCTTTTTGCTCCACCACCGCGAAGCCGTCACCGATCTCCACCCCTTTCACCGCGTTGATGCCCATCATGGCGTGGGCGATGTCGGCGTCGAGGCGGTCGAACACCGGCTCCCCCAGGCCCACCGGCACGTTGCGCGCCACGACGCACACCTTGGCCCCCACGCTGTTGCCCTCTTTCTTGAGGGCACGCATGTATTCATCGAGCACCTCCAGCTTGCCCGCATCGGGGAAGAAGAAGGGGTTCTGCTCGATCTGGCTCTCGTCGAACCCTTCCGCCTTGATGGGGCCGAGCTGGGAGAGAAAACCCACAATCTCGATGCCGTGCACCTGTTTCAGGTACTTCTTGGCGATGGCCCCCGCCGCGACCCGCATGGCGGTCTCGCGGGCAGAGGAGCGGCCGCCGCCACGGTAGTCACGCTGGCCGTACTTCTGGTGATAGGTGTAGTCGGCGTGGCCGGGTCGGAACAGATCCTTGATCTCGGAGTAGTCCTTGGAGCGCTGATCGGTGTTCTCGATGAGCAGCCCGATGGAGGTGCCGGTGGTCTTGCCCTCGAACACCCCGGAGAGGATCTTCACCTCGTCCGCCTCGCGGCGCTGGGTGGTGTAGCGGGAGGTGCCGGGCTTGCGCCTGTCCAGATCCCCCTGCAAATCGTCTTCGCTTATCTCCAGCCCCGGCGGGCAGCCGTCGACCACGGCGCCCAGCGCCAGACCGTGGCTCTCGCCGAAGGTGGTGACCCGAAAGAGTTGGCCGAAACTGTTCCCTGCCATGGATGCTCCTTGCTGCTTAGTTCTTGTAAATGGCGAAATGGGCCTGGTACTGCTCGAGCTCTGCGCGGGTCATCACAAAGACGCCGTGGCCGCCGTTCTCGAACTCGACCCAGGTGAAGGGCACCTCGGGGAACTGGGCTTCCAGGTGGATCATGC
The DNA here is from genome assembly GCF_040907855.1 of Aeromonas sp. s4. Lineage (NCBI taxonomy): Bacteria > Pseudomonadati > Pseudomonadota > Gammaproteobacteria > Aeromonadales > Aeromonadaceae > Aeromonas > Aeromonas sp. s4. The sequence continues at coordinate 32,816 of NZ_JBFOCP010000057.1, read as the reverse complement.
TGTTGCCCACCTCGACCACCAGCACGCCATCCTCTTTCAGGAAGTCGGCGGCATTGGCCAGCAGGCGCTTGGTGAGCTTGAGGCCGTCGGAGCCCGACGCCAGGGCCAGCTCCGGCTCGTGGCGAAACTCCTCCGGCAGATCTGACATGTCCTCGGAATCCACATAGGGCGGGTTGGAGACGATGAGATCGTACTTGTCACCGGCCGGCAGATCCCGGAACAGATCGGAGCGAATGGGGATGACCTGCTGCTCGAGGCCGTGATCGTTGATGTTGCGCTCCGCCACGTTGAGGGCATCGACGCTGATGTCGATGGCATCCACTTCCGCATGGGGGAATTCGTGGGCCATGATGATGGCGATGCAGCCGGAGCCGGTGCACAAGTCCATGATCCGGGTCGGTTCGTCTTTCAGGAAGGGGGCGAAGCGGTTGGCCACCATCTCGGCGATGGGGGAGCGCGGAATGAGCACCCGTTCGTCCACGTAGAATTCCCAGCCCGCATACCAGGCCTTGTTGGTCAGGTAGGGCGCCGGAATGCGCTCCTGCACGCGGCGGATGATGAGCTCGGCGATGCGGTGGCGCTCGCTGGTGGTCAGGCGGGAGTGGCGCATGCCCGGATCCACGTCCGGCGGCAGATGTAACGCGGGCAGCACCAGTTGCACGGCCTCATCCCAGGCGTTGTCGGTACCATGTCCGTAGAAGATCCCGGCGTCGTTGAAACGACTCATGGCCCAGCGCAACATGTCCTGGATGGTGTGCATTTCGGCAACCACCTCATCGATAAATATCTTGTCCAAATCCACCTCCAAGTCGAGTAATATCCGGCCCGAGAATTTTATACAGCGAGCAAGACGAGTACCTGATGAAAAAAACGCCCTCACTCACAGACGAGGAAAGCCTGCTGTTTCGTGATGCTGTCAAAGGTACCCGGAAAATTAAGCAAGATACCATAAGGGCCTCCTCAAGCCCGGTCAAGCAGAAACGCGAAGTGCGCGAGAGCCGCGAAAAGCTTGGGGTTGACCACTTTTTCAGCGACGAGTACCAGCCCCATCTCGAGGCGGACGGGCCGACCCGTTACGTGCGCGACGACGTGTCAAAATTCGAGCTGAAAAAGCTCAAGCGCGGCAGCTACCCGCCGGAGATCTATCTGGATCTGCACGGCATGAGCCAGCACCAGGCCAAGCAGGAGCTGGCGGCCCTGCTCACCCTGTGCCGAAAAGAGAACATCCACGTCGCCTCGGTGATGCACGGCATCGGCAAGCACATCCTCAAGCAGCGCATCCCGAGCTGGCTGGCTCAGCACCCCGCTGTGCGCGCCTTTCACCAGGCGCCGCGGGAGTGGGGTGGCGAGAGCGCCATCCTGGTGCTGCTGGACATCGAGGAGTGACCCCCTTCCCCGCCCCGCCTTGCCCCGGGCGAACGCCATAAAAAAACCACCGCCAGCTTGCGGTGGTTTTTTTTATGACGCCCCGCAGGGGTCAGCCGGCGGCTTCCATATGGCGCTTGAAGTTATCCAGGATGCTCTGCCACCCCGCCCGCTGCTGTTCGCCGCTGTGCAGGGACTCGGCATCGAACAGCTCCTCCACCCGGGTGCCCCCCTGCTCTGCCACGAACCGAACGCTCACCTCGCGGCCATCGTCCATGACGTAGCCGAGCACCGTCGGCGCAGTGACCTCGGTGAAGGTCCCCTCGAAATCAAACCCCGTGCTGCCATCCCGCGCCGCCATGTGGTGGCAAAAACGCCCGCCCACCCGCAGGTCCACCCGGCTTTGGGGGCAGTGCCACTGCGGGGAGGCGGCGTTCCACGCCATGATGCTGGCGGGGGTGTTCCAGCCCAGCCACACATCGGCAATCGGCCTGGCAACCCAGACGCTGACGCTTATCTTCATCTCTCTGCTCCTCTGGCTTTCCTGCACTTTTTGCACTGTGGCACTGTCATGCCACGCCGGGCGCATCGGGCTGCGCCAAAAAGTGGGCCACCAGGGCATTGGCATGACCGTGACCCATGGCGTGTTCGTCCTTGAGCCAGGCCACCAGGGCCATGTGTTTGCGCTCCTCCCGCCCTGCCAGCAGGGTCAGCCAGTGGACGATGGGCTGGCCGTATTTCTGCTCGATGGCGGGAAAATAGGAGGCAGGCCCCTTCACCTTCGGTTGTTCATCCATGATGGCTTCTCCTCGGGGTGAGTACAGGCTCAGGGTTTGGGGGCGAACTGCTCGAACACCTGCTGTCCGGTCAGGGTCGGGGTGTCGTTCTTGAGGGCATAGAAGTCGGGCTTCTCGTCGATGAAGATCTGCCCGGTGAGCTCGAACCCCTGCTCCTGAAACAGGCCGGCGGAGAGGATGTACTCGTCCGTCGGCAACAGATGGTAGAAAAGATGGGTGCCGCAGGTGGGGCAGAATCCGCGCTCCGCCCACTCCGACGAGCGGTAGGCCACCGGGGTCATCCCGGTGAACCGCACGCCCTTGCCCCCGTGCACCGCGAACATGGGCCCCCCTGACCAGCGCCGGCACATGGCGCAGTGACACAGGTTGACCTCCTTGTGATCGCCGCTCGACACGGTGATCCCGCCACACAGACAATGACCTTCCATGATGCCTCCTGAGAGTTGGGGCGACAGACCGGGCGAACGGGTGCTCGCCTCCTTGCCGCACCAGATGAAGTAGCACGGGATCCGGGGGGCGGCAACTGACCATTCCGGGGCCTCACCGCGGGGCTGAGGCTCCCGGAGCGGGAAAATCCCCCTCTTTATTCATCGTGTGAATGACCTAATACACCCCATGCACCGAATAAATAATGGTCAGGTTCCCTCCTGCAAGGCGATGCGATTCCCCTCGCAATCCCGACACTCCGCCACCCGGAGGCCCTCCCCGACCCGGGTGACGGGATAGAGACAGGCCCCGCCCGATGCCAGCGCCCGGGCCATGGCCCCCTCGATGTCAGGCACCCGCAGATAGATCCGGGTGCCATCCAGGCTCGGTACATAGCTCTCCCCCTTCGCCAGGGCGCCGGAGCAGCCCGCCGTGCCACCTTCCAGGGGAAAGAGCGCCATCTCGTTGCCATCGATCTGCACCCGCTCCAGCACCGTCTCGAAGACCCCCTCATAGAAGCGAATGGCTCTCTCCAGATCCTGTACCGGAATTTCAAAATGAATGGCGATGTTCATGGTCATCCTCCCTCGGTGTGAATCCGCACTCTATCAGTGCCAAAAGAGGCGCAACAAGCCAGCGCGGCGATCAACAAGGGAGGCGCGCGGCCTCCCCGGGGTGCTTGCGCTTGTACTGACTCTCAGGTCACCGGTGCCCAGGGATCCCCCTTGCCCGGCTCGTTGCCCTGGGTCCACCACTTGGCCTGATACACCACGCCCTTGTGGCTCACCTTGTTGCCGGCGGTGTAGACCTTGCCCGCGTCCCAGGCCGGTACCCCGTCCACCGGCGGCGTGCCGGGGTCGACCGGGGCCGGATCCAGCGTGGCCACCACCCGCACCTTGGGCCAGCTGGCGTGGGAGCCGTAGAAGTTGGTCACGCACTTCTCGTAATCCCCCGGCACCAGGGCCGAATAGGCGGTCTGGTACCCCACCAGATCGCACTCGAAGGAGTAGCCGCCGGGTCTGTCCGGGTAGTATTTCCAGTTGCCGTCCCAGTTGGTGTAGAGCACGTCGGTGGCGCCGTTGAGGTTGAGGCTGCCATAGGGGGTCTGCTGCCAGCAGGTGTTCTTCTCGTCCGCCAGCAGCGGGATCCCGTAGTGGGCCGCAAGCCCCTCCCAGTAGCGGATGCGGTTGACCGGCTGGCCCTTGTTCTTGTTCTGCTCGCCGCACTCGATGCCACCGTTGATGATGTTGATGGTGGTGCCAAAGCCGTAGCCGATGCCCGCCGCCAGCTCACGCTGGGAGGGCACCCAGGTCCGGTCGATGACATGCAGCATGGCGGGTTTGGGAGCCTGGGGCGTCAGGAAGAACCAGATGGCGGAGGCGAGGTTGAGCCAGGAGTCCGCCACCAGCCCGGGGTTGTTGAGGAGCACGGTGGCGTCGCCGTCGAACATGGCCTCGGAGAAGGCGCCGTAGTTGAAGTGATAGGAGAGCTGCTTGGCGCCGCGACCGAAATAGCCCTGACCGGTGCTGCAGGGCCAGCGCCGGTTCTGCCAGTCACTCTGGCCACACCCCGTGGTGTAGCCGGTCTGCCCCTCAGACCAACCCATCTCCCGCACGTGCACCAGGGCCTGTTGCCACTCCTCCAGCCCAAGGGGGTTGTCGGAGACATTCTCCTTGGCGATGTGGCCGCCGGTCTCCTGGGCAAAGTGGGCGAAGGCGGTGATGATGGACTTCTTGCAGATGGCGTCCGCATTGCGCCCGTCCGTGTAGTCGCCGCAGAAGGCGGGGAACTTGCCCACCGCCCGCAGGAAGCGCTCGTAGGTGTACTCCGGGGCGGCCATCTGGGTCAGGAACTCCCAGTCCGATTCGGTGAAGACCCGCTCGACCCGCTTGACGTTGTCCGGGTTGCCGGGGGCGCGTGCCACGATGGCCTCCACCACCGAATTGGGCCGGGTGGCCAGGGCGTGGGACCAGATCCCGTACATGGGGTTGGCGGTCTTGGCCTGGGCCGCACTGGCAAGATCCGCCGCCGCCATCACATAGCCGCCGCTGTTCTGGGGATCGGGCTGGATTGTCATGGCGCTCTGGCCGGGCAGTGCCCAGACGAGGGCAACCAGGCAGGCGGTACGCGTGAGCATGAACATGGGTAACCATCCTTGTCTTGAAAATGTCAGGGCGAGCATAGGCATCCTGACAACTAAATTCACGACAAGAATTAAGAATTTGGCGAAATTGTGAGCCATGCCTCCCTGCACTCAGATGGCGCTCGTTTGCAGGGGGATCCAGCCCCAGGTCTTGCGGCCGCAGCCATCCGACCTGTCCAGACGCTTGCTCAGATCCCCCCTGCGCGCACCGCCCGGATCAGCAGATTGCGCGGGGTCATGGGTTTGGGACAGAAGGTGCCCACCTCGACCCGGTAGCCCTGCTCCTCGAGGAAGAGGGCGCGATCGAGCAGCAGCCAGATTTCCAGGGGGCGGCGAAACAGGTGGCGCACCAGCTCCATGCGGGCGACATCGCCAAAACGGCGCTCCCCCTGTGCCAGCAAGGCGGCGTAGTCAAGCCCCGCGGGCAAGCCCATCCCCTTGCGTTCGGCGGCCCAGTGGCAGAAATCCTCGAAGCCCCCGGTCAGCAGGCTCTTTTGCAGGTTGGGCACCGGCAGGTACTCATCCACCCCGCGCACCTGGCGCTGCAGGCAGTCAAAGGCGAGGCGCCACACCACCTCCCGCTCCCGCAACCGGGCGATGCGGGCGCCGCCGGTCACCGTCTCCTGCAGCGGCAGCTTCAGGTCGCTCTTGCCAAGGCGCAGGGCACTGGCCCTGGCGGCCCGGGAGAGGGGCGCATAGCGCTCTCCCCTGATGAGGTGGTAGCAACACGGGGAGAGGGTCACCCCCTGGGCGCCCCCCTCGGCCACCCGCGTCAGCAGATGGGTGTGCAGATCGCCGCAGGCATGGAGCGCCATGGCGTGATGGTCCGGGGCGATGAGGGCCCCGGACTCGGCGGCAAAGGCATCCGCCTCCACGAACCGCATGTTGGCGCCGTCGCGCGCGGCGAGCCGCCGCCCCTCCTCGCAGAGCGCCCCCTGCCACTCCAGGCTCAGGATCTCGGCGCCACGGTGCAACGACACCAGGCGTCCCAGATGCCCCTTGCCGGCGCACCACTCCAGATAGGGACCTTGGTGGGGGGGCAGACAGCCGGTGAAGGCCTCTATCTGCCCCTGCTTGCGTCCCGGCATGTACATCGCCATGGCCCTGGCGCACTGGACGGGCTCGGGGGCGAAAGTGGCAAGCTCGCCGAGGGCCTGCAACTCGGCCCCCGCCGGGATCCAGGGGGCGAGCAGGGTGCAGAGCGCATCCATGTCCCCGTCGAGGTGCGCGATCTCGTCAAGGGTCAGGGCTGCCAGGCACTTCGCAAGGGCTGGCTCCTCGCGGGCAAAGGCGATCCCCAGGTGGTGATAGGGCTGGTATTGCCACCAGCGTCGCTCGGCGGTGAGCAAGCAGTCCAGTTGTCGAAAACGGTGGGCCAGCACGGTGAACCTGTCCTTTGGCGCAAAAAGGGAGGCTCATTCTAGCGATCTGCCGTCAAAAAGCACTCGCCTGTGCGCCTCTGGTAGCCTGACAAAAAGCAGGGATTTGTGCTATACTCCGCCCCCTCATTCGCGCAGCCCGCCACGGCGAGCCGCTTTACCCCTATAAACGGAACCCAATCATGACCATCAATGCCATCCTGCAAGCCCGTGCAAATGCCAAATGCGAGCTGTGTGGCGCAGAACATGCGCTGACTGCCTTCCCGGTGCCGCACTCCCCCGCCAGCGACGACGACCACAGCGTGGCCCTCTGCGCCACCTGCCGCGGCCAGCTGGAGCAGCCGGACACCACGGAGGTGAACCACTGGCGCTGCCTGGGTGACAGCATGTGGAGCCAGGTGCCGGCGGTGCAGGTGATGGCCTGGCGCCAGTTGAAGGCCCTCGTCGCCCGGGGCGAGCTCTGGGCCCAGGACATGCTGGACATGATGTACATGGAAGACGAGGTCAAGGCCTGGGCAGACGCCGGCGTGACCAGCGACGATGACGACAGCGTGCCGACCGTCGACTCCAATGGCGCCGTGCTGGTGGAAGGGGACTCCGTCACCCTGATCAAGGATCTGGACGTCAAGGGCGCGGGCTTCACCGCCAAGCGCGGCACCCTGGTCAAGGGCATTCGCCTGACCAACAACCCGCTGCACATCGAGGGCAAGGTCAACGGCATGCAGATCGTGCTGGTGGCCGCCTACCTGAAGAAGGCCTGATACCGACCCTTCAAGCCAGAAGCGCCCCCAGGGGCGCTTTTTTGTTGCCTCTGTTTCCTGCCGTTCGGGTGGCACTCGCGGGAAACTGGACTATCCTGCAAACCAGTTCCGCGGTATGCCCCTCCCCTGACTGTCAGTGCGCCAATGGAGAGGGCCTTCCCGGCACGCATGGAAAGACCCCGGGCACCCTGATCCCCATGGCGCCCACGAGACCAAGGAGCCGCCCCATGGCCAGCAAGAAAGAGATCAAGAAGAAGATCGCCGCCCGCCAGGCGAAAATCGCCAAGCACGAAGGCAAGATCAAGAAGCTGAAAAAAGCCCTGAAATAGGGGCTGACAACCATAAAACCGCCTGATGGCGGTTTTTCTATACATATCCTTGCCTATTGCATTTCCAGCCGCAGACCATGCTGCACCTGATTGCTCTCGCCTGGATCCTCTTCGGGGCCGGGAGAGACGCCGCTGGACGGCTCGTCAAAGAGGCTGGCATCATGCCAGCTTTGACGCCAAGGATCTGCTCATGAACCCGAATACCTGGATGCTGTTTGCGCTGGCCTATCTGCTGGCAACCCTGACTCCTGGCCCCAATGTGCTGCTGGTGGTCAAGAACGGTCTGCAACACGGCTGGCGCGCCGCCCTTGTCAGTATCCTCGGCAACCTGGGGTGCCAGGCCATCCTCATCGGTCTGGTCGCCATGGGGGTGGGGGCCCTGCTGCAAACCCTGCCTCCCCTCTTTGTCGCACTCAAGCTGGCGGGGGGTGGCTACCTGGTGTATCTGGGCTACAAGGCGCTGCGCGCGGCCAATACCGGTGGCCAAAGGCTCTCTCCCTCCACCGCGCGGGGACGCACCAGAACCACCCTCTCCTTGTTGCGAGAAGCCTTTCTGGTCTCCGCCAGCAACCCCAAGACCATCGTCTTCCTCTGCGCCCTGCTGCCCCAGTTCCTCGATCACCAGAGTCCGCTGACGCTGCAGTTCATCACCATGTACCTGACCATCTGCGCCATCGTCAGCCTGGTGCATCTGTGCTATGTCGCCCTGGCCAGGCGCGCCGGTCGCTACTTCAAGCCAGGTCGCGGCGAGCGCCTCGTTGGCCGCATCACCGGCGGGCTCTTCATCACCCTGGGCGGCGCCATCCTGCTCAGTGGTCGTCCCTGATCCCTGTGCCTCACCGCGGCTGACATTATCTGCACCATCGGCGCCGCTTGGGCGCCGCGGATCCCGGCTACCGGGGCTAGAGTTGTAGGCGTGTCTGTATATGAGCCTGCGGTGGAGAGCCATATGTATTCCTACACCCTCACCTTCCGGGAGGAGGCCGACAAGCTGACGGCCCCCGAACACGAGATCCGCTTGCAAAGCCCGGCACAGGCCGGTGATTTCATCATTCTCTCCGATGGCAGTCGCCATCAGGTGATGTTCGTCACCCACCGCGCCCACTACAGCAGCCTCTACCTCGACAAGGGGGTCCGCATCCCCCAGAGCTGACGCAGACATCGTCTTTCGCTCCCTCCTGCTATGGTGAGAGAGGGCTGCAGCTCGCCAACGCAAACCCCTTGCCGCCCAGGGAGCAGCAAGCCCGAATGACCCATTGCCAGAGGTATTGATCATGTTCAGACAGACCGCGCTCATCCTGACCCTCACCCTGTTGGGCAGCGCCCAGGTTCACGCCATCAACCACAAATACGCCGAGCAGCTGGAACGCTCCGGCTGCACCCAGGTGACCGAAGCCCAGGGCTGCGATATTCACAAGAGCAAGGCGGAAAACGCCAAGGCAGGATTTGGCACCGCCGCCCCGGCCGACGAAGGCGGATTGAACATGAGCTATGAGCAGAAGCTGGAGCGCTCAGGCTGTACCCAGGTGAGCGAGCTTAGCGGCTGTGACATCAACAAGAGCAAGGCCGAGAACGCCGCCGCCGGATTTGGCGCCGCCCCCGCAGCGGCCAGCGCCAGCCCCTACACCGGCAACTGGGTCGCCACCTTCCCCGAGACGGGCGCCACTGTCGCGAACATCCGCATCGATGACAAGGATCAGGTGTGGGTCAACGACAAGCAGGTCAGTGCCAGGAAATCCGACGGCGCCCTGGTGTTCAAGGAGGGGATGGTCATCTACACCATCCAGGGGGATCGCCGCCTCAAGGGAGAAGATGGCTGGGTCGACAACGACGCGGGCACCAAGGGGCCCATCGCGGCCAAATGACCCCGTCACCATCCCGACAAGGGGAGCCGCGGCTCCCCTTGTCATTTCTGCCTGCTTGCCCCCCCTCTACCCTTTCTTCGGAAAGTCCAGCACGGCCACCACCGGCGAGCAGGACGGGAGCGCCGACCAGGAGGGGGCGTCGAAGATGAAGCGGGCGACGGCGCAGGTCGGCATGCGAGTGATACCGGAGGAAAAGCCATGAGCCAGGTCGGTGAAGGCAGGGTCATGGCCCACCAGCAGCACGCAGGCGAGAGCATCTGAAAGCGCCCCCACCACCCCGAGAAGGGTCCCGGCATCGCTCTCGTAGAGGCCCTCGTCGATGGCGATGCGGTTCGGGGAATAACCCAACTCTGCGGCAAGCAGCCGGGCGGTTGTCATAGCCCGGCAGGCGGGGCTCGAGAGGATGAGATCGGGCTTCACCCCCAGGCGCGCCAGACGAGCCCCCATCAGGGGCGCATCGCGCAGCCCGCGCGCCGCCAGCGGACGAGCGCGGTCAGACAAAGACGCGTCCTCCCAGCTCGACTTGCCATGGCGTACCAGGATCAGGGTTCTTCTCATGACGCACTCCCTGGTTGATCAGGGCCACAGGCAGCCCCTCAGACCGCCCCACGTTTGCCAGCATGAAGGGGCAGCAGCACCATGACCATCATGGTCAGCAGCACACCCCCTACCCCCCAGCCTACCTGTTCCCAGTGTACTGTCTCCCCGGTCAGCATGCCGGTGAGCAGCACCATTACCGGGATGAGGTAGGTATAGGCTGACACCTGTTCCGGTTGCAGCGCCACGCTTCCCTGCTGGAACAACAAGAAGCTCAGCGCCGTGGCAAAGAGAGCCAGATAGCCAAGTCCCAGCCCCACCGGCAGGGAGACCCGGCTCCAGTCGGTTTCAAGCAATCCGGGCAGCGCCATCGGGGTGAGCAGCACAGTGGCGCAGATGAGGGTCCAGCCGGTCAGGTGGAGGAAGGACTCCCCCCGATAGCAGCGCTTGATCAGGATGGGGTTGAGGGCCATGGCCACGCAGCCGAACAGGTAGATGCGATTGCCGGGAGTGAGGCTGAGGTTCGCCACCAATCCCAGATCGCCGCGAAAGATGATGAGGGCCGCAGCCACCATGCCCCCCAGCAGGGCCAGCCCCATTCCCCAGCCGATGGCGCGGCGCAAGATCACCATGCCGGCCAGGGCGCTGATCAGCGGCACCGTGGTGTAGAGTGCGCTGGCATCGAGGGCGCTGGTCTCCTGCAATGCCACGAACATGGCGACGAAGTAGCAGAGGGCCGGCAGCGAGATAAGAGTGTAGCGCCCCAGATCCCGCAGGGAAGGCTGCACCAGCACCCCCTGATACCCCAGCACCCCGACGAAAATGAGGGAGGCCAGCAGGTAGCGCACCCAGGTGACCACCAGCGGGTCCAGCACCGCGGTGAGGGCGCTGCCGATGGGAAACGAGAGGCTGATGAGCAGGGTGAACAGCAACACCTTGCCGTGGGCCTTTGCAACATGGGGAAGTAAAGACATGGGATACACCTGTCAGCAAGGGCGCCCGCAGGCGCCGACGGAAGAGATCAATAACTGTGGTCGGTCGCAGGGGACAGCTTGCCCTCGCCCAGGGTTGCCAGCAACTGGCCAAGCAGGCTGGAAGCACCGAAACGAAACCGCTCGGCCACCAGCCACTCCTCGCCAAAGAGTGCGGCCGCCATGGCGAGATACTCCGCCGCCTCCCGTGCGCTTTTCACCCCGCCCGCCGCCTTGAACCCCACCCGATCCTGCACACCGCACTCGGCGATGGCCGCCAGCATGGTGCGGCACGCCGCCGGGGTGGCATTGACCGCCACCTTGCCGGTGGAAGTCTTGATGAAGTCGGCCCCCTCCTCGATGGCAAGCAGGGAGGCCACGCGGATAAGCGCAGGATCCTGCAGCTCGCCGGATTCGATGATCACCTTGAGCACCCGGGCGCCGCACAACGCCTTGCAGCCGCGCACCAGCGCCCGGGCGGGTGCCTCGTCCCCGGCCATCAAGGCACGCCAGGGGATCACCAGGTCGATCTCGTCGGCGCCATCCGCGAGGGCGGCGCGGGTCTCGGCCAACACGGTTGCCAGATCATCGTCGCCGTGGGGGAAGTTGACCACGGTGGCAACCTTGACCTCGGGGGTGCCCTGAGCCGCCAGGGTGAGCCTGGCCAGCCCCACGAAGCGCGGGTAGATGCACACCGCAGCGGTGGTGCCGACAGGGGTCCGGGCCTGATGGCAGAGGGCGATGATGCGCGCGTCGTGGTCATCGTCGTTGAGGCTGGTGAGATCCATCAAGTGGATGGCCCGGATGGCCGCCTCTGTGGTGGCGCAGGCAGGTTCAAAAGCAGTCACGTCGTTCATAAATAGCTCCTGTCGGGATAAGAGAGGGGCGCCGCAGCGCCCCGAAACAAAGGGTGAGAGACTCAGGCGAGGGAGAAGAAGACACCGGCGATGGCGGCGCTCATCAGGTTGGAGCAGGTGGCCGCCAGCACGGTACGCAGACCGTAGCGGGCGATGAAGTCGGTGCGCGACGGGCAGAGGGTGCCGAGGCCACCGATCAGGATCCCCATGGAGGCCAGGTTGGCGAAGCCACACAGGGCGAAGCTGATGATCACCTTGGACTTCTCCTCCAGCACCTGCAGACCGGCGGCGGTGACCGTGCTGGCGTCTTTCAGGTAGGGCGCCAGATCGCTGTAGGCCACGAACTCGTTCACCACCAGCTTCTTGCCGATCATGGCGCCGGCGATGCCGATGTCCGCCAGCGGTACCCCGAGCAGGAAGGCGAGCGGCGAGAAGATCCAGCCCAGGATGAGCTCGAGGGAGAGCGGCATGCCCACCATCTCCCCCACCCCGCCCAGCAGGGTGTTGACCAGGGTCACCAGACCAATCATGGCGATCAGCATGGCGCCGATGGCCGCCGCCAGCTTGAGGCCGCTGCTGGCACCCTCGCCTGCCGCTGCCAGCACGTTCTCCGGCTTCTTGCCATCAAACTGGATGCTGTTGTCAAAGACGTAATCCGGCTGGCTGGTTTCGGGGATGATCAGCTTGGCAAACAGGATCCCGCCAGGCGCCGCCATGAAGGAGGCCGCCAGCAGGTACTGCATGTCCACTCCCATCATGGCGTAGCCCGCCAGCACGGTGCCGGAGACCGAGGCCATGCCGCCGCACATGACGGCGAAGAACTCCGAATCGCTCATCCTGGGCATGTAGGGTTTGACCACCAGCGGGGCCTCGCTCTGGCCGACGAAGACGTTGGCCACCGCCGACATGGATTCGGTCTGGGAGGTGCCAAGCAGCCGCGCCATGGCGCCGCCGATGATGCGGATCACCACCTGCATGATGCCGAGGTAGTAGAGCACGGCGATGAGCGCCGAGAAGAAGACCACCAGGGGCAGCACGTTGAGAGCAAACACGAAGCCGATGCCCTCTACCGAGAAGTTGACCAGGTTGCCAAACAGGAAGTGGATCCCCGCCTTGCCGCTTGCCAGCACCGCCTCGACCCCGTGGGCCATCCCCTCCAGCTCCCGGCGTCCCAGCGGCACATAGAGCACCAGAGCGCCGATGGCGACTTGCAAGGCCAGCGCCAGCCCCACGGTGCGCAGGCGAATGGCCCTGCGGTTGGTCGATGCGAACACGGCGATGAGGAGCAGCGCCGCCATACCGAGAAATCCTGCTGCAAACATAACTGACCTCCTGGTCGTTTCCTGCTTACTGGAAGTGGTGCTGGATGAAGGCGTTGATGAGGCGGATGAAGTCCGTTTCCGCCAGCTTGGCGCACTTGAGGGTCTGCTCGTGGGAGAGCTGCACGTCGCCAAGCCCCTCCGCCATGTTGGTGATGGCGCAGATGGCCAGCACCGGCAGCGAGCAGTGGGCGGCGCTGACCACCTCGGGCACCACCGACATCCCCACCACGTCGCCACCGATGATCTGCATCATGCGGATCTCGGCCGCGGTCTCGAAACAGGGGCCGCTGTAGGAGACGAACACCCCCTGATTGACGGCGATCCCCTCCTGCTCGGCCAGCGCCAGCGCCTCGCTGCGCAATGCCTTGTCATAGGCATTGGCCAGGCTGAAGAAGCGCGGGCCGTAGGCCTCGTCATTGGCGCCCGTCATGGGGGTGCCCGGCATGGTGTTGATGTGATCGTTGAAGATGACCAGGGAGCCGACCCCGATCCGCTCCGGGCGCAGCGAGCCGGCCGCATTGGTTACCAGCAGCAGCTCGCAGCCCAGGCGCTTGAAGGTGCGCACTGGGGTGGTCATCACCTTCATGGTCTCGTGTTCGTAGTAGTGGCCGCGCCCCTTCATGCAGACCACATCCACCCCGTGCAGCTTGCCGAGCACCAGCTCGCCGCTGTGACCGGCCACCGTGCTGACCGGGAAGCCCTCCAGCTCCTCGTAGGGAATGGTGACCTTCTCTTCCAGCGCATCGGCCAGCACCCCGAGGCCGGAGCCCAGGATCATGGCGGCGCGGGGGGCAAACCCCGGCTTGCGGGCAAGAATGGTGGCGACGGCGTTGAGTACGGGATCGTGTTGCATGAGTTGTACCTCTTGAGGCTGTGAATGAGACATGACGCTCACTCTAGGGAAGGCATTGGACGACAAAAATCGCTAAAATCGGCCTGATTATCCCGATATACAACACAATGACCGACATAATGGGGTAATGACGCACCCGAAATGGCCCAAAAACCGCTGCTTCATGCCATTTCTCCGTCAAACGGGTCGCCGGAGGGGGAAAACCGATGTGATGCGGATCGCGCTGTCAGGAGGGACCCGCCTCCCTGCCCCGCCATTCCCGTGCCCGAACTTTGACGGCGATCTCACCCTTAAAGCCTGGAGAGACCATGTTCCCGGACAACCAATGGCGCGATCGCGTCACCCTCAAGATGTTGCGTTACTTCCATGAAGTGGCCAGCCAGGGCCACTTCAGCCGGGCAGCCCTGCGGCTCAATGTCTCCAAATCGCCGCTCAGCGCCCAGATAAAGGAACTCGAATCCCTGCTGGGGGTGACCCTGTTTGAGCGCCACACCCGCCAGGTGAACCTGACCCCCACAGGGCGCTTGTTGCAGGCCGAATGCGATCGCCTGTTCGACGTGCTGGAGAGCGGCCTCAACCGGGTGGTGCAGGCGGGGCGCATGGAGCGCAACCAGATCCGCATCGGGCTGGTCAGCTCCATCTTCTGGGCCGGCTTTGGCGAGGTGATCCGCCAGTGTCACCAGCGCCACCCCGAGTGCGAGATCTCCTTCACCGAGCTCTCCCCCGAGCGCCAGAAGCAGGCGCTGGCCAGCAAGGAGATAGACATCGGCCTCGCCCGCTTCGCCGACACCCTCAACATCCACCCGCTGCAGGCCGAGACTGTCTATCGGGAGTCCATGGTACTGGTGGTATCGGACGAGCATCCCCTGCGGGATCGCAAGCGGGTCTCCCTCCCTGAACTCGCCGCAGAGCCCTTCGTGCTGATGAGCCGTGCCAACTCCGCCTCCACGGATCTCATCATCAACGCCTGCCTAGTGGAGGGCTTTTACCCCCGCCTGCGTCAGGAGGTGGTGGAGCCCAATACCCTGATGGCAGTGGTGGCCACCAGCCAGCAGGTGGCCCTTGTGCCCGCGAGCTACGCCCGCCAGAAGTGGCCCCACGTGCGCTTCATCCGCCTCGAGCAGGGGATCCCCGCCGATCTCTGCGTGCTCCATGCTCCGCCCCTGGCCGGGCAGCCGACGACCACCGCCATCCGCCACTTCATCGACACCATGAGCGAGCAGATGAACCTGCCGGAGCGAGGCTGAAGGCAAAAAGCCCGATGAGGGGATCATCGGGCTCTGCGGCAAGGATCAGGGGCTCACTTCTTCCATGAAGACAAGCCGAAGGGGTTCGGCCAGCAGTTCGTCCGCCTGGCGAGCGAAAGCCTGGAAATACGCGGTCTCACAGTGGGCATCCAGGGCGGCCTGACTCACGAAGGCTTCCCGCATGTAGAAGGTACCGGGTTCATCCTTCAACTCGAACAGCACGTAATCGAGGTTGCCTGGCTCTTGGCGAGTGGGGCCAATCAAGGTAGGGCATCGCGAAGGCGCTCTCGCATGCCGTCACGGGCCTTGAGCACCGCGATCGATACCAGTTTGTCTGTCTCTTTTTTCATCCAGTTTTCTCCGTTGTACATCGTCAACACGCCAGAGAGTGCAACCTGGACAGCGATTTATACTGCCGGATGCGCCCCCATCAGACGTTGCCCAGTGTAGGCAGGACGGTGGGGGCCATATAGGGGGGCAGAATGAACACTGTGTTCAACGGGGTGGATAACCACGCCGTGCACGGAGGAACAAACGAGCGGGAGGGATCATGGCGCAAAGGGTGGCAACGGGACCCGCCAGGAGGCGGCACGGCTTGTGGCCCCCTGGTCCAGGCTAAGGGCCTGCAGACCAACGTTCAACGTCAAGGCAATAGGTGGTGAAAGGGTGTTCGCCCAGGCGCGTTTTCCTCACCCAGATGGCCCGTCTGGCGAGGGACAGATAAGGCGGGCGGGTATCCAGCAAGTGAAAGAGTATCGTCCGATGGCCAAGCTCCCTCGCCCACCCCATCATCTCGTTGAAAATCGCCACGCCGCTTCCCCAGCCGGCCTTGGCGAGCACGATGGCAAGCTCCACCCCCTCGTCATCGGGCTGGATACCGCACCACCCCGCCAGGGTGCCGTCGAGGAAGATGGCGCGCACGCGACAACCTGGCCGGGCGTCGACTCCCAGCTTGTACGCCATCCAGTCGCGCACCCCGGCCACATCGAAAAGCGGGTGAGGGATCAGGTGCTTTCGCAGCGTCTCGTCGTTGAGCAGCGGCAGAAAATCCTCTGCCCTGACAGCAGAAAAGGGGCTGAACACCATGGAGGTCTCTCTCATTGCGCGAAGAGGCGCCCCTAGTAGGGGCTGCCATCCTTGTGTCTGGCTGACCAGGCGCCATCGGCCCCCTGTACCAGGGCCAGATCGTCATCGGGATAGTCGACGGTGTCCCCTGGCAGCCTGTCCCCCACCTCGAGATAGACGGCGTCCACCTCACCGTGGTTGAGCAACTGGTGGGCCAGGCCGCTGCCCCCCTTGAAGCCGATGCACTCCCCCGGCGACATCCGGTACTCCTCCTCCCCGTGGCGCAGGGTGGGATTGCCCGAGAGCACATAGACGAACTCGTCCTGCAGGCCGTGATGATGCTTGAGAGCCGAGATGGCCCCCGGTGCCAGGGTCGTCAGATTGACCCCGAAATTGGCGAGGCCGAAATGATCCCCCAGCCTGCGCCGGGTGCGGTGCTTGACCAGGGAGGCAAAGGGCTCCGGATAGAGGGACTTTGCCTTGTGCTCGGGGATGGCCGTTGCCTGAATGGCGCGTTTATCAGTCATGTTCTGATCCTCCCTGTGAATGACGTCTCACTTTATAGCCTGCTCCTTAGCGGCAAAACATGGGCAGGGGGTTGAAGGGGGGTCTCACACACCATGTCATGCCCGGTTGCCGCCAGATGGCAAAGACGCCCTGTTTTTCGTTTGGCTATCTTAATGGCACACCGGAAAATGGGAAGCCGCGTCGGCGACATCACCAATGGAATGAAGAAGATGGCCCGTGATCACTGGGAAGCATCCTCTTCCAGCGGCCCGGGTATGGAGGGGCACCAGTACATGCAGACCCGGTGACTAGAGCACCTCAATCCTGACCTTGATAAGCCCGGATCGGGGATTGCCGATGGCGCTGAACGCCGCCCTGGAAAGATCGATGATGCGCCCGCGGGGGAAATTGCCCCTGTCGTTGACCCGCACCACCACGCTCTTGTCGTTGGCCAGGTTGGTGACCCTCACCAGGGCGCCAAAGGGCAGTGTCATGTGGGCGGCGGTGTTGGCGTGGCGCTGGTAAGGCTCCCCGCTGGCGGTGCGCTTGTTGTGGTAGCGATCGGCGTAATAGGAGGCGAGCCCCGTCTGGGTATAGCCTCGCCAGTTGCCCGCACTGCCTGCATCAGGCTGGCTGCTGCAGGCGGCCAGCAGCAGGCACAGGGAGGCCAGCAGCCCTTTTTGTCGCGTCGTCATGCGTTGCTTCCTCGATGGGACAGAGCGACCGGCATCGCCAGTCGGGCTTCCGTTAACAGGGGCCTACTCTCTCATATTTCCCATGGAAAACGGGAGGCCCAAGCCTCCCGTTTGTGTGTTCACCCGTCAGCCCCTGTCAGGGGAAGATGTCAGGCGATGAGCTTGTCGTCGGCAAAGCCAAAGCCGCGCAGCCCCACCACATGCACATGTTCGTGCTTGCCCTGCACCTTGCGGATGAGCTTGTAGGTGGTGCCCTTCTCGGGGCTGATGTTCTCCGGCGCGGCGATAAGCAGCTGCATGTCCTGGCGTTCGCACAGCTCGAACAGGGTGGCGATGGATTTGCCATCAAGCCGCGCCGCTTCGTCCAGGAACAACAAGCGGCAGGGAGCGATGTCCTTGCCGCGCAAACGGCGGGACTCCTCCTCCCAGCTGATCAGCACCATCAAGAGGATGGCCTGACCGGTGCCGATCGCCTCGCCGGTGGAGAGGGCGCCGCTCTCGGCCCGCAGCCAGCCGTCGGCCCCGCGCTGCACCTCGATCTCCAGCTCCAGGTAGTTGCGATAATCCAGCAGCACGTCCCCCATCACCTGATAGTTGCGCTCCCCCTGCTCCACCTGCGGGTTGAGACGCTGGAAGAGCTTGGCCATGGCCTCGGAGAAGCTGAGCTCCTTGTCGGCGAAGAGATCGTTGTGCATGGCGCTCTGATCGGCGAGCGCGGTCAGGAGGCGAGTGTGGGCCTCGCGGATATTGACGTTGAGACGCACCCCGCGCACCAGACCGAAGGCGATGTTCTGCAGGCCCTGGTTCAATACCCGGATGCGGTTCTGCTCCCGGCGGATGATGTTGGTGATCTTGGCCGCCACCTCGTGGGAGGAGAGGGACAGATGGGTTTCCCGCTGCTTGAGCTCGTCGGCGAGGCGCGCCAGCTCGATCTCCATCTCCTCGATGGCTTCCACCGGATCGTCCGAGCGGATGATGTCGTTGCGGATGCGATCCTTGAGGTAACGGTAGACCTGCACGTAGAAGGCGACCTTCTGCTCGGTGCTGCGGTTGCCTTCCGACAGACGCAGCGCATCGCGCAGGGCCTCGTCGTGGGCCACCGCCACCCGCAGGGCGCCGAGGGCCTTGTCCGACATGGAGCGCAGCTCGTCGCTGTCAAGATAAGCCAGCTCGCGCTTGTTCAGACGCTTCTCGACGTCGGTCTCCCGTGCCAGACGCACCACCCGCGACCAGCTCGCCTTGTGACCCACCAGGGATTTGCGGGCGCTGTAGTAATCCTTGCCTTCGAGCTTGAGACGACCGCCAAGGGATTCGATTTCGCGCTTGCACACCTGCAACTGGGCCTCGGCGCTGGTGCGGCGGGTCCGGGTGCGGATAAGCAGCTCTTCAATCTCTTTCTTGTGGGCACGGGCCTTCTCTTCCATGTCATCCGACAGGGTCAGCCCCATGGCCGCCAGCTCCTGCTCGAACTCCGCCAGGGTCTGCCCCTTGGCCGAGGCGCTGGAATCGAGCGCCGTGCGCAGTTGCAGCGCCTCGGTGTGGCGCTGGGTGATCTGCTTGTGCTGCTCACCGGCGGTGCGGGCGGCAAGCTCTGCCGCCTTGAGCTTCTCTTTGAGTCGCTCGCTCATCTCGGACGCCTTGCCCAGCAGATCTTGTGCATCCTGATAGGCAAAGTGCGGCAGACGGGCCACCAGCTGATCGAGGGCGTAGCAACGGCGCTTCTGCTCGGCCAGCAGGTCGCTCACCTCGTCAAAGGCCGCCTGCAGGGCAGCCAAATCCTGGGGATCCTGGCGCAGCACCTGCACCATGGTTTCCAGTTTTTCCAACGCCTTGCCGTGCTTGGCGATAAAGGCTTCGGCTGTTTTAAGCGCCTCCACGTCGGCGTGAGCCGCCTCGAGGCGGGCCGCCAGGTCTGCCTCGGCAAACAGGTGGGCAAAGGGCAGCATCCCCTGCACCAGCTGGATATGGCGGGTCAGCTGGGCGGCGGCGGCTTTGGCATCACTCAGCTGCTTGTCGCACTCGGCGATGGTTTCTTGCAGCTTGCGCTGCTCGTGCTGCTTGGCCTGCACCTCGGCTTCGGGGTCCGGGCGGAAGGCGATATCCAGATGCTGGCCGATAAAGTCGCGAAAATGCCCGTAGAGACGGTGGTACTTCTGCTGCTCGAAGGCGGCCTTGGCGTAGCCCTCGATGAGGTTTTCCCGCTCAAGATCGAGCTGCTCGATCCGTTTTTCCCGGGCGGCGCGGCCAAAGAGCGGCAGCTCGGGGTAGCGGGAGAAGCGCACCTGACGCTTGCTGGTGCGCACCAGCACGGCGTCCCCCAGCTCATCCGCTTCCACCAGATCCTCGTCAAAGGAGTCGGGGTTGCCCTGGATGAGGTAGATATCTTCCGGGCAATCTTCCAGCTTTTTCAGCCGCTCGATGGCGCCTTCGAGGTCGAGCACCACCAGGGCGCTGCGAGCCGGGCCGTAGAGCGCGGAGTAGTAAGGGGCATCGTCGATGGAGATGTCGTCATAGACATCGGAGAGCAGCACGCCCCCCACCTGCTCGGCGATGCGGGCAAGACGGGGATCCGCCTCGCCGGCACCCAGCTGCAGGTTGCGAATTTGCATCTCCAGCGCCTGTTTCTGGCCCTGAATGCGGTTGCTCTCCTGCTCGAACTCCCGCTCCTTGTCGAGCACGCTCTGCATGCCGGAAGAGAGTTCTTCGGCGGTGGCCAAGGCCAAGCCACTCTGCTCGCGCAGTTGCTCGAGTTTTTCAAAGGATTTGAGCCAGCGCGGGGCCAGCTTGGTCAATTCCGCGATATCGCGGCCCAGCTGAGTGCCCTGATGCTCGAGGCTGGCGCGGCGCTGATTGGCCTCTGCCTGCTGCTCGGAGAGCTCCTCCTGGCGGGTGCGCTGGGCTTCGAGGAAGATCTCCAGCTCGTCCTGGCTGGCAATGTGCTGACCAGACGCCTGGGCCAGCTCGTCTCGCAGCCGCAAGAGGGTCTTCTGGCTTTCGCTCTCTTTCTCGAGGCGAGCCAGGGCGACGCGCAGACCCTGCCCCTGGGCAATGCGGGCCTTGTCTTCGATGTG
This sequence comes from Aeromonas sp. s4, assembly GCF_040907855.1. NCBI lineage: Bacteria > Pseudomonadati > Pseudomonadota > Gammaproteobacteria > Aeromonadales > Aeromonadaceae > Aeromonas > Aeromonas sp. s4. Next base: position 12,626 of record NZ_JBFOCP010000057.1, on the reverse strand, counting down.
GCGCTTGAGCAGCCCCTGCGCGGTAGGCCAGGCAGCCTCGCGCACTGTCTCGGGGGCGATGCTGAGCAGCAGCGCCAGCGCCGCTTCGTGTTCGGCCACCGCCGCCTTGGCCAGCGCCAACTGCTGCTCGGCCCCCAGCACCCGGCTGGTGAGGCTCTGCTCGGCTGCGCGGAACTGATGCAGGGTGTCGCTCGCCTGCTCAGGCTCGAGCCCCGGCAACTCGCACTGCTCGCGGGCCGTCTCCAGCGCCTGCACCGCCTGACGGTACTGGATGGCGCGGGTCTGCTGGATATCGAGCGCCTGCTGGTAGTCGGCCAGCTGGGTCTTGAGGCTGTCTACCTCTGCCTGGGCCAGCTCCTTGCGCTCTTCCACTTCCAGCAACTGGCCGTGGATCTCTTCCACCACCGCCTGCTGCTGCTCCAGCTTGTCGTTGAGCTCCGCCAGATCGGCGCGATAGAGGGCAATCTTCTTTTGCAGCGCCACGGCGGCCATCACCTTGGCCAGGTGCTCGGCGGCGGACTCCAGCTCGTCGGTCAGGAGCTTCTCGCGGTTGGTGAGCTGATCCACCTCGTCCGCCAGATAGATGGCGCGCTGCTTCTCCTCGGCCAGCAGGCGGCGTTTGCCAGCGAGCTCAGAGCGTGCCTTGAGGGCCAGCTCGGAGAGGCGGCTCTTCTCGGCAGCGCCCCGCACATACTCCGCGGCCACATAGTGGGTGGTCTCGGTGATCAGGTTCTTGAAGAGATCCCGCTGACCCTGGGTCTCCTTGATGGCTTCCAGGGTGCGGCGGTTCTCGTAGATGGCCGCCTCCATGTCCTGGAACGCCTTGCGTACCCCGGAGTTCTCCGGCAGCAGGTATTCACGCAAGGAGCGGCTGATGGAAGACGAGATACCGCCGTAGAGGGAGGCTTCGATCAGGCGATAGAACTTGCCGCGATCCTTTTGATCCCGCAGTTTCTTCGGGGTGATGCCGAACTCGAACATGAAGTTGTGATAATCGGTCACCGTATTGAACTTGGCGACCTTGATGGCGCCAAGCTCCGCTGCCGCCCCCTTCAGATCGGCGAAGGCACGTACCCGGCCCTTGCCGTCGTCGAGCTTCTCCAGCAGCAGATCCGTGGGCGCCAGGTGCTCGGGCACATCCACCAGGGCGAACGGGGTGATGTTGACCTTGTTGTCACGGTTGGCCACCTGTTCGAGGTGGACGCCGACCCAGATCCGCTGCTCGCGGCTGTTCATCACTTCCAGCAGCGAATAACAGTGGCCTCGCTGCAGCTTGCCGTAGAGCCCCTTGTCGCGGGACGCGCTGGAGGAGCCCGCCTCCGTGGTGTTACGGAAATGGAGCAGGGACTGGTCGGGAATGAGGGCCGCGATAAAGGCCGCCATGGTGGTAGACTTGCCCGCGCCGTTGCCGCCGGACAGGGTCGTGACCAGCTGGTCGAGATCGAAGGTGCGGGCGAAGAAGCCGTTCCAGTTGACCATGGTCAGGGATTTGAATTTGCCTCTCACGCCACACTCTCCATCAAACCGGCAGACACCATCAGTGCCGGCACATTAACGTTGCAGATCATCTTCCACCTCCAGCTCCAGCTGCTCTTCGTCCAGATCCTCTTCGATATCCTCGAACAGGGAATCGCTGCTCGGCATCTCGTCGTCGTGGAAAATGGCCTCCCCTTCCTGGATCATCCGCAGTTGCACCGCGCGGGGATCCTCGTCGGAGCGCACATCGGCGGCGAAGCGGAACACGGATTCGTTGACCCGGAATTTGTCGCTGTTGCCAAGGGGGGTGATCATCCCGAGGCGCTTGAGGCGACGCATGGAGGTGCGGATCTTCTCGAGGAGTTTCTTCTTGTCCAGATCCGTGCCGCCGGAGCGGCTGTTGACCATGCGCAGCAGTTGTTTCTCGTCCGCCAGACTCAGCACCTCTTCTTGCAGCTCGCCCATGGCGAACACCCCTTCAGAGGCGAGCCTGTCCGGGCTCAGGAACAGGTAGCAGAGCACCTTGCCCACCAGCATATCGAGCTCAGATAACACTGTTGTACCGATGTCGGCGCTCGGGCGCGGACGCAGGTAGAAGAAGCCTTCCGGCGCCTTGATGAGTTCCACCTGATAGCGGCCGTAGAAGATCTCCAGCTCCTGGTGGTACTCCACCAGGGCAGAGTGTTGCTCGAATTCGTCGGCACTGATGTGGCGACCGGAGCGCAGGGCGGTATCGATGCGCGGAAACAAGGGATTGGCGATAGCCTCTGCGAGCCGCAGGGGCAAGGGGAATTCAGTATTGATCGATGACATAGGCCTGAACCTTGGATCCAGCTTGGTTGATGGGTTTCCATGCGGGTTGGCGGTGGTGCTCGCGCTCACCGCTGGCATGACCGAGACGCACGGCCTGATCGATCAGGAGGCGCGCCACGTCGAAGTGGGCATGGGCCGGGTAGTCCAGCAGGTATTCCCGCAGCACGTCGGCAAGATCCAGCCGATCTCCCTGCTCCGGGTAGCGGGCCAGGTAGCGCTCGATGCGCTCCGCCAGCTCCTGGTTGATGTCCACCATCTCCACGTACTCCATCTCGAGGGGCACCTCGCCGGTCACCTCCTCGTCGTGGATGGCGATGGTTTCATCCCGCAGCTCCAGCAAACGGGGCTCTTCGGCCACCCGCAACAACCAGCTGTGCTGCTCGAAGTTGCGGATGGATTCCCGCAGCCGCTGGCTGAAGGCGCGGTTCTTGTCCATGTCGATGGCGTTGCGGATGAACTTGTGGACGTGCCTGTCATAACGGGACCAGAGCTCGATGCACTGCTGGCCCCAGGCGGTGATGACGTCCAGACGCCCCTGCAGGGCGTGGGTCAGCTCCTCGACGTGGAACAGATCATCACGCCCCTGGGCCGCTTCCTGAATGTTGAGCAGCCCCGCCTGCAGGCGGTGGCCGGCGGCGTCCAGGGTGTCCTGCAACTCGCGCAGGGTCTGGCCGGTCTCGTGCAGGAGCTTCTCGCAGCTGTGGATGGCATCGACCCAGTTCTGGGTCAGCAGGGCCGCGATCTCGCTCTTGACCTGGTTTTGCTGCTCGTCCATGGCGCGCTGGGTGAGATCGATTCGCCCGAGCGTCTCTTCCAGGGAGAAGGAGAGGCGCGGCAGCACCTCGGCGTCCCACTGCTCCCGGGTGTTGGTCTCGAGCGCCGCCTTGCGGGCGGTGTCGAGCTCGGCCGCCAGGTGCTCGAGCAGGATGGAGAGCTTGATGGAGTCTACCTGGCGCTGATCCATGAAGAAATCGACGATGCTCATGCCAAGGCGTGACAGGCGGTAGAGGCTCTCCCCCGCCACCATGTCGGTGGTGAAACGCGACAGCAGTTGCTGGCGAATGAGATCGTTGATGGCGTTGTTGGCGCGACCGGTGAGGGTCTCGTCCATCTGGCCGAAGGCACTGCTGACATAGCCAAAGGCATCGTGCAGCGCGGCCTCCGAGAGATCAGACTCGTCCTCGGAGAGCGTCTTGATCGCTATCAGAAAGGCCAGCCTGTCGGTGGGGAGGTTCAGCGCCAACCCCTCCTGTCTGACCCATCCCACCGTCTCTGGCAGGGTACGGGATGTACTCATCATGACGTTATCATCTCGTTGTTATAGTCGGCAGGTCTTTGCCCGCCGTGGTGATATAGGCCGGGGTCGGTGGCGCCCCGGCGGCTGGATCCCGCATCGTATTCACGCCGGTGTGTCTCAACCGGCCGGTTTCTGGGCCATCACATGGATGTAGCGCCCCAGGGAAACAAAGGGCTCCTGGCGGCAATATTGCTGCTCCATGGCCAGCAGGTCCTCGAACTTCTCGACCTGATCCTGCTTGTGGCGCATGTAGTCGTGGATGACGCGTACCCCGGTCTTGCCGATGATCCGCAATCCCCCCCGGCCTATCCAGTCATAGACCTGCTCTGGCAACTGGGGATTGGTGGGAGTCAGGGCTGTCTGGCGTTTCTTGCGAAGGCCCAGGCGCACATAGTCGAAATTGCCCACCACCAGGCTCTGGAACAGGAGACCGTGACGATTGTAAAAAAGCAGCGACAGTATGCCCCCTGCCTTGACGAAAGGGAACAGACCCAGCAAGGTCTGGCGCGGCTCGGCGAGCCACTCCAGTACCGCGTGACAGAGCACCAGATCGAAGGTGCCGGTCACGTGTTGCTTGAGCTCCTGAATGGGGCAATGGATGAGACGAATTCTGTCTTCCAAGCCCTTCTGGGCGATCTGCTCCCGGGCCAGATCCAGCATTTCTGCCGACAAATCGCACAGCTCCACCTGATGGCCCATGGCCGCCAGTTTCTGGGCGAAGTAGCCAAAGCCGCCGCCGGCATCCAGGATGCGCAGCGGCCGGTTGCCCAGGCGCGCCAGGCAGGCTTCGATGTCACTCCAGACAATGGTGGTGCGAATGCGCCCCTTGGTGGAGTCGTAAATGTTGCGAGCGAACTTGTCCGCGCGCCCGTCAAAACTCTGATCTTGCTTCAAGACACACTCATCTTCGACCGCCCCGCCATGAGGGCCGCAGGAGGAACCACACAGGATTGGGCCACAGGAAAAAAGAGGGGTATTCTGTCACATCCCGAATTTGCTGAAAACTCAAGGACGTGTCTGTCGTGTTCGAGCTCAACTTCTTTGTCATCAAGAAATGGCTGGGCCATCTGTTGATGCCGCTCCCCTTCTCTCTCTCCTTGTTGGTGCTGGCGCTCGTGCTGCTCTGGTTCACCCGCTTTCAAAAAAGCGGCAGGCTGCTGGCAACCCTCTCCTTGGTGATCATCGCCCTGATGGGGACGCGGCCGGTGAGCTACGAGCTGGCCCGCAGCCTGGAGCAGACCTATCCCCCCTTCGAGGTGAGCCAGCATCCTGACATCCAGGCCATCGTCGTGCTGGGCAACGGTCATGTGAGCGATCCGGCCATCCCAGAGCGCGCCTGGCAAAACAACATCTCCCTGGCGCGCACCCTGGAAGGGGTTCGCCTGGCCCTGGCCTATCCAGAGGCCGAGCTGGTATTCTCCGGCGCCGTGGCCGGGGATCCCCTGTCGAACGCCGAGGTCAACGCCCGCATGGCGGCAAGCCTTGGCATCCCGCGTGCGCGCATGACGTTGTTTGAAAACAACAAAGACACCCATGACGAGGCGGTCAGCATCGCCGCCCACCTCAACGGCAAGCGGGTGGCGCTGGTGAGTTCGGCCACCCACCTGCCCCGGGCCATGGCCCTCTATCGCAGTCAGGGACTCGATGCGGTGCCGGCTCCCACCGATTACACCGCCAAGCAGAGTCAGGAGCCGCAACCCCTCTACAGCTACCTCCCCAAGGGGCGTTATCTGATGTATTCCGAGGCTGCCATTCACGAGTGGATTGGGGTATGGTGGGCCCGTTTGCGTGGGCAGGTCACCGAGTGAGCAATCGCGCCTTGCATTCCTGATTTGGATCAGGAAAGCGAAAAAAAATTACGTCATTTGCCGCCGGGTCAGCTATCTTGGGCTCGGTTCAATTCATATAATGTTGCGCAATCAAATGCCTAGGAGATATAGAAGATGAGACAGCACCTGGTAATGGGTAACTGGAAACTGAACGGCACCAAGGCTTCTGTAGAAGCCCTGATCAAAGGACTGACCCCGGCCGCTGCCGCTCATCCTTCCGTGCAAGTGGCCGTCTGCCCGCCGGTTATCTTTTTGGGTCTGGTTGAACAGCTGACCGCCGGCAGCAAGATCGCCTACGGTGCCCAGAACGCCGACGTTCACGAGTCCGGCGCCTTCACCGGCGAAAACGCCCCCTCCATGCTCAAAGCCTTCGGCTGCACCTACTCCCTGGTCGGTCACAGCGAGCGTCGTACCCTTCACGCAGAGACCGACGACGTGGTGGCTGCCAAGTACGAAGCCATCCAGAAGGGCGGCCTGATCCCCGTGCTGTGCATCGGTGAAACCCTGGCCCAGTTCGAAGCCGGTACCACCAACCAGGTGGTCGAGACCCAGCTCAAGGCCGTGATCGATCGCTGCGGCATCGCCTCCTTCGAGAACGCCGTCATCGCTTACGAGCCGGTATGGGCCATCGGCACCGGCAAGACCGCCACCCCGGAGATCGCACAATCCGTTCATGCTCACATCCGTCAATACCTGGCCGGTTTTGATGCAGCCGTGGCTGCCAAGGTACAGATCCTGTACGGCGGCTCCGTGACTGGCGCCACCGCTGCCGACCTGTTCGGCCAGCCGGACATCGACGGTGGCCTGGTGGGTGGCGCGTCCCTGAAAGTGGACGACTTCTCCCAGATCATCGCTGGCGCCGCCAAGTAAGCGCCAAGCAAAGAGGGGCCCCGCCCCTCTTTGCATATCGCTTTCCTATGGACCCTCTCGCCATAGGAAAGCCGATATAGTAAAAACGGCCAGCCGTATTTTTCAGAATCTTGATTTTCGACAACTCAGATCCAGAGGCACTCATGACCAAACAAATCAAACGTATTGGTGTTTTGACCAGTGGTGGTGACGCACCGGGTATGAACGCAGCCATCCGCGCCGTGGTGCGCGCCGGTCTGCATCATGGCCTGGAAGTTTACGGCATCTATGATGGCTACCTCGGTCTGCACCAGGACCGTATCGTCAAGCTCGAGCGTCACAGCGTCTCCGACGTCGTGAACCGTGGCGGTACTTTCCTCGGCTCCGCCCGTTTCCCCGCCTTCAAGGATCCGAAAGTCCGTGCCGAAGCGGTCGAAAACCTGAAGAAACACGGCATCGATGCCCTGGTGGTCATCGGCGGTGACGGCTCCTACATGGGTGCCAAGAAGCTGACCGAAGAGGGCTTCCCCTGCATCGGCCTGCCGGGCACCATCGACAACGACATCGCCGGTACCGACTTCACCATCGGCTTTGACACCGCCCTGAACGTGGTCGTGGACGCCATCGACCGCCTGCGCGACACCTGCAGCTCCCACCACCGCATCTCCGTGGTCGAGATCATGGGCCGCCACTGCGGCGATCTGGCCATGTCTGCCGCTGTTGCCGGTGGTGCCGAGTACGTGATCGTGCCGGAAGTGGCCTTCGACAAGGAGAAGCTGCTGCAACAGATCAAGGAAGGGGAAGCCAAGGGCAAGAAGCACGCCATCATCACCATCTGCGAGCACGTCACCGACGTCAACGCCCTGGCAAAAGACATCGAGGCCATGACCGGCCGCGAAACCCGCGCCACCATCCTGGGTCACATCCAGCGTGGCGGTTCTCCCACTGCCCGTGACCGTATCATGTCCAGCCGCATGGGTGCCTTCGCCGTCGAGCAACTGCTGGCGGGCCAGGGTGGCCGCTGCGTCGGCATTCAGGGCAACGAGATGGTGCACCACGACATCATCGACTGCATCGAGAACCTGAAGCGCCCGTTCAACCAGGAGCTGTACGATCTCTCCACCACCCTGTTCTAAAGGCTGTGGTCTGACAAAAAACCCTCCTCTGGAGGGTTTTTTTATGCGGGCTCCTCACTCCCTTCTCCCTCTGCGGGGGCCCGACTTTCCACTGGCCACTGTCGCCATCTCTTACCCCTTGCCCGGCGGCCCTGAGCCTCTGATCCCATGACCTTCTCCTTTACTTCTTTCCCCCGCGTTTCTGCTTGCTCACCTTGTTCGCGACGGGTATGGATAAAGGCCTTGGTGCCGCAGTGCCACGGCCCTGCGCCATGCCTCCCCTGCCCTTCACCCCATCACACTGGCGCCATATAGCCACCCGGGTGGGCCGACGATATCTCCCGCTTCCCCTGCGCGCGGGCCCGGTGGCTCGCCCCCCCAAGAAAACAGCGAAAAACGGGGCTTCCGGCCACCCAAGGCCCCATGAAGATCGACCCCCCATTTTCCCGCCTTCCCCCTTCCCTTCCATGCTCCTTTGGCGGCCCTTTTGTCGTTTTTCCGTACTTTTTTTGCTCCCAGCCTGTTTGGGATGAGCAGAAAATTGAGCCTTCATTGGATAACCCTGGCTGGCAACAGCCTTGCAGACTGGGGTTAGGACACAAGTCGTGAGAAAACATGACATGGAATGACAAAACCTGGCTGACAGCCACCAACCTCCCTATGGCGACACCAATCGGCGCATCCCGCAGGCCATTTTGCTGACTAAAAATGGAGATCACCACAAAGACGCCAATCGGAACCACCAAGGGGAGGGTCACAAAAACAACATAACTCAATGTATTTAAAGGCTTTATATACAACCCCTTTCACTGGTATCACCATGAGACCCTTTCCAGGACAAAAAATACCCTTAAACTTGGAAAAATACAGCCATATTTCACCGCCAAACCATTTTCGCCTCATAATTACATTTTTCGTTGTTTTATCGTTCTATTGTGGTATCTTGGTTCCATCATGAGCCAACCAAGGGAGATAAAATCATGAAAGAGTTCGTAGTTACCGCCGTTTTCACCGTGTTTTTCACTCTGGTTGCCGTCTCCATGCCGTCGCTGGCACAGCTCTAAGTCGGTCAATCAGCCATCTGCCACCTCTACCACCAGAGGGGTGGTTCAAAAAACAGACTGCAACATGGGTTTTTGACGCGCTCTGGCAAAGGATGATGCCAAGCCATCATTGAGCGCGATCTGCGCGCACAAAACGACCTCGTCGACATCCATGCCATCTTTCAAGGGGAGCCCGGGCTCCCCTTGTCGCATCTCCCCCTGCGGGATTTACTCTTGCCCCCCTGCCCGTCACAATGGCCGCTGGATTTGCCACGCAGGAACCACCATGACTCAGGATGCCTTGCGCCACTGGCGCCGCGACCTTCATCGTCACCCCGAAGCCGCCTGGTGTGAATTTCGCACCACCACCCTCATCGCCCAACACCTCAGTGAACTCGGTTTCTCCATCATGCTGGGGGATCAACTGCTCGCCAGCACCCTCATCATGGGACGGGAAATAGACGTCGAGGCCCAGAAGGCCCGTGCCCTGTACCAGGGGGCGCATCCGGAGTGGCTGACGCGGATCGACGCACTCACCGGCGTGATGGGACTCTGGGAGAGCGGGCGCCCCGGCCCCACCCTGGCGTTTCGCTTCGATATCGATGCGGTGGAGGTCGAAGAGAGCCAGGAGGCGTCACACCTGCCCGGCCAGGGAGGCTGGCACTCCGCCAACCCGGGCTGGATGCACGCCTGTGCCCACGATGGTCACACCGCCATCGGGCTGGTGCTGGCCGAGCGGATCGCGGCCCTCGCCGATCGCCTCACTGGCCGCATCAAGCTCTTCTTCCAGCCGGCTGAAGAGGGCTGCCGAGGCGGCAAGGCGCTCGCGGCAGGGGGGCAGCTCGACGATGTGGACGCCCTGCTGGCACTGCACATCGGCATTCACGCGAGCAGCGGTGAGCTGGTGGTCAACCCCACCGAGTTTCTCTGTTCAACCAAATTCGACGTGGAGTTCATGGGGCAAGCCGCCCATGCGGGGCTCGAGCCCAACGCGGGCCACAATGCCCTGGCGGCGGCCTGCATGGCCACCACCGCCATGCTCGGCATTCCCCGCCATCGGGACGGCATGACCCGCATCAACGTGGGGCAGCTCAACGGCGGCAGTGGACGCAACGTCATCCCGGGCCATGCCCGCCTGATGGGGGAGACCCGTGGCGCGACGCCGGCCCTCAACGACTACATGTTCAATCAGGTGCAGCAGATTGTGGAGGGGGCGGCCCTGATGCAGGGTGCGACATACCACATCCGCAAACAGGGGGAAGCGATCGGCATCGAGAACAGCCCAGCCCTCATCGAGGAAATCGTGCCTCTCGCACAGGGGATCTCCCTTGATACCATCCACACCCGCCGCTTCGGGGCCAGCGAGGATGCCGGTTTCCTCATCGAGCGGGTACAGCAGCACGGCGGCGAAGCCGCCTATCTCATCCTGGGAGCCAACCTCGCGGCCCCCCACCATCATCCGGAGTTCGACTTCGACGAAGCCGTGCTGGCCCCCGGAGTGGCCTTGCTGGAGGCCTGGCTGCTCGCCCGCCTCGGCCGCTAGCAGACGCCGGATGCAAACAAGGCAGCCCATGGGCTGCCTTGTTTTTTTACACCCTTGCGGGCATAGAGGACCTACTCTCCCAGCACGATCGCACAGAGATGGGCGAAGTGGTGGATCTCGTGGGTCGCCTCGCACGGGCCTGTCTCCCGCCCCGGGTTGTACCAGCAGGTGGCAAGCCCCTGGGCGGCGGCACCGGCGATGTCGGTCTTGGGATTGTCCCCCACCATCAACACCCGCGCCGGGCTCGGCTGACCCATCTGCGCCAGGGCATGCTGGAAGATGGCCGCCGCCGGCTTGGTCACCTGCACCTCGTCAGAGATAACGAGAGGCTCAAACCAGCTGTTCCAGCCCAGTTTGTCGAGGCGCCCGCGCTGGGGCAGGCTGAAGCCGTTGGTGATGATCCCCATTCTGACCTTGCTCTTCAGGGCCTGCAGGGTCTCCTCCACCCCCTCCAGCGGCACGCTCAGGGCGATGATCTGCTGCAGGAAGGTCTCGTTCATCGCCATGGGCGCCACGTTGACCTGCTCGGCAAAGAGCGAAAAACGGGTCTGCTGCAGGTGGGTGGCGTCAATCTCCCCTGAGTTGTACTGCTGCCAGAGCCGCTGGTTGAGGGCATGGTACTCCGCCATCTTGGGGGGAGTCGGCGCCACGCCGTAGATCTGCAGGGTCCGCTCCAGCGCCCTGGCGACCGGAAAATCGAGCAGGGTTTCGTCCAGATCGAACAGCACCCAGTCATAGCTTGCTTGTTTCACGTTTGTCCTTATTGATTGTGCTTGGCCACGTTGTCATGCGTCGGGCGCACCCATCCCCAGAGGGCTGTCGAGCAGGGTCAGGGTCAACCTGACACCAAAGCCGGTTACCTCGCTGCCCACCACGCCATTGCCCCCCTTGTTGCGAAAACCACTCAGGTCGAGGTGCAACCAGGGAAGCTCGGCGGGCACGAAGCGCGTGAGAAAACGGGCGGCATCGATGTGATCCGGGGAGGCGCCCGGCGCGCACTGTAACAGATCGGCCCACTCGCTATCGAGGTTGTCATCGTAATCCTCGTCCAGGGGGAAGGGCCAGACTCGCTCCCCGCTCTGCTGGCCCAGCGCTATCAGAGTGGTTAGCCACTCGGGGCGGTTGGTGAAGGCGCCGCTGTAACGGCTGCCGAGCGCCCGTTTGCAGGCGCCGGTCAGGGTGGCGTAGTCGATCAGCAAGTCGGGCTTGTCCCCAGCCGCCAGGGTCAGGGCATCCGCCAGCACCATGCGCCCCTCGGCGTCGGTGTCCACCACTTCGATGGTGGTGCCGTTGAGGGCAGTCACCACCTCACCGGGCCGGAAGGCCTGCGGGCCGATGTGGTTCTCGGCGATGGCGAGCCAGCAGTGCACCTCAAAGGGGAGTTTCGCCCGGCTGATGGCCAGCAGCGTGCCAAGGGCCACCGCGCTGCCCCCCATGTCCAGGTGCATGCCATACATGCTGCCACCGACTTTCAGGTTGTAGCCACCGGAGTCGTGGCAGATCCCCTTGCCCACCAGCGCGACGCGGCGCACCGGGTTGGCCGGACAGTAACTGAGCCTGACGATGGCGGCCTGACCGTCCGCCGAACCACGGGCCACCGCCAGGAAGGCGCCAGCCCCCATCTGTGCCAGGATCGTCTCATCAAACTCCTGCCACTGCCACCCCTCCTGCTGCGCCAGCTCCCGGGCATAGGCCCGGTAATGACGGGCATTGAGCTCGGACGCTGGCAGCACTGCCAGGTGGCGAGCCAGACCGTTGCCTTTGGCTTCTGCGCTCAGGCGGGTCATGTCCAGCTCGCAAGGGGGGGAAAGTTGCAACTGCTGATAACCCGGTCTTGTCGCCTCACTCCGTTTCTGGGTCGGCAGGGTCACATCGGCGGCGAGCAGGCAGGCGAGCACCACCCTTGCCAGTTGGGCGCGATGCTCATCGTCAAAGCCCTCCAGATGGAGCGCCAGGTGCGTCGCCTTGAGGCCCGCCAGCGAGCCCACCCAGCTGCGCACCTGCTTGTAGAGCCGATGATCCAGGACCGGGCGGGCATCCATGAAGATCACCCGTTGCAGCCCCTGACTGTCGTCGAGGGAATAGGGGGCCTTCTGACCCAGGGCTATCTGGGTTGCCACGGCGGCAAAGGGAGGCGTCGCCAGCAGAGTATCGCGCGCTGAGTCGGCAATGAGCAGGAGTTTGACGGCAGTCGGCCCTGCCATTACCTCGGCGAGGGAGGTGTTCTGCATCGTGATTTGGGGAGAAGAATAGCTAAAAGGGGTCATCACAGGGTGCGGCCTCATCCATGAACAGAAAGCAGGATGATACCGAACAAATGGCGAGAGGGATCGGAAAAACACACATTATTGTGTGCAAGCAACAGGTGCTGGAGGGAATCAGACAGGTAATGCAGAAGAAAAGCAGTCAGAAGTTGGTTGCGGGGGCCGGATTTGAACCGACGACCTTCGGGTTATGAGCCCGACGAGCTACCGAGCTGCTCCACCCCGCGTCCGAATTGTATTGCCACCACAAAAAGCAGAGCAGTTGCTTCTTGCTGTCTTCGTCCCCACCGCAGCGCTATGCGCTTGCCATGGATACAAATGGTTGGTTGCGGGGGCCGGATTTGAACCGACGACCTTCGGGTTATGAGCCCGACGAGCTACCGAGCTGCTCCACCCC
>NZ_JBFOCP010000056.1:0-116491 GCF_040907855.1 Aeromonas sp. s4 | reverse complement strand
ATCAAAAATTGTTTTTGATGCTCGATGCTGTGAGTGCCCACACAGATTGCTTGATTCAAATTGTTAAAGAGCGTCACGCTTATCGCGTTGAGGAGGCGCATCTTACGCCCCTCACTTCGAAAGTCAAGCGATTGTTTTCGCTTTTCTTTCGGCGCCCACTTCCTAAGGAAGCTGGCTCATCAGGTTGGCGTGGTCCGCCGTGCTGGTAGGGGCGCATTATAGGGAGCCGCGCCGGGATGACAAGGGCTTTTTGTAAAAATGCGCTCGTTTGCTGAAAAAGCAGGCTAAACCCCATGAAATGAGAGTTTACCCCTGTTTCATGCCGCTTTTTTGTTCATACCGTCAGTCTGGGCCTGAATGTAGTTGACCCAGCTGGTCGCCCTGTCTTGCCAGTTGTTCTGCTGCTGCAGCTCGCGAGCCAATACCAGCGCCTGAGCATATTGTTCTTTATTGAGGTGTGCCTGCACCAGCAGGGCCTTGGCTCTGTTGCCCTGCTCTCCTTTCATCGACTTGATGGCCGCGAGCTGGGTCATGGCGGCATCCGTCTTGCCCTGTTGCAGCAGCAGTTCGGCGGCACGCATGGCGGCCTTGGGGTGAGCATGTTCCCGGGCAAGCAGTTGCCAGCTGTCCACAGCCTTCGGCCACTCACGTGCCCCTTCCCACAACTGGGCCAGCAATTGGCGATTCTCTGCGCTCTGCTTCATCTGTCCCTTGGCCATGGCAGACTCCAGCAGACGCGCACCGCGATAGGGCAGTCCCTGCCAGGCATACAGGCGGATTAGCTGGTTGCGGGCGGCGGCATCATCCATCAGTTGACGGTCGATGGCAGTTTGCAGCAGTGCAAGCGCTCGATCACCACGCTTGGCGGAGAGATTGAGCGACACAGCCTGCTGCCACCACTTGCTCCCTTTTGGCTCGCGGCGGATCAGCTCTTCGGCCTGATCCGCAGCCACGCCGTAACGCTGCAATGCAGTGAGGGCGGAGAGGCGGATGATGGCTGCCTGCTTCTGCCAGCTTTTCTTCAACAGTTGTTCACTCTGGCTGGCTGCCTCGCCGTACTGCTTGTTGTGGTAATAGAGGCCAGCCAAGCGCAGACGCAAGGCATCGTCAGCCTTGATGGCCAATGCGGCCTTGTAGCTGGCGATGGCGCCGGGCCAGTTGGATTGCTGGGCCTGGATATCCCCTCGCAGACGCAACAACTGAAGTCGTTGCTGCTCTGGCCACTCTTTATAGGCAAGAGCCTGCTCCACGTAGCGACTCGCCTGTGCGGTCTGCTGCAGGTTGGCGGCCAGAGAGGCCTGTAACTGCGCCAGCCAGGCGTGCTCAGCCTCGGAACCGGGTTTGAGCACAGCCGCCTTGCTCTGGGCCTGTTGCCACTGGCCAGATTGATAGAGCTTCATCACGGGCTCCAGCTGGCGGGAGAAATGAGGGCTCACCTCCATCGCCAGACAGGCTTGGCTGACCAGGGCCAGCAGACAGATCCAGATCCGCAACATGGTTATGACTCCAATTTGAATTTGAGCGTGATGACTTGCACCAGCTTGTCGGTGGCGCCCGGCCTAGGCTGATAGCGCCACTTGTTGATCGCCTGAATGGCCGCTCGCTCGAACTGACGCTTCGGCTTCGCCTCGACCACCTCCACATCCTGTACCCGGCCGTCTGCATCGACGCTGAAACGCAAGGTCACGGACCCCTCGATGCCGGCCTGCTGGGCCCGGTAGGGATAAACAGGCTCAACCCGTTGCAGCGGCATCAGCATGTCGCCGGCACCGATCCCGGTACCCTGCTGCTGACCATGGAAATTGCCGCTCGCGATCGGAGTGGGGCTGGTCGCCACGCCAGGGGCAGAGACCTGTACCGCGCTCAGGGTCGAGACCAGATCCAGGCTCGGCTGTACCGAAGGCAACGGGGCCGCCGCCGGCATGGGCAGCGGTGTCGAAGCCAGCGCGGCAGGCGGCTCCGGCAAGGGTTCCGGCTCCTGGGGTACCGGCCGTTCACGCACCTGTACCTCGGTCACCTCGTTCTGCATGTTGATGACGATGGATTTCTGCTCTGTGGTCGCCTTCTCCCCTCCGGGCGGCTCCACCAGGGTGGCCATGAACAACAGGATGCCCAGACTGAGGGCGATCCCCAGTCCCAGGCTCATCAACTTGTGTTTCATTTCGGTGCCACCGCCACGGCGATGTTGGCGATGCCTGCCGCCTTGGCTTCATCCATCACCCGCACCACCTTGCCGTGGGGTACCCGCTCGTCGGCCTGGATCACCAGGCTTGCCTCGGGCTGCTCCGCCAACAGTCGGGCGAGGGTGGCCTGCACCCGCTCCACATCCACCTGTTTGCGGTCGAGGAAGATCTGCCCCTGAGCGCCGATCGCCAGCATGATGCTGGACGATTTCTGCGCCTTGGCCTGGCTGGCCTGGGGTCTGTGTACCTCAAGCCCGGCTTCGCGCACGAAGGAGGTGGTCACGATGAAGAAGATCAGCATGATGAAGACGATATCCAGCATGGGGGTCATGTCGATCTGCACTTCATCGCGCTGGCGTTTGGATTGCCGTCTCATTGCATTACCTTCTCTTCTCGCAGGCCGTCCCGGGTCTTGGCCAGCGCACGCTTGGCCTGACTCTCGATCCGGCTAAGTAACAACACGCCGGAGAGGGCCACCACCATGCCTGCCATGGTGGGGATGGTGGCGCGTGAGATCCCGCCCGCCATGCTCTCCGGGTTAAAGCGGTTGGCCGCAGCCAGCGCATCGAATACGCCTATCATGCCGGTCACTGTACCCAGCAACCCCAGCATGGGGCAGAGCACCACCAGGGTGCGGATGAAGATCAGATGACGGTTGAGCGCCAGCTCCACTTCTGCCAGCCAGCGCCCGCGAATCGCGCGAGCGTGCCAGCTGTGACGCTCGCGACGCGCCTGCCAGCGGCCCAGCAGCTGGCGCTGCAACGGTGCAAACCCCAGGTTGAGGTAGAGCAACCGCTCGATCATCAGAATCCACATCAGCACCAGCAAGGCCAGAATGACCCAGAGCACCGGGCCGCCACGGCCCATGAAGCTCAGCAACTGCTGCCAGATGTCGAGCATCATGCTACCCGCTCCACCCTGTCACCATTGCTTTCGGCCCGCTCGGCCAGGATCCCGGCCACCTGCTGTTCCAGCACGTTGGAAAGCTCGGTGAAACGGGACTGCAACAGGCTGTGGGCCAGGATCAGCGGAATGGCCGCTACCAGACCCTGCACCGTGGTGACCAGGGCCATGGAGATGCCGCCCGCCATGATCTTGGGATCGCCGGTACCGAACTGGGTGATGGCCTGGAAGGTGCCGATCATACCGGTCACTGTCCCGAGCAGACCCAGCATGGGGGCGATGGCCGCGATCACCTTGACCATGCCGATGCCGCGCTCCAGGCGAGGGGTCTCCTGCAGGATCGCCTCATCCAGACGCAGTTCGAGGGTCTCCATGCTCAGTTCTGGATGCTTGTCAGCCACCGTCAGCACCCGGCCGAGGGCGTTGTCGGCATGATATTCACCGCTCTTGAGCTGGCGACGAACCCGACCCAGTTCGCGAGAGAGGCTCCACAGCCGTACTCCAGCGATCCCCAGGCCGATGGCTGCCAGCAGCACGATGATGGCGCCGACCTGGCCGCCCTGCTGGACTTGCTGCCAGAAGGTGGGCGCCTGGGCCAGCATATCGAGCAGAACACCGTGGGAGGGATCCAGCGGCAACGCTTCTCCCTCCTGACCCTGATAAGCGGCCACAGCGGAAAGCACGCTGCCTGGCAGGCCCAGCACCGGACTCAGGCCTTCGGCCCCCGGTTGCAAGAAACCAGCATCGCCCAGCAGGGCGAAGCTGCCGATCCGGGTCAACGTCTGCTCGCTGGCAACGCCCTGGGCATCAAGCACCTTGCCGTTGAACTGGGCAACCCGGCCCGATTCGCGGATCTCCTGCAGCAAGGTGGCTGGCAGCAGGGCAAGGGCGGCGCGATCAGGCACCTGTTTATCCTGTGCCATGGTTTTCAGCGGGGCGAGACGATCAGGATACTGGCCCTCGACGGCGGATTCGCTCAGCAACTTGACCGCATCGCTGGCGCCCTGACGGGTGACCGCAAAGATGTCGTTCATGTCGCCGGAGGCTTGCTCCCATTGGGTATTGAGCTCCACCAGCTGCTTTTCATTGGCCGCGAACTGGCTGGCCAGCTCCTTGCTCAGGCGCTGGGCCTCGGCCAGCTTGGTACGGGCACTGCTCAGCTCCCTGGAGACAGACGCCAGATCCTGCTGAGCCTTCTGCTCACGGGCCTGTTCCTGCTGCTGCCAGGCTTCCTCGGCCACGGCGGCTGTGGTGCCCAGAGAGAGGGCGAGGGCAAGGGGTAACCACTTCATGGTGACGCTCATGACTGGACCTCCTGACCACGGCTGACGGAAAGGGGGACATTCAACAACTGGGGAACTTTCTTGTCGGCAGCCATTTCCAACGCCTCGGCGATGGGGGAGAGCCACTGGCCGTCGAGGGCTTGCCACTGCTTGTGCTCGGCAGACCAACGCCACGCCTGGGAGCGATCGGCGGTCATCGCCAGCAGGGAGACCCGACCCAGAGCCAGCACATCGACCCGGCGCGGTGCGCCATCCAGCACCAGCTCGGCGGAATAATGGTCCAGCCTGCTGCCGTATTCGGCTTCAATCTGATAGGCCTGCAATAGCTGGCGGAACTTCTCCGCCTCGCTCACATCGGCTCTGGCCAGCGTCGCTTTCAAGGCAGCAACCCGCGCCAGACGATCCTCCCTGCGCAGCGGGATGTCATCCTGTACCAGCTGTTCCAGATCGGCTTGCATCTGCAGCATCAGGGGGACAAGCCCCTGTCTGGTCTCCTGTACCGCCTCCAACTGCTGGCTCAGCTTGCCCAGCTCGTTTTGCTGATCGGCCACCAGAGACTGCATGTAGCGGTTGTAGGCTTCCAGATCCCGCAGTTGCAGTTGGGCATTTTGCAGCTCAATCCTGGCGGCGACGGCGCCATCGGCGGCTTTCTCCACACGCAGCTGGGAGGCTTTCCCGTCGGCGATACTGTTCTTCAATGCTGGCGCAACCACCTCTTCGGCGGACACGACGCAATGAACGGCCATGGGTAACAAGGCCAGACCCCAAAACTTGTTCATGATATAAATCTTAACAATGATAACTATTCTCATTGTCTCAAAGAGTAGGGTCACTGGCAATCAGATGATTTTCTTGGCCTCTGGCCGAAAAAACAGGATACTTTTTAGACAAGTACGGGAATAACTGGCGTTGGTAGTCGCAACACCATTTTAAATAACTAAAAAATGTCTTTTCGATCAGCAAGATAAGTGATCGAAAAAGGAGACTTACATGTTTAACGATGCGATCTGGGAACACATAGATCGGTTCACCAAGGCGAAGAAGACCAGCGAGATCCAGCAACAACTGGAGCGCTTCAGTCATCAGATGGGGTTTGATTACTTCCGTTTGCTGATTATTTTCCCCATCAGCATGCAGAAATCCCATGTGGCCTTGTTCAACAACTGCCCCACCAGCTGGTTTGATGCCTATTCGGAACGGCACTACCTGACCCAGGATCCGGTCGTCTTCCTGGGACTGAAGCAGACCCAGCCCATCTTCTGGAACAAGCTCGATTGTGATGCCCCCTGGTTGCCCAGCGCCAGCAGGGAGGTGATGAACCTCGCCGCCGACTTCGGGGTGAGGAACGGCGTCTCCTTCCCGCTGCACACGCCGCAGGGGGAACACGGCATCCTCTCTTTCATCAGCAAGGAGAAGTCCAATTCCGATCTGATGTTTGAAAACGTTCCCCTGCTGTCATTCTGCGCCAGCTACATCTTCAACTCGGCCCTGACCCTCATCAAGGCCAGGCCAGATCTGATGAAATACCTGGCCGAGCTGTCGGATCGGGAGAAGGAATGCCTTTTCTGGGCCAGCGAGGGCAAGACCTCCTGGGAGATCGCCACCATCCTCGGCATCAGCGAGCGAACCGTGAACTTCCACCTCAATCAGGTCACCAACAAGACGGATTCGCGCAACCGCAACCAGGCAATCGCCAAGAGCATCTCCAGCGGCATCATTGTGCCTTCTCTGGACGACGTGACCATCACCAACCTGCGGCTGTCGTAGCCTGTTTTGCCAAAACAAGAAGAGCCGCAATGCGGCTCTTTTTTCATTTCCGGCGACGGCTTATTCCACAGTCACGGATTTGGCCAGGTTGCGCGGCTGATCCACGTCGGTGCCCTTGATGAGGGCGACGTGGTAGGAGAGCAACTGCAACGGCACGGTATAGACGATCGGCGCGATCATCTCTTCCACGTGGTTCAGGCTCATCACCCGCATGGTCTCGTCGCTCTTGAAGCCGGCGTCCGCATCGGCGAACACGTAGAGGATTCCGCCACGGGCACGCACCTCTTCCACGTTGGACTTGAGCTTCTCCAGCAGATCGTTGTTCGGCGCCACGACGATGATGGGCATCTCGGCATCGATCAGCGCCAGCGGGCCGTGCTTGAGCTCACCGGCGGCATAGGCCTCGGCGTGGATGTAGGAGATCTCTTTGAGCTTGAGCGCCCCTTCCATGGCGATGGGATACTGGCTGCCACGACCGAGGAACAGGCTGTGGTGCTTGTCGGCAAACTCTTCGGCCAGGGCTTCGATATCCTTAGCCAGCGCCAGGCTCTCTTTAATACGCAGCGGCAGGGCTTGCAGCGCCTTGACCAGTTCGGCCTCGGCGGCGGCACTCAGGTTGCCACGGCAGTGACCGACCGAAGCCACCAACATCAGCAGACCAGCCAGCTGGGTGGTGAACGCCTTGGTGGAGGCCACCCCGATCTCGGCACCAGCCCGGGTCATAAAGGCCAGGTCGGATTCGCGCACCAGGGAAGAGCCCGGCACGTTGCAGATGGCCAGCGAGCTCATGTAGCCGGACTCCTTGGCCAGGCGCAGGGCGGCCAGGGTATCGGCGGTCTCGCCGCTCTGGGACAGGGTCACCAACAGGCTGTTGGGGCGCACCACCGACTTGCGGTAGCGGAACTCGGAGGCGATCTCCACGTCGCAGGAGACGCCGGCGATCTCTTCAAACCAGTAGCGCGCCACCATGCCGGAGTTGTAGGAGGTGCCGCAGGCGACGATCTGGACGTGCTCGACCTTGTCGAAGATGGCGCGGGCGCCGTTGCCGAACGACTCGACCACCACGTGATCCGAACCCAGACGACCTTCCAGGGTATTGGTGATGGCCTTGGGTTGCTCGTAGATCTCTTTCAGCATGTAGTGACGGTATTCACCCTTGTCACCGGCATCGTGGGAGAGCTCGGACTCCAGCTCCTCGCGCACCACGACCTCGCCGTGGGTATCGAAGATGTGTACGTCGCGGCGGGTCACTTCGGCCACGTCACCCTCTTCCAGGAAGATGAAGCGGCGGGTCACCGGCAGCAGTGCCATCTGGTCGGAGGCGATGAAGTTCTCGCCGATGCCGCGGCCGATCACCAGCGGGGAGCCGGAGCGGGCCACCACCACACGGCTGTCGTCACGGCTGTCCATCACCACGGTACCGTAGGCGCCGCGCAGCTGCTTCACCGCTACCTGCATGGCCGCCAGCAGGCTGGGAGCGGATTTCAGCTCGTGGTGCACCAGGTGGGCAATCACCTCGGTGTCGGTGTCGGAGCTGAACACATAGCCCAGCGCCTTGAGCTCTTCACGCAGCTCTTCGTGGTTCTCGATGATGCCGTTGTGCACCACCACGATATGCTCGGAGACGTGAGGGTGAGCGTTGCGCTCGGACGGCTCGCCATGGGTAGCCCAGCGGGTGTGGGCAATGCCGGTACCACCGTGGACGGACTGCTCTTCCAGCGCCTTGGCCAGTTCGGCCACCTTGCCCAGCCGACGCACCCGCTGCAGCGGCTGGTTGGCGCTGAACACGGCGACACCGGCCGAATCGTAGCCACGGTATTCCAGACGGCGCAGGCCCTCTACCAGGATTTCAGCCACATCACGTTGGGCGACGGCCCCGACGATGCCACACATACACTTCTCCTTGAGACGTAAGACGTTAATTCGGTTGGATAATGGTTTGTTCAGGTCAAACGGCCACGGGGGCGCAAATCAGCTGGATCCCCCTGGCCTGGATCTGTTCTCTGGCCGCACTGGCCAGCCCCTCGTCGGTCACCAGGGTATGGATGCCGGACCAGGGCAGTTCGAGATTGGGGATCTTGCGGCCGATCTTCTCCGACTCCACCATGACGATGACCTCCCGCGACACCTCGGCCATGACCCGGGAGAGGCCCACCAGCTCGTTGAAGGTGGTGGTACCGCGCTCCGGATCGATGCCGTCGGCACCGATGAACAGCTGGTCGAAGTCATAGGAGCGCAGCACCTGCTCCGCCACTTGTCCCTGGAAGGATTCGGAGTGGGGATCCCAGGTACCGCCGGTCATCAGCAGGGTGGGTTCGTTCTCCAGCTCGCGCAGGGCGCCGGCCACGTTGAGGGAGTTGGTCATCACGATGAGACCGCGCTTGTTGCCCAGCATGGGGATCATGGCGCTGGTCGTACTGCCGCTGTCGATGATGACGCGATTGTGATCACGGATCCGTTCGGCGGCGGCTCGGGCGATCGCCAGCTTTCGTTTCGAAACTTGCTCGGGATTGCTCTCCACCACCATCTCTGAGGGCAGGGGAACGGCACCGCCGTAACGGCGCAGCAGCAGGCCACCGGTCTCCAGCACCGCCAGATCTTTGCGGATGGTCACTTCGGAGGTGGCGAAGTGTTTGGCCAGGGCATCGACGCTGACTTCACCTTGCTCCTGCACCAGGCTCACTATGGTGTGACGGCGCTGCTGAGTATTACGTTTGGTCATCTTTAAGTTTCGATTCGAAAGAATTGCGAAATATTAATACCTTTTTTGAAAAAATCAAACGGCAAATAGGATCCGATTTGGTTCGATGCCAGAATGGGGCAGCTGATTTGCGACGAGGATGCCATGCAAAAACGAACCATCTGGCTGGTGGAAGATGAAGCCAGCATCGCCGACACCCTGATCTATGCGCTGCAGACCGACGGTTTCGAGGTGGAGTGGTTTCCCCTCGGTCAGCCGTTGCTGGCGCGACTGGAACAGACGCGACCGGATTTTTTGATCCTGGATGTGGGGCTGCCGGATATCAGCGGTTTTGAACTGTGCAAGCGGGTGCGGGCACTGACCGATATTCCCCTGATGTTTCTCACCGCTCGCAGCGAGGAGATAGACAGGCTGATCGGGCTGGAGATAGGGGCAGACGACTATGTGGCCAAACCCTTCTCACCCCGTGAGGTGTGCGCCCGGGTGCGGGTCATCCTGCGCCGCAGCCAGCCCGCCCCCTACCAGCCGATACAGCCACTCGCCCTGGACGAGGAGCGGGCACGAATCTGCTTCCTGGGCCAGCCCCTGACGCTCACCCGCTATGAGTACCTGCTGCTCAAGACCCTGATGCTGGCGCCGGGTCGGGTCTACTCCCGCCAGCAGCTGATGGATCTGGTGTGGCAGGATGCGGAAGAGAGTCTGGATCGCACCGTCGATACCCACATCAAGACTCTGCGGGCCAAGCTGCGGGAGCGGGACCCTGACGCCAACCTGATCCTGACCCACCGCGGGCTGGGCTACAGTCTGGAGCTGGCATGAACTCGGGGTGGCCGGGCATCGGCAGGGGGATGAGATGAGAATCGGATTGCAACTGCTGTGCGGCCTGGTGCTGATCTTCGCCCTGGCCGCCTGGTTCGTGCTGGAGATCTTCGTCGAGGAGATCAAGCCCGGGGTACGCAGCGCCACCGAAGATACCCTGGTGGACATGGCCCAGATGCTGGCCCCCCTGGCCCTGGACGACATGCAGGAAGGCAAGATGGCGAATGGCCGGCTGGCCAGCGCCTTCGCCCGCCTCAACCAGAGTCCCATCAATGCCCTCATCGATGGCCACCTCAAGCAGCAGGCGGAGTACCGCATCTATGTGACCGACGCAAAAGGCAGGGTGGTCTACGACTCGGACGGGGTGGATCTGGGCAAGGACTACTCGCGCTGGAACGACGTCTACCTGACCCTGCGTGGCGAATATGGCGCCCGCAGCACCCGCAGCGACCCCGACGATCCCGCCAGCTCGGTGATGCACGTGGCCGCCCCGCTGCGGGAAGGGGATGACATCCTCGGCTCCCTCACCGTCGCCAAGCCCAACAGCACCCTGCAGCCCATGATAGAGCGCAGCGAAGACCAGTTGCTGAAAGGGGCGGCCCTGCTGCTGTTCATCTCGCTGCTCATCGGCGCCTTGCTGGTGTGGTGGCTCAACCGCGCCATCGGCAAGCTGGTGCACTATGCAGATGCAATCAGCCAGGGTCAGCCCGCCAGCCTGCCGCGCCTCTACAGCCCCGAACTGGACAGGCTAGGCCACTCCCTGGAGACCATGCGCCGCCAACTGGACGGCAAGGCCTATATCGAGGCCTATGTCCACAGCCTGACCCACGAGCTCAAAAGCCCGCTGGCGGCCATTCGCGGGGCGGGGGAGATCCTGGCCGAGGCGCCGCCGCCGGACATCGCAAAGCGCTTTATCGGCAACATCAATCTGGAGACGGCCCGCATGCAGCAGCTGATCGAGCGCATGCTGCAACTCGCCCGCCTCGAATCAGGGCAGGGGCTGGACAGACAATCCGTCGAGCCTGCCCGGCTGGGCAGACGGGTGCTCGACGCCCGCCAGATCCAGGCCCAGCGCCGCCAGATCTCCCTGCACGCCGAGCTGGGGGAAGGTCAGAAGCAGAAGTGGGATCCCCTGCTGGTGGAGCAGGCCCTTGGCAACCTGCTGGACAACGCCCTCGATTTTGCCCCCGCCGGCAGCACCCTGGTGCTGAGCGGCGCCATGGAGGAGGGGGGTTACTGCTTCCGGGTGCGGGATCAGGGTCCAGGCATTCCCGACTTTGCGCTGCCCAGGATTTTCGAGCGTTTCTACTCCCTGCCAAGGCCAGACAAGGGAAAAAGCAGCGGCCTCGGGCTCAGTTTTGCCATGGAGGTGGCACGCCAGCATGGCGGCCATCTTGCTCTTGCCAATCAGCCGGGCGGGGGGGTGATGGCCACACTCTGGCTGCCCGGCAACTGAGGACACTTCACACCAAGCACACAGAGCCGGGCTAAGCTGCACCTCCTCGATGACGACCGTCCCCGTCGATGCGCATTCATATTAATCAAGGAGATAGATATGCCCCGTATGCTGTTGTCCGGTCTGCTTGCCGCCGGCCTCTTCTGTGCACTGCCTGCCAGCGCCGCTTCTGGCTGCATGCTGTTTGCCGATGGCACCGGCAAACCCGTCAGCACCCAGGGGGACTGTGCCGCACAGTTGACCCCGGCCTCCACCTTCAAGATCCCGCTGGCACTGATGGGCTATGACAGCGGCTTTCTGGTGGATGAACAACTGCCGGCCCTGCCGTTCAAGGCCGGTGATCCTGATTTCCTGCCGGAGTGGAAACAGACCACCACCCCGAGCAGCTGGATGCAATTCTCGGTCATCTGGTACTCGCAGCGCCTCACCGAGTGGCTGGGAGAGGCTCGCTTCCAGCACTACGTGGACAGCTTCGACTACGGCAACCGGGATCTCGAAGGCAACCCGGGCAAGCACGACGGTCTGACCCAGGCCTGGCTCAGCGCCAGCCTCGCCATCAGCCCCCAGGAGCAAGCCCGCTTCCTTGGGAAAATGGTGAGCGGCAAGCTGCCGGTCTCCGCCAAGACCCTGCGCCATACCGCCAACCTGATGCGTCAGCCCGACATCGACGGTTGGCAGATCCACGGCAAGACCGGCATGGGTTACCCCAAGCTGCTGGATGGCAGCCTGGACAGGGAGCAGCAGATCGGCTGGTTCGTCGGCTGGGCCAGCAAACAGGACAAGACGCTCATCTTCGTCCACACCGTTATCCAGAAGCCGGGCAAGCAGTTCGCTTCCCTCAGGGCCAGGGAGGAGGTGTTCGCCGCCCTGCCGGCCCGGTTGAAGACACTCTGATGCCAGCAACACCGGCGCCTGGCGCCGGTTTTTTTATCCCCCTTCACCACCACTTCACACTGCCCCATCCTCCCTTCACGCGACCCCGGCACACTCCCGTTCAACAACAAGGAGACGTGTCATGGTCAAACAGATTTTCACCCACAAGATCGCCCTGCTGCTGTTGCTCTGCCTGCTGATGATGATCCCGGTTCACGCCATCATGGAGCTGAATCGGGAGCGCCAGGCCTATCGCAATCAGGCCATTCACAGCATCATGGCCAGCCACAGCGGGCCTCAGCGCCTGATGGGGCCCGTACTGGTGCAGCCCTATACCCGGGCCGTCACCGTCGAGCAGGATGGCAAACATTTCGTGCGCAAGGAGCAGGTCTATCGCTACCTGCTGCCCCAGAGGCTGGACGTGCGGGCCAGCATGGAGGTGACCCCGCGCAAGCTCGGCATCTATCAGGCCCAGATTTATCACAGTCGCCTCTCCCTCTCCGGCCTGATGCCCACCAGCCTGGCTGACAAGGGGCTGGTGGCCGGCAACCCGAACCTGAGCTTCGACCCGGCGGATCCCGCCCTGGTGCCGGGCAAACCCTATCTCAGCCTGATCCTCTCCGATGCCCGGGGCATCAGCCGCGTACCCGAACTGCAATGGGGAGAGCAACGCATCCCGTTTGCCCCTGGTGCCCAGCTGGGGGACGGGCGAGTGGGGATCCATGCCCCGCTCGACGCCTTGCCAGACGAAGATGGCCGCTTTCACATCGAGCTGGATCTGCAGGGCATGAATGCGCTGGAAGTGGTGCCGCTCGGACAGGACAGCCGGTTTCACCTGAACGGCAACTGGCCCCATCCCAATTTTCTCGGCGACTTTCTGCCCGGTGAACGCACCCTTGCGGATCAAGGGTTCGAGGCAAGCTGGCAGACCAGCTGGTTCGCCACCGACATGGAGAGCCGCTTCAACCGCATGATGAAGGGAGCCGGTACCAAACTGCCGTCATTCAGCGTCAGCCTGGTGCAACCGGTGGATCACTATCAGCTGAACGAGCGGGCCGCCAAATATGCCCTGCTGTTCATCGGCCTCACCTTCATCAGTTTCTTCATGTTCGAGCTGCTCAAGGGGCTGCGGGTACACCCCATCCAGTACGCACTGGTGGGCATGGGGCTGGCCATCTTCTATCTGGTGCTGCTGGCGCTGACCGAGCATCTCGGCTTTGCCTGGGCCTATCTCATTGCCGCCCTGGCCAGTGTGGCCCTCAACGGCTTCTACCTGAGCCATGTACTGGGCGGCCCGAAACAGGGCATGGGATTCGCCGCCCTGCTGGGGCTGGTCTACGCCATCCTGTTCGGGCTGCTGCAGGCCGAGGAGACAGCCCTGTTGCTCGGCGCCCTGCTGCTGTTCGCCACCCTGGCGCTGGTCATGGGGCTGACTCGCAAGCTCGACTGGTATCAGGTGATGGAGAACAGTCCCTCCGCCACCGCATGGGCGGCCCCCCAGCCATCGACCAGTGACACCAGTCATCAGCCATAAGCAAAAAAACCGGCGCCCTCGGGCGCCGGTTTGCATTTCATTGATCGGGCATCACTTCTTCTTGACCGGGCGAGCCCAGTTCGGAATGTGGCGCTGGGGCACCCGGGTGATCACCAGCTCGTTTTCCGCCACATCCTTGGTGATGGTGGAACCCGCTCCCAGGGTCGCCCCCTTGCCGATCCGCACCGGCGCCACCAGCTGGGTATCGGAGCCGACGAAGACATCGTCCTCGATGATGGTCTGGAACTTGTTCACCCCGTCGTAATTGCAGGTGATGGTGCCAGCACCGATGTTCACCTTGGCGCCGACGTCCGCATCCCCCAGATAGGTCAGATGACCGCACTTCGAGCCCATACCCAGCCGCGCCTTCTTCATCTCGACGAAGTTGCCGACATGGGCATCCTGCTCCAGCACGGCACCCGGGCGCAGGCGGGTAAAGGGCCCGACCGAGCACTGGTCGGCAATTTGCGCACCTTCGATGACGGAGTAGGGTTTCACCTCGGTGTGGTCGCCGATGACGCAATCCTTCAGCACGCTGCCGGCACCGATGCGCACGTGATTGCCCAGCACCACCTTGCCTTCGATGATGACGTTGACGTCGATCACCACCTCCTCCCCGATTTCCAGGGTGCCGCGCAGATCGAAACGGGCCGGATCGATCAGGGTGGCGCCGGCGATCATCAGCTTCTCGGCCTGCATTTGCTGGTAGCTGCGCTCAAGCGCAGCCAGCTGCACCCGGTTGTTGGCCCCTTCCACTTCCATGGCGCTGTCAGGGTGGACGGCGGCGATGGCACAGCCATCCCCATGGGCCATGGCGATGACGTCGGTCAGATAGAACTCGCCCTGGGCATTCTTGTTGTCCAGGCGGGAGAGCCAGCTACGCAGCTGACCACCGTTGGCCACCAGCACGCCGGTGTTCACTTCGCGGATGGCCAGCTGCTCGGCGTTCGCATCCTTCTGCTCGACAATGCCGACCACCTGACCATGTTCCCGCACGATGCGGCCATAGCCGGTCGGGTTGTCCAGTACCACGGTCAGCAGCGCCATGCCATCGTCGGTCTTGGCGGCCAGCAACCGTTGCAGGGTCTCGGGCTGGATCAGCGGGGTATCGCCGTAGAGCACCAGCACGTCGTCTTCGTCATGCCAGAACGGAATGGCCTGGGCAACGGCATGGCCGGTTCCCAGTTGCTGGGCCTGCAGCACCCAGTTCAGGTCGGATGCCTGGATCCGCTCCTTCAGCAGTTCGGCGCCGTGGCCATAGACTAGGTGCAGCTGTTCGGCACCGATCTGGCGGGCGGTCTCGATCACATGGGAGACCATGGGCTTGCTGGCAACGGGGTGCAGCACCTTGGGCAGGGAGGAACGCATGCGGGTGCCTTTGCCCGCAGCCAGGATCACGACGTTGAGAGACATAGCTAGCCTTTGAAACAGGTGGAAATGCTGGGCGGAGTCTATCCAACGGGCAAAAAAAAAGCGACCCGAAGGTCGCTTTTTGCATCTTTTGCATCACCGTGATTAACGGTAATTCTTTTTGACGATATCGATAACCCGCAACTGGGCCATCGCTTTGGCCAGCTCGGCAGACGCCTGAGCATAGTCGATATCACCATGGGAGCTGTTGATCCGCTCTTCGGCACGACGCTTGGCTTCCTGGGCTTTCGCCTCATCCAGATCGTCGGCGCGAATGGCGGTATCGGCCAGCACGGTCACGGCTTCGGGTTGTACTTCCAGCATGCCGCCGGAGATGTACAGCACCTCTTCGCTACCATTTTGCTTGATCAAGCGGACCAGGCCCGGCTTGATGGCAGTCAGCAACGGAGCATGACCGTGGCGGAGACCCAGCTCACCTTCGGAGCCTGATACCTGGGCAGATTGCACGCGACCGGAAAACAGTTTTCCTTCGGCGCTCACCACATCCAGGTGAAAGGAGATCATCTCAGCCATGGGCCCTCCTATCGAGGCTTACAGTTTCTTGGACTTCTCGACGACTTCGTCGATGCCGCCAACCATGTAGAACGCCTGCTCCGGCAGATCGTCATACTCGCCCTTCAGGATGCCCTGGAAGCCACGGATGGTTTCCTTCAGCGGCACGTATTTGCCCGGAGAACCGGTAAACACTTCTGCCACGAAGAACGGCTGGGACAGGAAACGCTCGATCTTACGGGCACGGGCTACGGTCAGTTTGTCTTCTTCTGACAGTTCATCCATACCCAGGATGGCGATGATGTCCTTCAGCTCCTTGTAGCGCTGCAGTACGGTCTGAACGCCACGAGCGGTCTCGTAGTGCTCCTTGCCAACCACCAGCGGATCCAGCTGACGGGAGGTGGAGTCCAGCGGGTCAACGGCCGGGTAGATACCCAGAGCCGCGATCTGACGGGACAGTACGACGGTCGCATCCAGGTGGGCGAAGGTGGTCGCCGGAGACGGGTCGGTCAAGTCATCCGCAGGCACGTAAACGGCCTGTACGGAGGTGATGGAACCGGTCTTGGTGGAGGTGATGCGCTCTTGCAGAACACCCATCTCCTCGGCCAGGGTCGGCTGGTAACCTACTGCGGAAGGCATACGGCCCAGCAGTGCGGATACTTCGGTACCGGCCAGGGTGTAACGGTAGATGTTGTCCACGAAGAACAGCACGTCACGACCTTCGTCACGGAACTTCTCGGCCATGGTCAGGCCGGTCAGCGCCACGCGCAGACGGTTTCCGGGCGGCTCGTTCATCTGACCGTAAACCAGAGATACTTTGTCCAGTACGTTGGACTCCATCATCTCGTGGTAGAAGTCGTTACCCTCACGGGTACGCTCACCTACACCGGCGAACACGGAGTAACCGCTGTGCTCGATCGCGATGTTACGGATCAGCTCCATCATGTTGACGGTCTTGCCTACACCGGCGCCGCCGAACAGACCAACCTTACCACCCTTGGCGAACGGACATACCAGGTCGATAACCTTGATGCCGGTCTCCAGCAGCTCGGTGCTGTTGGACTGATCTTCGTAGCTGGGGGCTTCGCGGTGGATGGACCAACGCTCTTCTTCGCCGATCGGACCCTTCTCGTCGATGGGGTCGCCCAGTACGTTCATGATACGGCCCAGGGTCGAGGTACCGACCGGTACCTGGATGGCCTTGCCGCTGTTAACTACTTCCAACCCACGACGCAGACCGTCGGAGGAACCCATGGTGATGCAACGCACGACGCCGCCGCCGATCTGTTGCTGAACTTCCAGTACCAGACCCTGGCCTTGGCCTTCGCTGACAACCTTCAGTGCATCGTACACCTGGGGCACGGCATTCTGCGGGAACTCGATGTCCACCACAGCGCCGATGATTTGGACGATGAAACCGTTACTCATGTCAAATCCTCTAAACCTTTGATAACCCTTGCCTTACACCGCAGCAGCACCGGAAACGATCTCTGTGAGCTCCTGGGTAATACTGGCCTGACGGGCCTTGTTGTATACCAGTTGCAGATCGTTAATCAGGTTGCCGGCGTTGTCAGTCGCGGCTTGCATGGCAACCATTCGGGCTGCCTGTTCACTTGCCAAGTTTTCTACCACACCCTGGTAGACCTGGGATTCGACGTAGCGAATCAGCAGGGTATCCAGCAGTTGCTTGGGATCCGGCTCATAGAGGTAGTCCCAGTGGTGCTTCTTGGCGAGCTTGCTGTCTTCTGTTACGGGCAAAGGCAGCAGTTGATCGACTTTTGGTTGCTGAACCATGGTGTTGACGAACTTGTTGTACACCAGATACAGCCTGTCAATCTCACCGTTGTCGTAAGCCTTCAGCATGACCTTCACTGAACCGATCAGGTCATTGACGCTCGGGTTGTCACCCAGTCCGGAGACGTGGGCTTTCACCTTGGCGCCGTGCCGTTCAAAGAAGTTGGAGGCCTTGTTACCGATCAATGCCAGGTCAACCTTGGCACCTTTCGCGCTCCATTGCTTCATATCATTGAGGGCAGCCTTGAACAGGTTGATGTTCAGACCACCACACAGGCCACGGTCGGTGGAGACGACGATGTAACCCACTCGCTTCACCTCACGTTCGATGAGGTAGGGGTGCTTGTATTCCAAGTTCCCCTGAGCGATATGGCCGATCACCTTGCGCATGGTTTCAGCGTACGGACGGCTGGCAGACATGCGTTCCTGCGCACGGCGCATCTTGCTCGCTGCCACCATTTCCATAGCGCTGGTGATCTTCTGAGTGTTCTTCACACTCCCGATCTTGTTACGTATCTCTTTTGCGCCGGCCATCTCTTCTCTCCATCAGGTGGCAGCTTGCGCTGCCACACACGCTTACCAGGTCTGGGTTGCCTTGAAGTCATCCAGCAACGCAGTCAGCTTGCCAACGATCGCGTCGTTGTAGTCGGCCTTGGCATTGATTTCAGCCATCAGCTCGGCATGCTGGGTATTGGCGTAAGAGAGCAGAGCGGCTTCGAAGTCGACGATCTTGCTCAGTTCGACATCGGCGAGATAACCCTTCTCGGCGGCGAACAGCACCAGGGATTGCTGGGCCACGCTCATCGGAGAGTACTGCTTCTGCTTCATCAGCTCGGTGACTTTCTGACCGTGATCCAGCTGCTTGCGAGTAGCATCGTCCAGGTCGGAAGAGAACTGGGCAAATGCCGCCAGTTCGCGGTACTGGGCCAGCGCGGTACGGATACCACCGGACAGCTTCTTGACGATCTTGGTCTGAGCAGCACCGCCCACACGGGATACGGAGATACCCGGGTCAACCGCCGGACGAATACCGGAGTTGAACAGCTGGGAGGTCAGGAAGATCTGGCCATCGGTGATGGAGATCACGTTGGTCGGAACGAACGCGGAGACGTCACCGGCCTGGGTTTCGATGATCGGCAGGGCGGTCAGGGAACCGGTCTGGCCTTTCACGGCACCGTTGGTGAACTTCTCTACGTACTCGGCGTTGACGCGAGCAGCACGCTCCAGCAGACGGGAGTGCAGATAGAAGACGTCACCCGGGTAAGCTTCACGTCCAGGCGGACGGCGCAGCAGCAGGGAGATCTGGCGATAGGCAACGGCCTGCTTGGACAGGTCATCATAGATGATCAGTGCGTCTTCGCCGCGGTCACGGAAGTACTCGCCCATGGAGCAACCGGCGTAGGGAGCCAGGTACTGCAGAGCAGCCGCTTCGGAGGCAGAAGCCACGACCACGATGGTGTTGGCCAGGGCGCCGTGCTCTTCCAGCTTGCGCACCACGTTGGCGATGGTGGAGGCCTTCTGGCCGATCGCAACGTAGACGCACTTAATGCCGGAATCTTTCTGGTTGATGATGGTGTCGATGGCGATGGCGGTCTTACCAACCTGGCGGTCACCGATGATCAGCTCACGCTGGCCACGACCGATAGGGATCATGGCATCGATGGCTTTCAGACCGGTCTGGACTGGCTGGTCAACAGACTTACGCTCGATAACGCCCGGGGCGATCACTTCGATCGGCGAGAAGCCGTCGTTGTCTACCGGACCCTTACCGTCGATCGGCTGACCCAGGGTGTTGACCACCCGGCCCAACAGACCACGACCGACCGGCACTTCCAGAATGCGGCCGGTACCCTTTACCTTCATCCCTTCGGCCAGATCGGCATAGGGACCCATTACTACGGCACCAACGGAGTCACGCTCCAGGTTCAATGCCAGAGCGAAGCGGTTGCCCGGCAGCTCGATCATCTCACCCTGCATGGCATCGGCCAGACCGTGGATACGAATGATACCGTCGCTTACAGAAACGATGGTACCTTCGTTACGCGCTTCGCTTTTGACATCAAACTGCGCAATGCGCTGCTTGATCAGCTCGGCGATTTCAGTGGAATTCAGTTGCATGCTCTAATACCCCAATCAAGATTGCAGCGCATCGGCCATGCGATCCAGCTTACCGCGGACCGTGCCGTCGATAACGAGATCACCGGCCTTGATGAGCACCCCGGCCATCAAGGACGCATCTGTGCTGCAATTCAGCTTCACTTTGCGCGCGAGACGTTGTTCCAGAGAAGCCTGAATATTGGCTTTCTGCTGGTCGGTCAGTTCGATCGCCGAAATCACGTCAGCCTGAACTTCTTTGTCCAGTTCAGCCTTGAGCGCGACGAATTCGGCAACGACCGCCGGCAGCACACCCAAGCGACCATTCTCGGCCATCACCCGGATCAGGTTCTGACCGTGCTCGTTGAGCTGCTCACCGCAGACACCGACAAACAGCTTTGCCAGTTCTTCGGCAGCAACGGAGCCGTTTACCAGGCTGTGCATGGTCTCGTTTTCTGCCACCTGAGCGGCGAAATCGAGCATCTCCAGCCATTGGTCAACCGCCTTGTGCTCAACGGCAAACTCGAAAGCAGCCTTGGCGTAGGGGCGAGCGATTGTAGTCAGTTCAGACATAGCCCCGTTCCCGTTACAGTTCTGCTACCAGTTTGTCGACGATGTCGCTGTTGGCAGCCTGGTCGATTTGGCGTGCCAGGATCTTCTCTGCACCCGCGATGGCAAGAGCAGCAACCTGCTTGCGCAGTTCTTCTTTGGCACGATGACGTTCAGCTTCGATCTCTGCACGGCCCTGAGCCAGGATTTTCTCCCGCTCAGCTTGGGCTCCGACAGCGGCCTCATCAATGATCTGGGCCTTGCGTTTGTTGGCCTGATCGATGATTTCAGCAGCCTGAAGCTTGGCTTCTTTCAGCTGATCGGTGGCGTTGGCCTTGGCCAGCTCCAGATCTTTCTTGGCACGCTCTGCAGAAGAGAGGCCGTCAGCGATTTCTTTCTGACGGGCTTCGATGGCAGCCATCAGCGGCGGCCATACGTACTTCATGCAAAACACTACGAAGATGAAAAAAGCAACTGCTTGGCCGAGGAGGGTGGCGTTGATATTCACAGCCGATGTCCTCTTTAGTTAGTTAATGGGTTCTGCGTGAGTCGTAATGACTTAGGCAACCGCAAACATCACATACAGACCCAGACCAACGGCGATCATCGGGATCGCATCCACCAGACCCATCACGATGAAGAACTGGGTACGCAGAACAGGGATCAGGTCAGGTTGACGAGCTGCACCTTCCAGGAACTTGCCACCCAGGATACCGATACCGATGGAGGCGCCGATAGCCGCCAGACCCATCATCATTGCAGCAGCGATGTACAGCAGGTCCATGTTCAAGTTTTCCATGAGGATCTCCATTTATTTAGATGTAATTGATTGTATAAAAAGGATTATTTGAGTTGCATCAACCATGGTCTTCCTGCGCCATCGACAGATAGACGATGGTCAGAACCATGAAGATAAACGCCTGCAAAGTGATGATCAGGATGTGGAAGATTGCCCAAGGCACGGACAGGATCCACTGTGACCACCAGGGTAACAAACCCGCAATCAGGATGAAGATCAGTTCGCCAGCATACATGTTGCCGAACAGTCGCAGACCCAATGAAACAGGCTTGGAAATCAACGTGACGGTTTCAAGGATGAAGTTAACCGGGATGGCAGCAGGGTGATTGAAAGGCTGAAGCGTCAGCTCCTTCACGAACCCGCTGATACCCTTGACCTTGATGCTGTAGTACAGGATCAAGAAGAACACGCCCAAAGCCATGGACATGGTGATGTTAACGTCAGCAGAGGGAACCACACGCAGATAGGGAACACCCATCAACTGTGCAGCGTGAGGGATAAAGTCAACGGGGATCAGGTCCATGAAGTTCATCAGGAAGATCCACACGAACACCGTCAGGGCCAAAGGTGCGATGACCTTGTTGCGACCATGAAAGATGTCCTTGACGTTACCATTCACAAACTCGACCAGCATCTCCACAAAGCACTGCAGCTTACCGGGCACACCGCTGGTGGCCTTGACGGCAACCTTGCGGAACAACCAGATAAACAGGGCGCCTAGCACGACGGAAAATATCATGGAATCGATATTCACCGTCCAGAACCCGGACCCTACCTGCAGGTGGGTCAGGTGGTGGGAGATATATCCCTGAGGAGTCAGGACTTCTCCGGTTGCAGACATGAGTTTTCCTAATAGTGGTTGTTAAGCGTGAATGAAACTATCCACTGTACAACGAGGGCGAGGATATAAGTGGCGAAGAACGAGGCGGTGTCGACCTCAATCCCGGCGCCAAACAGCAGGGCGAAAAGTCCTGTTGTAGTAATGAGCTTAATCCCTGCCCCACCATAAAAGTCCCGCAAAACCAGGCCTACGCTCTCTTTCGTCACCTTGCGGCGCAGAACCCAGAGCGTGAACAGGGCTTGAGGAACCCAGTACATCCCCCCTCCGTAGAGAGAGGATTGTCCGGCGAACTCTCCCGCCTGATAAAACCAGACGGTGGCGATCGCCAGGATCAGGACCAGCTGACAAACGAGCATAGCCAAGGCCAGCGTCAAACCTTCCAAGGCTATTTTCTGCTTCACCAACCTACCCCTGAACATTACAGAACTGTAAAAAATCGGGATCCGAAGACCCCAGGTTCACAGCTCGAAAAGCCGGTCAAATTATACCCGTGAAGACGGCTATTGCAACATGGCAAAAATCCTTAATTTTTGCGGCTTTCCGCGCGAAATTAAGGTTATGTTCATATCGAAAGTAATGGATGTTTTATTACTACAAAAAGCGTAAAAATCACGATTCTGACAGGCCAAAATAGCCCAATACCCTGTCCAAATCTGCCAAGTTATCGTAACTTATTACTAACTTGCCGCTATCTTTCTTGCCCGGCTGAAGTTGCACCTGATTGCCAATTTTTTCAGAAATCTGGCGCTCGAGATAACCAAACTGCGGATCGCGGACGGGTTCAACCCTGGTTTTTGCCGGTTCCAGTGCTTTTTGCACCAGCTTCTCGGTATCTCGCACTGTCAGCCCCTTCTGGGCCACCAGTTTGGCCAGCTCTGACTGGGCCTGACCGCTCAGGGCCAGCAGGGCACGGGCATGCCCCATGTCGAGGTCGCCGTGTTCCACGAAGCGCTTCACGTCCTCGTTGAGCTGGTTGAGACGCAGCAGGTTCGTGACCGTGGTGCGGGACTTGCCTACCGCCTCGGCAACCTGCTGGTGAGTCAGTTCGAACTCCGTCAGCAGGCGCTGGAGGGCGACGGCCTCCTCGATGGCGTTGAGATCTTCACGCTGGATGTTCTCGATGAGTGCGATGGCGACGGCCGCCTCGTCGGCGACATCCTTGACCAGGCAGGGCACCACTTCGAGACGGGCCAGCTGGGAGGCGCGCCAGCGGCGTTCACCAGCAATGATTTCGAAACGGTTTTCACCGATGGAGCGAACCACGATGGGCTGGATCACCCCTTGTGCACGGATGGAGTTGGCCAGCTCCTCCAGCGCATCCTGGGACATATCCTTGCGCGGTTGGTATTTGCCGGACTGCAGCCACTCCACCGGCAGCTTGCGCAATTCCCCCTGATTGGTCGGGGCCATGGCCTGTTCGGTGCGCTGGTCGCTCATCACCTGTTTCTGGCGGGCGGCCGTGCTGGTGCTGAGCAGGGCGTCCAGCCCCTTGCCCAGCCCACGTTTCTTCGGCGTCATATGCTCTCTCGATCTGCGGTGAGCGGCTGGGACTCCTGCTCCTGGCGGCGCAGGATCTCGCCAGCCAGGGCCAGATAGGCCTTGGCCCCCACCGATGATTTGTCATAGTGCATGGCTGGCGCGCCAAAGCTCGGCGCCTCCGCCAGTCTTACGTTGCGGGGAATGATGGTGCGATAGACCTTGTCCCCGAAATGCTGTTTCAGCTGATCGGACACATCATTGGCCAGCCGGTTGCGATGATCGAACATGGTGCGCAGCACCCCTTCGATCTTCAGCTCCGGATTGACCACGGCTGCCAGCTTGCTGATGGTGTCCACCAGGGCGGTCAGCCCTTCCAGCGCATAGTATTCGCACTGCATGGGCACCAGCACGGAGTCGGCGGCGGCCATGGCGTTCACCGTCAGCATGTTGAGAGAAGGCGGGCAGTCGATGAAGACGTAGTCGTACTTGTCCCTGACCGAGGCCAGGGCGTTGCGCAGGCGGATCTCGCGGGCAAAAAACTCCATCAGGCGGATTTCTGCCGCGGTCACGTCGGCATTGGCGGCAATCAGGTGATAGCCTCCCGAGGTTTCGGGGATGATCACCTCGCCGATGGGGGCATCTTCGATCAGCAGTTCATAGGCGGTGCGCTCGACATCGTACTTGTCGACGCCACTGCCCATGGTGGCATTGCCCTGCGGATCCAGATCGATCACCAGCACCTTGCGCCGGGTAGCGGCCATGGAGGCGGCCAGATTCACACAGGTGGTGGTTTTACCCACTCCACCCTTCTGGTTGGCTATGGCAATGACTTTTCCCACACTGTCCCCTAAATGAATGCGGCGGCCCTATTCGGGCTGGATGGCTTTAAACTCCAGCAGATGGCGTTCGCCTTCCAGTTCCGGCACCACCAGCTTGTGGGTGGCAACCAGACGAATGCTGTCAGGCAACTGTGCCAGCTCCTGCTCGGGGTATTGTCCCTTGAGCGCCAGGAAGCTGCCCTCGGGTGACGGCAGATGATGACACCAGCTCAGCATGTCCTCCAGGGAGGCGAAAGCCCGGCTCAGTACACCATCAAATCCGGTCTCGGGTTGATACTCCTCCACCCGGGATTTGACGGGGGTCACATTGGTCAACCCCAGCTCCAGGATCACCTGGCGGATGAAGTTGATTCGCTTGCCCAGGCTGTCGAGCAGCACGAACTGTTTGTCCGGATTGATGATGGCCAGCGGCAGTCCGGGCAGACCCGGACCCGTTCCCACATCGATGAAGCGTTCACCGTGCAGGTGAGGACTCACCACCAGGCTGTCAAGGATATGCTTGACCAGCATGGCGTCCGGATCTCGCACCGAGGTGAGATTGTAAGCCTTGTTCCACTTGTGCAGCAACTCGACCAACTGCACCAACTGGGTCTTCTGGGTTTCGGTGATAACAATTCCGGCCTGCATGAGCAGGCCGTTCAATCTTTGCAGCATGTTGTCCAACGGGGAATTCCTCAGGCGGTTTTACGCAGCAGGCCGTGTTTCTTCAGGTGCACCAGCAAGATGGAGATGGCGGCAGGGGTGATGCCGGAGATGCGGGACGCCTGACCAATGGTCTCTGGCTTGGCATCGTTGAGCTTGGCGATCACCTCGTTGGAGAGACCGTTCACGTCGCGGTAGTTCATATCCAGCGGCAGCAGGGTGTTTTCGTTGCGCAGCTGTTTCTCCACCTCGTCGTGCTGACGCTCGATGTAACCGGCGTACTTGATCTGGATCTCCACCTGATCCGCGGCAGCCGCATCGGTCAATGCAGGCCCCACACCCTCGATGGCCATCAAGGCATCGTAGGTCACCTCGGGGCGACGCAGCAGCTCTTCCAGGCTCTGCTCCCGGGTCAGGGGAGTGTTGACCAGGGCGTTGACCGCCTCCAGAGACGGATGCTGCGGGTGGATCCAGGTCGAGCGCATGCGCTGACGTTCCTGCTCCACCTGTTCCACCTTGGCATTGAACAGGCTCCAGCGATGATCATCCACCAGACCCAGCTCGCGGCCGATGGCGGTCAGGCGCAGATCCGCGTTGTCTTCCCGCAGCAGCAGGCGATATTCGGCACGGCTGGTGAACATGCGATAGGGTTCGCGGGTCCCCAGTGTGGAGAGATCGTCCATCATCACGCCCATGTAGGCCTGATCCCGGCGTGGGTGCCAGGCTTCCTTGCCCTGGACGCGCAAGCCCGCGTTCAGACCGGCCATCAGGCCCTGTGCAGCGGCCTCTTCATAGCCGGTGGTGCCGTTGATCTGGCCGGCGAAGAAGAGGTTCTCGATGCACTTGCTCTCCATGTTGGCCTTGAGATCCCGCGGATCGAAGAAATCGTACTCGATGGCGTAGCCAGGGCGAGTGATATGGGCATTCTCGAAGCCACGGATCGAGCGGACGATCTGCACCTGCACGTCGAACGGCAGGCTGGTGGAGATCCCGTTCGGGTAGAGCTCGTGGGTGGTCAGGCCTTCCGGTTCCACAAAGATCTGGTGCGCCGTCTTGTCGGCAAAGCGGGTGATCTTGTCCTCGATCGACGGACAGTAGCGCGGACCTATCCCCTCGATCACCCCGGCGTACATGGGGCTGCGATCCAGGTTGTTGCGGATCACCTCGTGGGTTTGCTCATTGGTATGGGTCACGTAGCAAGGCATCTGGCGCGGATGCTGGCTGGCGTTGCCAATGAAGGAGAAGACCGGGCGAGGATCGTCACCATGTTGCTGCTGCATCACGGAAAAATCGACGGTGCGTGCATCGATGCGTGGTGGCGTGCCCGTTTTGAGGCGATCGATGCGCAGCGGCATTTCACGCAGGCGCTGGGCGAGGGCAATAGAGGGAGGATCCCCGGCGCGGCCCCCTTTGTAGTTCTCCATGCCGATGTGGATCAGACCATTGAGGAAAGTGCCAACGGTCAGTACGACCGTCTTGCCGCTGATGCGGATCCCGCTCTGGGTAACGACCCCGGCGACGCGATCCCCGTCCATGACCAGATCGTCGCAGGCCTGCTGGAAGATCTTCAGGTTCGGGTAGTTCTCCAGGGTCTGACGCACCACAGCCTTGTACAGCAGGCGATCAGCCTGGGCACGAGTAGCCCGCACCGCAGGGCCCTTGGAAGAGTTGAGCGTGCGGAACTGGATCCCGCCGAGATCGATGGCCTGCGCCATGATCCCGCCAAGGGCGTCGACTTCCTTGACCAGGTGTCCCTTGCCGATCCCGCCGATCGCCGGATTGCAGGACATATGCCCCAGCGTATCTATGTTGTGGGTGAGCAACAGGGTATTGAGACCCATGCGGGCTGCCGCTGTTGCTGCTTCGGTTCCTGCATGACCGCCACCGACGACGATCACATCAAATTGTTCATGGTATTGCATTGGGGATCACCTTGATCTGCACGCCTGAAGATCTTTGTTTGCCTGGTCTGAAGGGCGGATCATTCTATCTGTTTAGCATCCGGAGGGGAACGTCTACTTCAGGATCAGTATGGATCAGGGATCGGTTAAATAGATCTTAAGGATCTTTAGATCGATCTTTTATTGGATCTTTTATTAGGATCCGAGACTTCTGTTGATAAGGCATTTTTGATCATAAAGATCATTCGGTTAAGGTCGATCGCTGCTTGTGGAAAAGCTTGGATCCAGAGGGGGCAAACGGGGGGATAACATGGGTTTTTATACACAGATACATGGTCGACAAGATCTAATACATGAATAACTATAGGTTTTGCAGAGCTTAGCACCTAAGTTATGCACAATTATCCGAGCTCATGTGGGGAGCTCTCGGGAAAAACTTATCCGGATCCCCCTGTTAATAACCTGGTGGATAGGGATCTGGGGATAACCAGGGAGATCGGGGGTCGTGACCGGATCTCCCTGGCCCTGATCAACCGATCAGGGTCATCCAGTCGTGGATCCAGGTTTCTGCGGCATCTTCGGGGATCTCGTGCTGGGTCACGTCTATTTCCAGGAGATCCCCCAGTCGGCTGGCACCGCACCCGGCCAGCAGCCGATCCAACGTCTTGCCGCCCTGGCAGAAGGTGTCATAACTGCGATCCCCCAGGGCGATCACTCCGTACTTGAAGGCGGCGAGATCCGGCTGCTGTTCGGCAAGATCCCGGGCAAAGGGCTGCAGATTGTCGGGTACATCCCCCGCACCATGGGTGGAAGTGACCACCAGCACGATGGCTTCTGGCTCGGTCAGGATCCTGGCCAGGCTGGCGGGGTTGTGGATCTCCGCCTGGTGGCCCGCCTGTTCAAGCAGGCCGACCACATGATCTGCGACATATTCGGAGGCCCCCAGCATGGAGCCGACGACGAGGTTGAGTTTGGCCATGGAATGGATCCTGATGTCATCGAAAAAGTGAAGAGCGGGGATCTTACCGCCAAAGCATGTGGATAAATATGGATAAAGCTTGGGGATAAGGATCCTGTCCACTTTTTTGCAGCCAAAACCGGTCTCGTGGCCGTCATGCTGCCTTCTTTCCGACAGTTGCGACCTCATCGCACCTTTCGTTGTCAAACGACACTTCAAAGTGTCAATTAACAATGCAGATGCAAATGATTAGCAATTATTGAATCGATTCGATCACGGCACCTGTAGTAGCATGGCGCTGCTTTATTCGCCTGAGGCGCCGGGCTGACCGGTCCAATTGGGCACCCATAATAAGAAATCAAACATAAATTATTGATATTTGAGACACTTATATGATTGCGCAAAAAAATACCCCGAATGCCGTGATGCGAAAGAGAGGCGCACAGCTGCTGCCGCTCTCCTGTCTGCTGGCGTCCCTGCCCGTGTTGGCGGCGGAACAGGCGGATAAAGAGTTGCCCAAGGCGGGCGAAACCATGGTCGTGACCGGGACCGCCATGAAGGTCGAGGTCCCCATGGCAGAGACCCCCCGTGCCGTCTCCGTGGTCAATCGCGAAGAGCTGGACCAGCACGCCGTACTCAAGCTAGACGAGTCCCTGCGCTATCGCTCCGGCGTCCTGTCCCAGTCCTATGGTTCGGACACGGATGCTGACTGGTTCAAGGTGCGCGGCTTCGATGCGGCTTCTTACCTGGATGGCAACCGTCTTTTCAGCACCGGTTACTATGTCTGGACCCCGGAGCCCTTCGGCCTTGAGAGCGTGGAAGTGCTCAAAGGCCCGGCCTCCATTCTGTATGGCGAAGCCCCTCCCGGAGGCGTCATCAACGCCATCAGCAAGCGTCCGACCGCGACCCCGCAGGGACTGGTGAACCTGCAACTGGGCAACCGGGATCTGCGCCAGGTCGGGGTGGATGTCTCCGACACCCTTACCGACAACAGCCGTTATCGTCTGGTGGCCCTCTACAACGAGCGGGACGGCGTGCTGGATGGCACCTACAACGAGCGCGCCTATCTGGCGCCGAGCGTGACCCTGGATATTTCGGATCGCACCACGCTGACGCTGCTTTCCAGCTTCAAGCACGATGAAGGGGTGCCGACCAACGGTTTCTTCCCGGTTTACGGCACCCTGAATACCTCCGGAGGCCAGATCGATCCCTCCACCAACCTGAGCCAGCCGGATTACGATCGCAATCGCAATACCCAGATCTCCGCCGGGTACGAGCTGGCCCACCAGCTCAACCAGACCTGGGAGTTCAAGCAGAACGTTCGCTTCAACTACAACGATCTGCTGCTGCGCCAGACCTATATCTTCCCGACCTATGAAGGCACCACCGCCTACCGCGGCCTGGTCTACCGGGATGGGGATACCAAGAGCGCCACCATGGACAACCAGATGGTGGGCTACTGGAACACCGACAGCACGGAGCAGACCCTGCTGCTGGGGGTGGATCTGCAGCGCCATGTGAATGAAGGCCAGGAAGCCGACAACTATGGCATGGGCGCCATCAACACCATGAACCCGGATTACAGCGGTTTCCCCGGTTTTGATGAATCCACCGCGACCCATCAGAAGAGCACCAAGGGTCAGAGCGGCCTCTATGCCCAGCACCAGATCCGCTGGGATGATCGCTGGCTGCTGACCGCGGGCGGTCGTTTCGATTACGTGGAAACCCACAACATCAGCGAAGCCAAGAGCAAGAACGAGAAACAGTACGACGACAACCTCTCTCTCTCCGGCAGCCTGATGTACCTGGCCGACAACGGTCTCTCCCCTTA
This sequence comes from Aeromonas sp. s4, assembly GCF_040907855.1. Taxonomy (NCBI): domain Bacteria; kingdom Pseudomonadati; phylum Pseudomonadota; class Gammaproteobacteria; order Aeromonadales; family Aeromonadaceae; genus Aeromonas; species Aeromonas sp. s4. The sequence goes on along the minus strand of NZ_JBFOCP010000056.1, from coordinate 87,322 downwards.
CTTCGCCTATGCGGAATCCTTCGAAGTGCTGCCGGGGATAGACCCCAACACCGGCAACTCCTACAAGCCGCTGGAAGGCAAGCTCTACGAGACCGGGGTCAAGTACGCACCCAGCTTCCTCGATGGCTACATCAACCTGGCGCTGTTCGATCTGGAGCAGACCAACTCCCTGGTCTCTACCGGCTCCGGCCAGCAGACCCAGGCCGGTGAAGTGACCTCTCAGGGGGTCGAGCTGGAAGGGAGCGTGCAGGCCACCGAGGCGTTGCGCCTGACCGCTGCATATACCTATACCGATGCCAAGACCAACGACACCGGCAACGGCGATCGTCGTGCGAGCCTGATCCCGCGCCACCAGGCCTCCTTCTGGGGCAACTACAAGGTGCAGCAGGGCCCGGTATCCGGTCTTGAGCTGGGTTCCGGCGTGCGCTATGTGGGTTCCAGCGTCGGCATCGGCGCGGTGAATGCGGACTACACCCCCATCTATGGTTCCGCCCAGGTACCGGCACACACCGTATGGGATGCGATGATCGGGTATGACTTTGCCAAGAACTGGCGTGCCCAGATCAACGTCAACAACCTGCTGAACGACACCTATGTGGCGAGCTGCGACTACTACTGCTACTACGGCGAGCCGCGCAGCATAGTCGGCACCGTCAACTACCGCTGGTAAGCGACAGGCCGGGCGGGGGCGAAGGCTCCCGCCCTCCTTCCATTCATCTACAGGCCTGTCATGGAACTCTTGTCACTGGTTTATCGCCAATACCGTTGGCCCTTCATCGCCATTACCCTGCTCAGCCTGCTGAGTGCTGTCAGCGGGATAGGCGTCATTGCCTTCATCAATCAATCACTTATCGAATCAGTCGGGGATCCGCTGCCGATCCTGGGTCAGCTTGTCGGCCTGGTCTTGCTGCTGCTGGTGATCACGCTCGGATCCCAACTTGCCCTGACCACCCTGGGTCACCATTTCGTCTACCGGTTGCGTGGCCGCCTGCTCAAGCAACTGCTGGATACCGACGTCGCCCGTCTGCGTCAAATAGGGCAGGGGCCGCTCCTGGCCTCCCTTTCCAGCGACATCGGTCAGATCACCATCGCCTTCGTGCGCCTGCCGGAACTGGTACAGGGTCTGGTGCTCACCCTGGGCTCCATCATCTACCTTGGCCTGCTCTCTCCCGCCTTGCTCGGTGTTACCGCCCTCTGGGTCACCGTGACCATGGTGGTGGGCTGGCTGCTGGTGAACCGGGTCTATCGCCACCTGGCGCACATGCGCCAGGCCGAAGACAGGCTCTACCAGAACTACCAGTCCATCATCGCCGGGTGCAAGGAGCTGGCGCTCAACCGCGAGCGTGCCCACTTCGTCTACCACCAGCTCTATGAGCAGAATGCCCGGGACTACCGGGAGCAGATCATCCGCGCCGATACCTACCACCTGAGCGCGGTGAACTGGTCGAATATCATGATGCTGGGTGCCATCGGCCTGGTCTTCTTTCTGGCCAACGGGCTGGGCTGGGCCAACACCAATGTGGCCGCCACCTTCGCCCTGACCCTGTTGTTCCTGCGCACTCCCTTGCTGCAAGGTATCGGAGCCTTGCCGACCCTGATCGCCGCCCAGGTGGCGTTCGACAAGATAGCTGCCCTCAATCTGGCAGAGCCTGACGAAGCGTTCCCGTTGCCGCCTGCGCCTTGCTCCTGGCAGCGCATCGAGCTGGAGCAGGTGAGCTTTCACTACCAGGGGGAGGGCGGTTTCTCCGTGGGCCCCATCAATCTGGTGATCGAGCGGGGGGAGCAGATATTCCTCATCGGTGGCAACGGCTCCGGCAAGTCGACCCTGGCCATGCTGCTGACCGGGCTCTATCAACCGGTCTCTGGCCGGATCCTGCTGGATGGGGAGCCGGTCACCGATCGCAACGGCTATCTGGCGCTCTTCTCCGCCATTTTCACCGACTACCACCTGTTCCAGCATTTGCTGGGGCCCGAGCCGAAAGAGGCGTTGGTCGCCGAGTGGCTTGAGCGGTTGCAGATGGGCAGCAAGCTTGCCATCAAGGATGGCTTCATCGCCGATATCGACCTCTCCCAGGGCCAGCGCAAGCGGGTCGCCCTGCTGCTGGCCCTGGCAGAGCAGCGGGAGGTGATGCTGTTCGACGAGTGGGCTGCGGATCAGGATCCCCAGTTCCGCCGCATCTTCTATCAGGTGCTGTTGCCGCGCCTGAAAGAGATGGGCAAGACGGTGATCGCCATCAGCCACGACGATCACTACTTCTCTCTGGCCGATCGCCTGCTGGAGATGCGCCAGGGCCGCCTCACCGAACTGACCGGTGAGCAGCGCGAGCAGGTGAGCCGGGATGCGGTCGCCCATCTGGATGGCAAGGTGCCGGCCTGATGCTGGCACCGATGAGACTGGCAGCAAGCCAGCACAGGAATTGCTTATGTTCGAGATGAAATCCGCCAGCTTCGCGGTCAATGACCGCACGCTGCTGCACCCCACCAGCCTTCGCTTCGAGCAAGGTCGGGTCTATGGCCTCATCGGCCACAACGGGTCGGGCAAATCGACCCTGATCAAGCTGCTGGCGCGCCAGCAACCCCACAGCGGCGGGGAGATCCTGTTCGATGACCAGCCGTTGTCTGCCTGGGGCAACCGGGAGTTTGCCCGTCAGGTGGCCTATCTGCCCCAGCACCTGCCGAGTGCCGAAAACCTGCTCGGCCGCGAACTGGTGGAGATGGGGCGCTACCCCTGGCGCGGACTGCTGGGCCGGATGGGAGCGGAAGATCACCGTCAGGTGGAGCGTGCCATCGCCCTGACCCACACCGAACGCTTTGCCGATCGGCTGGTGGATACCCTCTCCGGCGGTGAGCGGGGGCGAGTCTGGCTCGCCATGCTGCTGGCTCAGGAGAGCCGTTTCATCCTGCTGGACGAGCCGCTGGCCGCCCTGGACGTGGCCCATCAGGTGGAGGTGCTCACGCTCGTCAAGCAGCTCAGCCGCCAGCTCAACCTCGGGGTCATCATCGTCATTCACGACATCAACATGGCCTCCCGTTTCTGCGATCGGCTGGTGGCGCTGCACTCCGGCCGTCTGCTGACCCACGGCGAGCCCGAACAGATCATGACAGGGGAGACCCTGAACGCCATCTATGGCATCCCCATGGAGGTCATTCGCCATCCGGCCCATGACCACGCCATCGCCATCGTCTGACCGGGGGCCGCTCTTGAACCGTTTATTGAAGATGGCGCCCTGTCTGCTCAGTCTGCTGCTGCCCCTGGCAGGGGAGGCCGGGCAGCTTGTCACCGCCACCGACGCCACCAGCGCCACCCCCCGCATCGCCACCGTGGACTGGACCATAGCCGAAACCCTGCTGGCGCTCGGAGTGACACCGATGGCGGTGGGGGATGTGGCCCCCTATCGCGCCTGGGTCGGTGAACCCCAGCTTCCTGCCGGGGTGATCGATATCGGGCTGCGTGCCCAGCCCAACCGGGAACTGCTGGCGGAGCTCAAACCGGATCTTATTCTCATCTCGCCGCTGGCGGCCCCCCTGGCGCCGACCCTCTCCCGCATCGCGCCGGTGCACTCCATCGCCCTGTATGAACCGGGCACCGATCTGTGGCAGCGACTGCGGGAAGCGACCCTGACCATAGCCGCCCTGGTCAACAAAGAGGCGGAGGCTGAACGCCAGCTCGCCGCGCTGGAGCAGGATCTGGCACAGATGCAGGCGGCGCTGCCCGCCGATCTGCCCCCCTTGCTGGTGGTGCAATTCATCGATGAGCGCCATGTGCGGGTGTTTGGCCGTGGCAGCCTGTTCGAGGCAGTGATGCAGCGCCTCGGCCTTCGCAACGCCTGGCAGGGAGAGACCAATGCCTGGGGATTCTCGGTCGCGAGCCTGGAGCAGTTTCTCGGGATGTCGGAGGCCAGGCTGGTGGTGGTGGACCCCGTGCCCGTAGGAGTTGGTGAAAAACTTCAGGAGCCTGGATTGTGGCAGCATCTCCCGCTGGTACAGAACAATTCGGTGATCCATCTGCCTGCGACATGGAGTTTTGGTGGCATATTGGCGGCCCGCCGCTTCGCCACCCTGCTGGACGGTGCCTTGCGGGAGCAGGCTGTCCACAGAGCAACCGGGGGATCAAATCAATGAGCTCTTCTCTTTCTTCGCCCCTGCTGCGCCCGGGTCTCTGCCTGTTGGTGCTGACACTGGGGCTGGCTTGCGCCGAGCTGGCGCGTCAACTGCCGGGGGCGCTCTGGTGGCAGGCCCTGTTCTCCCCCGAGCTGGACGATGCCCGCCAGGCGGTGGTCCATTTCAGCTGGCTGCCGCGCCTTGCCATCTGCCTGCTGGCCGGTGCCGCCCTCGGGCTCGCCGGTACCCTGATGCAGCAGGTGCTGCGCAATCCCCTGGCCTCGCCCACCACCCTGGGGGTGGCCTCCGGCGCCCAGCTGGCGCTGATGATGGTGACCCTGCTCGCTCCCTCCTGGCTGCTGATCGGGCGGGAGTGGATCGCCATGGCCGGGGGAAGCCTGGCCATGGGGCTGGTCTTCGCCCTGGCTTGGCGCCGTCAGCTCAATCCCGTGGTCATCGTCTTTGCAGGGCTGGTGATCAACCTCTATCTGGCCGCCATCAGCATGGGATTGCTGCTGTTCTTCCAGGAGGAGCTCAAAGGGTTGCTGGTGTGGGGGAGCGGATCTCTGGCCCAGAACAGCTGGAGCGGCGTCGGCTATCTGCTGCCACGGTTGCTGCTGGCCGCGATGCTGGCGGCGGTGCTGGTGCGCCCGCTGGCAGTGCTGGAGCTGGACGATGCCAGCGCTCGCAGCCTGGGGGTCTCTCTCAAGCACCTGAGATTCGCCGGTCTCGGCCTCGCGGTCTTCATCACCGCCTGCGTGGTGAGCGTGGTGGGGCTGATCGGTTTTATCGGGCTGGCGGCGCCCGCCATGGTGCGGCTGCTGGGGGTCAGAAAACTGGCCCAGCGGCTGCTGTGGGCACCCATCCTCGGCGCCCTGTTGCTGGCGGCCACCGATCTGCTGCTGCAGACCCTGAGCCGGTTCTGGCCTGTGCTGATCCCGACCGGCGCCATGACGGCCCTGTTGGGGGCGCCGCTGCTGCTTTGGCTGATCCCGCGTCTTGGCATCAAGCAGAGTGCGCCTAAGGCGAACTCCTCTCTGTTGTTGGCCCGCCATCCGGCGCCGACTCGCCTTGTTGGCCTGATGGTGTTGGGGCTGGCTGCGGCGGTGATCGCCTCCCTGTTGTTTGGGCAGGGGATGGGCGGCTGGGGTTGGCCGAGCTGGCTGCGGTGGCAGGCCCAACTGGAGTGGCGCTTGCCGCGCACGCTGGCTGCGGGTGCCGCAGGCGTGTTGCTGGCGCTGGCTGGCACCCTGTTGCAGCGAGTCAGCAACAACCCCATGGCGAGCCCCGAGCTGCTGGGGGTGAGCGGTGGCACCTTCATGGGGGTGATTGCGGCGGCCCTGTTGCTGCCCGCCTTGCCGCTGCCCATGATGCTGCTAGGGGGACTGGTGGGCGCCTTCGCCTGCCTGTTGCTGCTGGTGCTTATCAACCGGCGCAACGGCTTCCAGCCGGAGCGGATACTGCTGTCTGGCATCGCCATCACGGCGCTGTTCGAGCCGTTGCAGGCCATCGCCCTGGCCAACGGCGACCTGCGGGTGCAGCAACTGCTCTCCTGGATGTCCGGCTCCACCTATTACGTCACCCAGCCGGTGGCCCTTGCCCTGGTGGTGTTGGCGCTGCTGATGCTGGCAGCCTGCCTGCTGGCGAGCCGCTGGCTCGACCTCATGCCCATGGGGCCGGCGGTAGCGACGGCTCTGGGGATCCATCTCGGCCGCGCCCAGCTCACCATCCTGCTGCTGGTGGCCGTGCTCACCGCCAGTGCCACCATGGTGATAGGCCCGCTCTCCTTTGCCGGTCTGCTGGCGCCGCACCTGGCCAGATTGATGGGGTTGGTGAGGGCGCGCTGGCACCTGCTCGGCGCCGCAGGCTGTGGCGCTTTGCTGATGGTGTCGGCGGACTGGATCGGCCAGCAGATCCTCTTTCCCCAGGAGGTGCCCGTCGGTCTGGTCTCCACCCTGTTAGGGGGCGCTTACTTCATGTGGTGCCTGCGCCGTCTCTAGGTTGGTGGATGAAAAGCGCACAAAAAAAGCCCGGGGTGAACCCGGGCTTTTCATTGCCTGCTCTGCGGATTTACTTGCCGATGCAGAAGCTGGAGAAGATGCGGCCCAGCAGATCGTCGGAGCTGAACTCGCCGGTGATCTCGGACAGGGACTCCTGGGCCAGGCGCAGCTCCTCGGCCACCAGTTCGCCAGCCACATAGACCTCAAGCTGCTCCCTGGCTACCAGCAGCCGTTCGGCGGCGCGCTCCAGTGCGTCCAGGTGGCGGCGGCGGGCCATGAAGCCCCCTTCGGTGTTGCCCTGGAAGCCCATGCAGGCCTTGAGGTGCTCGCGCAGGGCGGGCAGCCCCAGCTCGGTCTTGGCGGAGATGCGATAGACGGCATGGCCCTGCTCCTGGCTCGGTGCCAGATCCTCGCCGGTCAGGTCCGCCTTGTTGCGCACCACGGTGAGGCCGATGTTTTTTGGCAACCGATCAACGAATTCCGGCCAGATGTCGTGGGGGTCGACGGCATCCGTGGTGGTGCCGTCCACCATAAACAGCACCCGGTCGGCCTGTTCGATCTCGGCCCAGGCGCGCTCGATGCCGATCTGTTCCACCTTGTCCTGGGTATCGCGCAGGCCCGCGGTGTCGATGATGTGCAGCGGCATGCCATCCAGATGGATGTGCTCGCGCAGCACGTCGCGGGTGGTACCGGCGATCTCGGTGACGATGGCGGACTCGCGGCCTGCGAGGGCGTTGAGCAGGCTCGATTTGCCGGCGTTTGGACGACCGGCGATCACCACCTTCATCCCCTCTCGCAGCAGGGCACCCTGCTTGGCCTCGCCGCGTACGTCATCCAGCTCGGACATGATGGCGTAGAGGTCACCCGCCACCTTGCCGTCGGAGAGAAAGTCGATCTCTTCATCCGGGAAGTCGATGGCCGCTTCCACATAGATGCGCAGCCGGGTGAGGCTCTCCACCAGCTGTTGAACCTTGCCGGAGAACTGCCCCTGGAGGGAGTGCATGGCGCTGCGGGCGGCCTGCTCGCTGGAGGCTTCGATGAGATCGGCGATGGCCTCGGCCTGGGCCAGATCCAGCTTGTCGTTGAGGAAGGCGCGCTCGCTGAACTCGCCCGGGCGGGCGGGGCGGATGCCATCGATCTGCAGGATGCGGCGGATCAGCATGTCGAGAATGACGGGGCCGCCATGGCCCTGCAGCTCCAGCACATCTTCGCCGGTGAAGCTGTTGGGGGCCTTGAACAGCAGGGCGATGCCCTGATCCAGCGCCTGGCCCTGCTCGTCCCTGAACGGCAGATATTCGGCATAACGCACCCTGGGGAGCTTGCCGAGCACTATCTCGGCGACCCGCTCGGCGGCAGGGCCGGAGACGCGGACTATGCCGACGCCGCCACGGCCGGGGGCGGTGGCCTGGGCCACGATGGTATCTGTTGTCATCTTGCTTGACTCGCTGGTTGGCTGAATGAGTAAGAGGGTGGAGGACATTGTAATAAAAAAGGCGGCCCGAAGGCCGCCTCTTTTGTCATTAGGAAAGATGGGCTGCGCATCAGTTGCGTGAGTGCAGGCCTTTCTTCTCCAGCTGACGATAGATGATGGTCTGCTGGATGATGGAGATGACGTTGCTCACCAGCCAGTACAGAGTCAGACCTGCCGGGAACCAGAGGAACATGAAGGTGAAGATGATCGGCATGAACTGCATCACCTTCTGCTGCATCGGGTCCGTGATGGTAGTCGGGCTCATCTTCTGCAGATACCACATGGAGGCACCCATGAGGATTGGCAGCACGAAGAAGGGGTCCTTCACCGACAGGTCGGTGATCCACAGGGCGAACGGCGCGTGGCGCAGCTCGACAGACTCCATCAGTGCCCAGTAGAGAGCGATGAAGATGGGCATCTGTACCAGGATGGGCAGGCAGCCGCCCAGCGGGTTGACCTTCTCCTTCTTGTACAGCTCCATCATGCCCTGGGACATCTTCTGACGATCGTCACCGAAGCGTTCCTTGAGCGCAGCCAGCTTGGGCTGGAGCATGCGCATCTTGGCCATGGAGGTGTACTGGGCCTTGGTCAGCGGGAACATGATGCCGCGCACCAGCAGGGTCAGCATGATGATGGCCAGACCCCAGTTCTGGACGAAACCGTGGAACACGGTCAGCAGCCAGTGCAGCGGTTGGGCGATGAACCAGAGCCAGCCGTAGTCGACAGTCAGATCCAGGTGGTTTGCCACCTTGGCCATCTGATCCTGCAGCTTGGGACCGATCCACAGCTTGCCGCTCACTTCGGCCTGCTGGCCGGCAGCGACGTCAACCAGCGGCGCCTTGTAGCCGATGATGGCCTGGTCCTTGCCCGGGATCACGCGGCTGTAGAAGCTGTTGGTGTCGTTGGCATTCGGGGCCCAGGCAGAGACGAAGTAGTGCTGCAGCATGGCGACCCAACCACCCTGGGTGGTCTTGTTCAGGTCGGCATCCTTCATCTCGTCAAAGGTGTACTTCTTGTAGCGGGAGTCTTCGCTGGAGAAGGCTCCACCACGGTAGGCACTGGCCACCATGGCATGACCTTCCTGATCCTTCGGCGTGGTCATGGTCTGCTTCAGCTGACCGTAGAACTGTACCTGGACCGGCTCGGCAGACTTGTTGTCGATCTTGTAGTCGACGCCCACGGCGTAATCACCGCGCTTGAGCACGAACTCCTTGGTGAAGACCACGCCCTTGCTGTCGGTCCAGGTCATCGGAACGACGACTTGATCCTGACCATCGGCCAGCTGATAGCTGGTCTGGGCGGCTTCATAGGTGGGACGACCCTGGGCCTGGCTGTCCGGACCATCGCGACCGACCAGACCGCTCTGGGCCACATAGAGGTGGGCAGGCTGGCTGGTCAGCAGGGTGAACGGCTGTTCCTTGCCTTCTTCCAGCTTGTGGGCCAGCAGTTCGGCAGAGACGATGTCACCGCCCTGGGTGTCCAGGGTCAATTTGAGCACGTCGGAGGAGACGGTGATCAGCTTGCGCGCGGCGTTACCATTTGCTTGCTCGGAAACCTGAGGAATATCACCGGTCTGACCGGCTTCAGGTACGAAATGTTCGGTTTGGGCCACGGTAGTCGGGGCCGGCTTCGGAGCCTTGTCGGACTCCCACTGTTGCCAGAGCAAGAAGCTCACGAACAGCAAACCGATCAGGAGTAAATTGCGTTGTGATTCCATAGTCTTCAGTTTCTTCGCTTTGGTTGCGGAACCGGGTCATAACCACCCTCGGATAAGGGATGGCATTTTAATAGACGTTTGCTGGCTAACCAAACGCCTTTTATGAAACCGTGAAGTCGGATTGCTTCTATCGCAAATTGGGAACAAGTCGGGGTGAAACGGCAGCGCGGCCCGAGCAGGGGACTAATGATTAGCTGATACAGGCGTATCAGTTTGATTGCTACCCATTGCAACGGCGTGACAGAGTGCGCCATAGCTTTTCCAGTAACTTGAACAGCGCTTCGTTGTCCATTTCCTTCACGCCACCCTTGGCGATCACGACGATGTCGATAGCGGGCAGATTGGCTTGATTGAGGCGAAAACTTTCCCGAACCACTCGTTTTACACGGTTGCGCCAGACGGCACGCTTGAGCGCCTTTTTGGGCACGGCGAGGCCAAGACGGGGGTGTTCGAGGGAGTTGGGGCAAGCAAGAAGCGTAATTTGCGGAGAAGCGGCCCGGACAGGCTCGGCGAAAACGCGTTTGAAGTGTTCGGGAGTTAACAGACGTAACTCCCGAGAGAAGGTGTGCTGGGTAGGCATTAGACTACCAGGCGGGCACGACCCTTGGCACGACGAGCGGCCAGAACTTTGCGGCCGTTGGCAGTAGCCATGCGAGCGCGGAAACCGTGAGAGCGCTTGCGCTTCAGGTTGGACGGTTGAAAAGTACGTTTCATGATTCGATTCCGTATTTCTGTACAGTTTTGATTGTCACACTTAGCCGACGCGCCAGCTATAGCGTGTGACGACTAGCAAAAGAGGCCGAATTCTAAACAGAGTTCAGCTTCTCGTCAATCCGCCGTTCCTTTCCATCTCGCCCCGTTCGTCGACCGAGCGGGATAATCTGGCAGGATCCGGAGGATCAAGGGCCCCGAATTATACTGGCAACCCGGGGTTAAACAAGGATCCCTCAAGAAAAAAGGCGGCCAGGCCGCCAAAGAGAGAGCTATTTAAGTACTTTGCGCAGGAACTCCCGGGTACGGGGATCCTGCGGATCGACCAATATCTGATCCGGCGGGCCCTGCTCCACGATCCGGCCTCCTTCCATGAAGATCACCCGATCGGCGACATCACGGGCAAACTCGATCTCGTGGGTCACCACCACCATGGTCTGGTGCTGGCGGGCGAGCTGCTTCATCAGGCCCAGCACCTCGTCGACCCATTCGGGATCGAGGGCGGAGGTGGGCTCGTCAAACAGGATCACCTTGGAGTGGGCCGCCATGGCCCGGCCGATGCCGACGCGCTGTTGCTGGCCGCCGGAGAGGGAGGCCGGGTAGGCATCCTGTTTCTCGGCGAGGCCGATGTCCTTGAGGATGCCCAGGGCAGTGGCACGAGCCTCCGCCTTCGGCTGCTTCCAGACGGTGATCAGCCCCTCGGCGATGTTGTCCAGCGCCGTCTTGTTGGCGAACAGGGCGTAGTTCTGGAACACGAAAGAGGCGCGTTTGCGCAGTTCGATGGCCTGCTGGTCGCTGGCCTTGGCCAGATCCACGGCGAGGTCATCGATGACGAGCCGCCCTGCATCCGGGGTTTCCAGCAGGTTGAGGCAGCGCAGCAGAGTCGACTTGCCGGTACCGGAAGGACCGATGATGACGACAATCTCCCCCTTCTTTACCTCAAGATCGATGCCGTTGAGCACCTGATTTCCGTCATAGGCCTTGGAGAGACCCGTTAGGTTGATCATGACAGGCCTCCTTTAATAAGCACGGTTCAGCCGCACTTCCAGCAGATGCTGCAAGCGAGTGAAGAAGATGACCACCACCCAGTAGATCAGCGCCACCGCCATGAAGCTCTCGAAGAACTTGAAGGAGGAGGCCGCTTCCATCTGGGCCTTGCCCATGATCTCCGCCACTCCCAGGGTAAACGCCAGGGAGGTGCTCTTGATCATGTCGATGAAGTAGTTCATCAACGATGGTGTCGCGATGCGGGCCGCCTGGGGCAGGATGATCCGCTGCATCGCCTGCAGCCGGCTCATGCCGATACTGAGGGCGGCTTCCATCTGGCTCTTGTGGATGCCGAGAATGGCTGCCCGGATCGACTCGGCCATGTAGGCGGCAAAGTGCAGGGTCAGGCCGATGATGGCGGCGGTAAAGGCATCCATCCCCACGAAGATGGGGAAGAGCTGCGGCAGCCCGTAATAGAGCAGGAACAGCTGGACGAGCAGCGGTGTACCCCGGAAGAACGAGATATACAGCATCGCCAGCCAGTGAAGTGCGGGAACGCGAAACACCCGTACTATTGCCAGGATCAGCGACAGTACGAGTGCCAATACGAATCCCCACAGGGCCATTTCCATCGTGGTGCCCAGGTATTTGAGCAGGATGGGAAACAGCCCTAGCGTGTACTCGAGGTCAAATTCCATCATTTATTTGCTGGTGATGTCCGCTGCGAACCATTTTTCGGAGATTTTGGTCAGGGTGCCGTCTTTGCGCATGGCGGTGAGGGCATCGTCAACCTTCTTCAGCACGGCCTGCTTTTCCGGGGTCTTCAGGAAGGGCAGGGCGTTCTCGATGGTTTCGAACGGTGCACCGGCCTGTTGCAGCGGCAGCTTGGATTCCTTGATCAGCTGGGCGGTGGAGACGCGGTCCATCACGAAGGCGTCGATGCGGCCCAGGGCGACATCCTGCTCGAAGGCGGAGTCATAGGTACGGATATCGATCTTCTTGTTGGGGTCGTTCTTGCGCAGCAGCTCTTCGAAGTTGGAGCCCAGGTTGACGGCGACTTTCTTGCCTTCCAGGTCTTTGATGCCGTGGATGGTGTTGTTGCCCTTGCGGACCACGATCTGGGCACCGTCATAGACATAGGGCTGGGAGAAGGCGTACTTGGCCTTGCGCTCGTCGGTGATGGTGATCTGGTTGGAGATGGTGTCGACGCGGCCGGTTTCCAGCATGCCGAACAGGCCGGAGAAGCTGGCGGTCACGAACTCGACCTTGTAGCCGGTGCGCTCACCGATCTGGTTCCACATGTCCACCTCGAAGCCCTGCAGCTTGTCCTGCTTGACGAAGGTGAACGGGAAATATTTGCCGGACATGCCGACCTTGATGGTTTCCTGGGCGATGGCCTGGCCGGACAGGCTGGCCAGCAGAATGGCGGCGCCGGAAATCAGCTTGATGGTGGTTTTCATGGGGATTCCTCTCTCTGTAGTGCTGTATTTTTAGTTGTAATCACGGGTTGGCGCTGATGTTATTGGAATAAAATATAAAAAATAAATGATATTTGGTTATATAAAATAACTATGGTCGCAGCGCGCCATTCTGTCCACATTGACGATATCCGGCTGTGGGTAACTTTGGGGATGAAATGGGATCCTGGGGCGTTGGATCCTTGAAAGTCAAGGATCTTATTTGCTGGATCCGTGCGGCAGCAACTGGAGATCCGGCCACTAAAAACGTAGAATAGCCGGTCTTTACTTAATCAATTGACGGGAGTCTAGAGTGACTGCTTCGCTATGGCAGCAGTGCCTTAACCGGCTGCAAGATGAGTTGCCCTCGGCAGAATTCAGCATGTGGATCCGGCCGCTTCAAGCGGAGTTGAGTGACAATACTCTGACCCTGTATGCACCGAACCGCTTTGTTCTGGACTGGGTACGCGACAAGTACCTGCTCCGGGTCAACGGCATCATCAACGAGCTGTGCGGAGCCGACGCTCCCACCCTGCGTTTTGATATCGGCAATCGCCCTCATCCCGTCGCGGTCGCCAGGGCGCCGGCCCGTGGTGTCGATCCTGTGAATAACTCTCCCAAGAGCTGGGAAAACAAGGCCGAAAACAAGCCCGAGCCAAACCACAAGAGCAACACCAACGTGAACTATACCTTCGAGAATTTCGTCGAGGGTAAGTCCAACCAGCTGGCCCGTGCGGCCGCCCGTCAGGTGGCCGACAATCCGGGTGGTGCCTACAACCCGCTGTTCCTCTATGGCGGCACCGGCCTGGGCAAGACCCACCTGTTGCACGCCGTTGGCAATGCCATCAAGGATCGCAAGAAAGACGCCAAAGTCATCTACATGCACTCCGAACGGTTCGTGCAGGACATGGTGAAGGCGCTGCAGAATAACGCCATTGAAGAGTTCAAGCGTTATTACCGTAGCGTCGATGCCCTGCTCATCGATGACATCCAGTTCTTCGCCAACAAGGAGCGCTCCCAAGAGGAGTTCTTCCACACCTTCAACGCCCTGCTTGAAGGCAACCAGCAGATCATCCTGACCTCGGACCGTTATCCGAAAGAGATCAACGGGGTGGAAGATCGTCTCAAGTCCCGCTTCGGCTGGGGCCTGACGGTGGCGATCGAACCGCCCGAGCTGGAGACCCGGGTGGCGATCCTGATGCGCAAGGCGGACGAGAACCAGATCCACCTGCCGGACGAAGTGGCCTTCTTCATCGCCAAACGACTTCGCTCCAACGTCCGTGAACTGGAAGGTGCCCTCAACCGGGTGATCGCCAATGCCAACTTCACCGGCCGCGCCATCAACATCGACTTCGTGCGCGAGGCGCTGCGCGATCTCCTGGCCTTGCAGGAGAAGCTGGTTACGATCGACAACATCCAGAAGACGGTGGCGGAGTACTACAAGATCAAGCTGGCGGATCTGCTCTCCAAGCGTCGCTCCCGTTCCGTTGCCCGCCCGCGCCAGCTGGCGATGGCGCTGGCCAAGGAGCTGACCAACCACAGCTTGCCTGAGATAGGGGATGCCTTTGGTGGCCGTGACCACACCACGGTTCTTCATGCCTGCCGCAAGATTGAGCAGCTGAAGGAAGAGAGTCACGACATCAAGGAAGACTATTCCAACCTGATCCGTACCCTTTCTTCCTGATAACGGAACGGAGTGCACAGATGCAGATTGCATGTTCCAGCCTGATCCGAATCCTTTCCTCCCAATAACAACGGAGAGCACAGATGCAGCTCGAAATTAGCCGTGAGGCCCTGTTACGTCCCCTGCAACTGGTGTCCGGTGCCCTGGGTGGCCGGCCGACCCTGCCCATCCTCGGCAACGTCCTGCTCGATGTCAGCAATGGCCTGCTGTCGCTGACCGGGACCGATCTCGAGGTGGAGATGATCGGACAGGTCTATCTCAACAGCGACAGCCAGGATGGCCGCACCACTGTGCCGGCGCGCAAGCTGCTGGACATCTGTCGCGGTCTGCCGGAGGGGGCGGAGATCCGCCTCAGCACCGAGGGAGAGCGCCTCATCATCCGTTCCGGTCGCTCCCGCTTCAACCTGTCGACCCTACCGGCGACCGAATACCCGAACATCGAGGATTGGGAATCCGTGCTCGAGTTCGACATCAGCCAGCTGGAGCTGAAAAAACTCATCGACGCGACCCAGTTCTCCATGGCCAGCCAGGACGTGCGCTACTACCTGAACGGCATGCTGTTCGAGAGCGAAGGACACGGCCTGCGTACCGTGGCGACGGACGGTCACCGGCTGGCCACCTGCCGCCGCGAGGTGGTGGGGGAATCGTTGCCCGATCATCAGGTCATCCTGCCGCGCAAAGGGGTGCTGGAGCTGGTGCGCCTGCTGGAAGCGGAAGACAAGCCGGTACGGCTGCAAGTGGGCCGCAGCAACCTGCGCGCCGCCCTGGATGGCTTCATCTTCACCTCCAAGCTGGTGGATGGCCGTTTCCCGGACTGGCGCCGCGTCATCCCGAGAGGGAGCGACAAGGCCCTGATCGCCGGTCGCGAGGATCTGCGCCAGGCCTTTGCTCGTGCCGCCATCCTCTCCAACGAGAAATTCCGTGGGGTGCGTCTCAATCTGCAGGAAAACCTGCTGCGCATCACCGCCAACAACCCGGAACAGGAAGAAGCCGAAGAGCTGCTTGACGTACAATACGCCGCTGGCGAGATGGAGATCGGCTTCAACGTCTCCTATGTGCTGGACGTGTTGAATACGTTAAAATGTGACCAAATCCGGATCAGCCTGAGCGATTCCATCAGCAGCGCCATTATTGAGGATTTTGAGAACCAAGATGCCCAGTACGTGGTGATGCCGATGCGGATCTAGTCGTGTCCCTGGTCAAACTCCAGCTCAGCGACTTTCGCAACATTCAGCACGCCAGTCTCGCGCTGTCTCCCGGCCTCAATATCCTGGTCGGGAGTAACGGCAGCGGCAAGACCAGCGTGCTGGAAGCCATTCATTACCTTGGTCTCGGCCGCTCGTTTCGTACCCATTTGACCGGGCGGGTCATCCGCCAGGGCGAGCGGGCCTTTACCCTGTTTGCCCAGTGCGAGCTGGAGGGGCGTCAGGTGCCCATCGGGCTTGCCAAGGACAAGGGGGGCGAAACCCAGCTCAAGATCGCCGGTGCCCAGGCCCAGCGCCTGGCCGATCTGGCGGAGCTGTTGCCGGTACAGTTGATCCACCCCGATGGTTTCAGCCTGCTGACCGGTGGGCCCCAGGCTCGCCGGGCCTGGCTCGACTGGGGTGTTTTCCATCAGGAGCCGACCTTCTTCTCCCTCTGGGGGCGGGTGCGTCGGCTGTTGAAGCAGCGCAATGCCTTGCTGCGCCAGAGCACCCAGTATCGTCAACTGGCATTCTGGGATCAGGAGCTGGTGCGACTGGGTGGCGAGCTGGCGGGGTTTCGCGCCAGTTATTGTCAGGCCATTACACCCCTGATCAAGGAGATGACGGCAGATTTTCTGCCGGAGTTCGATATCAGTCTTGGATTCTATCGAGGCTGGGAAAAAGACACTCCCCTCGATGCATTGCTGGAGGCGGGGTTCGAACGGGATCGTTCGCTGGGGTACACTGGGGTCGGTCCGCAGAAGGCGGACGTGCGGCTCAAGGCGAACGGCGTGCCCGCGCAGGATATTTTGTCCAGGGGTCAGCTGAAGTTGCTGGTCTGTGCCATGCGGCTGGCCCAAGGGCTCTATTTGAATCAACATAGCAGCCGCGGCTGTATTTTTTTAATTGATGATTTTGCCTCTGAACTGGATGTCGACAAACGTCGTCTGCTGGCCGCAAGGCTGAAGCAGTGCGCGTCCCAGGTGTTCATCACCGCCATCGATACCGGTCAGCTCGCAGACATGATGGATGCGAGTGACTGCAAGCTGTTCCACGTGGAACAAGGCAAGATCTCCGAAACGTTAGAGAAGGCAGAGAGTAAGCTATGAGTGAAAATACTTACGACTCCTCGAATATCAAGGTGCTCAAGGGCCTGGATGCGGTCCGCAAGCGCCCGGGGATGTATATCGGCGATACGGACGATGGATCGGGCCTGCACCACATGGTGTTCGAGGTCGTCGACAACTCCATCGACGAGGCTCTGGCTGGCTACTGCTCCGATATCCAGGTCAAGATCCATTCCGACGGCTCCGTCTCCGTGCGCGACAACGGTCGCGGCATTCCGGTGGACATCCACCCGGAAGAGGGCCGCTCCGCCGCCGAAGTCATCATGACCGTGCTGCACGCCGGCGGCAAATTCGATGACAACTCCTACAAGGTGTCCGGCGGTCTGCACGGTGTAGGCGTCTCCGTGGTGAACGCGCTTTCCGACAAGCTGCTGCTGACCATCCGCCGCAACGGTCATGTTTACGAGCAGACCTATCACCTGGGCGAGCCGCAGGCACCCCTCAAGCAGATTGGTGACAGCACCGGCACCGGGACCGAAGTTCGCTTCTGGCCGAGCCCGACCATCTTCAGCGACACCCTGTTCCACTACGAGATCCTGGCCAAGCGTCTGCGCGAGCTCTCCTTCCTCAACTCCGGCGTCTCCATCCGTCTGATGGACGAGCGTGACGGCCGCGAGGCGCACTTCTGCTACGAAGGGGGCATCAAGGCCTTCGTCGAGTACCTGAACCAGAACAAGACCCCGATCCATCCCAAGGTGTTCCACTTCACCACAGAGCAGGACGGCATCGGTGTCGAAGTCGCCATGCAGTGGAACGACGCCTATCAGGAAGGGGTCTACTGCTTCACCAACAACATTCCGCAGCGAGATGGCGGTACCCACCTGGTGGGCTTCCGTACCGCGTTGACCCGGACGCTGAACAACTACATGGACAAGGAGGACTACAGCAAGAAGGCCAAGTCCGCCGCCAGTGGTGACGACGTCCGTGAAGGTCTGATTGCCGTTATCTCCGTCAAGGTGCCTGACCCTAAATTCTCCTCCCAGACCAAGGACAAGCTGGTCTCGTCCGAGGTGAAGACCGCCGTGGAACAGGCGATGGGTGAGAAGCTGGCGGACTTCCTGCTGGAAAACCCGGGCGATGCCAAGATCGTGGTCAACAAGATCATCGATGCGGCCCGTGCCCGCGAAGCGGCCCGCAAGGCCCGCGAACTGACCCGCCGCAAGGGCGCGCTGGATATCGCCGGTCTGCCCGGCAAGCTGGCGGACTGTCAGGAGAAAGACCCGGCGCTCTCCGAACTCTACATCGTGGAAGGGGACTCTGCTGGCGGCTCCGCCAAGCAGGGTCGCAACCGGAAGAACCAGGCCATCCTGCCCCTCAAGGGTAAAATCCTGAACGTGGAGAAGGCCCGTTTCGACAAGATGATCTCCTCCCAGGAGGTGGGCACCTTGATCACCGCTCTGGGCTGTGGCATCGGTCGCGACGAGTACAACCCGGACAAGCTGCGCTACCACAACATCATCATCATGACCGATGCGGACGTCGATGGTGCGCACATCCGTACCCTGCTGCTGACCTTCTTCTATCGTCAGATGCCGGAAATCATCGAGCGTGGCTATGTCTTCATCGCCCAGCCGCCGCTCTACAAGGTGAAGAAGGGCAAGCAGGAGCAGTACCTGAAAGACGAAGACGCATTGTTGCAGTACCAGACCGCCATGGCGCTGGACGGTGCGACCCTGCACGTCAACGAGTCTGCCCCGGCCATCGGTGGCGAGGCGCTGGAGCGTCTGGTCAACCAGCATCGCGCCGTGACTCACCTGATCACCCGCATGTCCCGTCGCGCCCCGGAAGCCGTGCTGACCCAGCTGATCTATCAGCCTGAGTTGAACGAAACCCTGCTGGCCAGCGAGAGCGATCTGCTGGCCTGGTGCCAGAGCATGGAGGCCGTGCTCAACGAGAGCAACCACGGCATCCAGTACCAGATGCAGGTACGCCGCGACGAGGAGCGCAGCCTGTTCGTGCCCCACGCCGTGGTACGCCAGCACGGGGTCGACCGCGAATACCCGCTCAGCTACGACTTCCTGCAATCCTCCGAGTACCGTCAGCTGGTCTCCCTGGGCAAGGAGATCGCCAACCTGATCGAGGAAGGCGGTTACATCAAGCGTGGCGAGAAGGTGAAACCGGTCGCCAGCTTCGTTGAAGCGGTCGAGTGGCTGATGGGCGAAGGCAAGCGTGGCATCTACATCCAGCGCTATAAAGGGCTGGGGGAGATGAACCCGGAGCAGCTGTGGGAAACCACCATGGATCCGGAAGCCCGCCGCATGCTGCGTGTCACCATCGACGACGCGGTCGGCGCCGACCAGCTCTTCTCCACCCTGATGGGTGACGCCGTAGAGCCCCGTCGCGACTTTATCGAGACCAACGCCCTGCGGGTTGCCAACCTCGACGTCTAATCAGACGGTCCGACAACCATCAAAAGCCGCTCCTCGTGAGCGGCTTTTTGTTTTCTGGATGGAAGGGAGAGGGCGCGTTCCACGTGAAACATGAGGGACCTAGACTCTGTCACCGCGAAAGGTGCGGCGCCACTCCCGCGGCGGCACCCCGAAGCGGGCGCGAAAGTGCTTGCGCAATATGGTGGCAGACCCGAGCCCCACCAGTTCGGCGATGCGTTCCACGGTGTGGGCGCTGGACTCCAGCAGCGTCTGGCTGCGGCGCAGGCGCTCCGCCATCAGCCACTCCCCGAGGGAGAGACCGGTGGCGAGCTGGAAGCGGCGGCTAAAGGTGCGTCGGCTCATCATGCAATGTTCCGCCAGGCTGTCCAGGGTATGGGGCGCGGCCAGGTGCAGGCGCAGGTGATCGAACAGCTGGTTGATCCTGGCATCCCGGGTGGAGGCGGGTACCGGCTGCTCGATGAACTGGGCTTGGCCACCCTCCCGGTGGGGAGGCACCACCAGCCGCCTGGCCAGCTTGTTGGCAATCTGGCTGCCGTGATGCTGGCGAACCAGATAGAGGCAGCAGTCCAGGCTGGCGGCGGTGCCAGCCGAGGTGATGAGCCCGTCGTCGTCGACGTAGAGGGCATTGGTATCGAGCCGCACCCGGGGGAAGCGCTGGACAAACTCCTGTTCAAATTCCCAGTGGGTGGCGGCACCGCGCCCGTCCAGCAGGCCGGCATAGGCCAGCACATAGGTGCCGAGACAGAGCCCCACGAGCTGGGCTCCCCTGATCCGGGCGGCAACAAGGGCATCGAGCAAGGGTTGGGCGGGGCGCTCGGCCGGATCGCGCCAGAAGGGGATGATGATGATATCCGCCTCCAGCAGACCCTCCAGGCCATAGTCGGCCTCCATGCGAAAGCCCTGGGAGGAGGCGGGTTGCCGCGTGTCATCCCCGGCGCAGAGTCTCAGCTCGAACAACGACTGGCCCGGCATCATCTTGTCGCCAAAGATGAGGCAGGGCACCGAGCAGTGAAAGGGGCTGAAGCGATCGAAGGTGATGACGGCGACGATGAGAGGACGGGGCATGGTGGCAGACTCCTTTGCACTCGGATCCCCATCATACGGGGCAGCAACAGAAAGCCGAAGAGCCATGTGGTACCCGGCCTCTCGCTCAGAGCACCATGGTGTCGCCATCCTCGGGCACCCGTACCCGGGCGGCCATCCCCTGGCTGTCCAGATAGTCGCGCAGCTCCCGCCGGGACAGCAGGGCATGATTGACCGCCTCCATGTGGCTGGCGATCAGGGTGGCCTGCGGGGCGGCCTGATAGACGGCGGCCACATCCTCCTTGCCCATGATGATGGCGCCCAGACCCGTCACCTGGGCATCGCCGCAGTTGAGGACGACAACCTCGGGTTGGTGCCTGTGCAGCGCTTGTTCAACCTGGGCATTCCAGACGGTGTCGCCGGCCAGATAGAGGGTCTTTTCGGCGGGATGGGAGAAGACCACTCCGCTGACCTCGCCAAGGCGATCCCCCAGCATGGCCATGATGGTATCGCTGCCGTGCCGGCCTTCCGTCTGTTGCAGGCGAATGCCGGCGAACTCGCCGACCTCGCCCAGCAGGCGCACATCCTCGAAGCCGCATCCCCTCATGGTGTCGGCATCTTTCTGATGCTGCACGAATAGGGGAAGGTGCCTGGGGATCGTCGCTTTCGCGACATCGTCCCAGTGATCCAGATGGTCATGGGTGACAATCACCGCATCCACCTCCAGCAGGGTCGCCATGGGCAGCGGCAGCTCGACCAGGGGGTTGCGAAGATGGCTGTTGGCCATGCCTTCGAAGCCGGGGTAGCTCCCCTTGGGGGCCAGCATGGGGTCGATGAGGAAGCGGGTTCCTGCGTAGTGGATGAGCAGGGTGGCGTTGCGAACCTGGGTAATCTTCATGGCGTGCTCCGGTTTCTCGTTGGGGACACGGCCAGTATGGAGGGGTGAGGGACGGATCATGAGTGGCCCGTAGGCCTATTATCGATCTAATCGGGCCATTCTTGATGGCCTGCATTTCTTTTGTTTTTACCCCTTGAAAGCCAAATGCTGGCCCCTATATAGATAACAAGGCCGGAACGCTCGACAGAGGTTTCGACCAGGCGCCCGTCCATCAGGAGGGCAAACAATCCGTTATCGCTCACAAGAGGGTAATACTATGCGTTCTATCGACTTTTCTCCGCTCTATCGTTCTGCCATCGGCTTCGATCGTCTGGCCACTCTCATCGAATCTGCGGCCAGCAATGGCAATGCCGGCTATCCCCCCTACAACATCGAGCAGCTGGGTGACAGCGACTACCGCATCAGCATGGCGGTGGCGGGCTTTACCCAGGAAGAGCTGGAGCTGAGCTTCCAGGAAAATCTGCTGACGGTGAAGGGCAGCAAGCAGGCCGACACCGAGCGCAACTACCTCTATCAGGGGATCGCCGAACGCGGTTTCGAGCGCCGCTTCCAGCTGGCCGACTATGTACGGGTGAAGGGGGCCGACCTCAAGAACGGTCTGCTGCACATCGACTTGGTGCGCGAAGTGCCCGAGGCGATGAAGCCCCGCAAGATCGAGATCAACGGCTGACAGCCTGACCTCGTCGCATTGCTGATGTTTCCCGGGTGCCGATGGCGGGCCCGTGGAGAGTAAACCCTGTTGCTTTATAGAAGGATAGGATCATGCGTAACCTCGATTTTTCTCATCTCTATTCCAATGCCGTCGGCTTCGAGCGGATGGCCCGCGAGCTGGAAGGCCTGTTCGATCAGAAGACCTCGGCCTACCCCCCGTACAACATCGAAAAGCGGGATCACGACAGCTACCTCATCACGGTTGCCGTGGCCGGTTTCGATCGCAATGAGCTGGAGCTGGAGACCGAAAATGGCACCCTCAAGGTGAAGGGGCGCAAGGTCGCCACCATGGGCGAGCGCCAATTCCTCCATCAGGGGATCGCCGAGCGGGACTTCGAGCTCGCTTTCAAGCTGAGCCAGCACGTGGAAGTGCAGGGGGCCAGGCTGGAGCACGGTCTGCTGACCATAGAGCTGGCCCGGGAGCTGCCGGAAGCGCTCAAGCCCCGTGCCATCCCCATCGGCAAACCCGATCAGCTGGCTCTGCCCGGTTAAACAACATCGCTGACCACCTGATAGAAAAGAGGCCTGCATCTGCAGGCCTCTTTTTTTCATGCCGAAGGGGAAATCAACCGGCGTAGAGGACGTTGATCTCGTCGGCCAGGATGGCGATGCCACGACGCACCAGATCTTCGCTCTGGGCATAGTTGAGGCGGATGCACTCCTGGCTGTGGCGCCACTCGGGGTCGTCGATGCCGGGGAAGAAGTAGTGGCCGGGCACGATCAGCAGGTTCTTCGCCTTCAGTCGCTCATACAGCTCCTGGCAGTGGATCGGCAGGTCTTCGAACCAGAGCCAGAGGAAGAGGGCTCCCTCCGGCTTGTGGATGTGGAAGCGCGGATCCGGAATGGCCTCGCGCAGCAGCTGGACCGCGAAGGTGGCTTTCTGCTGGTAGAAGGGTTTCACCACCTGTTCGCTCAGGGTGATGATGTCACCGCTCTCGATCATCGGAATGGTGATGGCCGGACCCAGGCTGCCCGGCGCCAGATTGATGATGCCGCTCAGGTTGGTGATGGCCCGGATGATCTTCTCGTCGGCGATGACGATGCCGCAACGGGTGCCAGGCAGGCCGAGCTTGGAGAGGCTCATGCAGAGGATGGTGTTGGCGTTCCAGAACGGCTTGGCGTCGCTGAAGATGATGCCGGGGAAGGGCACGCCGTAGGCATTGTCGATGAGCAGCGGGATCCCCTTGTCACGGGCAATCTGATCGAGGTGCTCGATCTCCTCGTCGGTGAGCACGTTGCCGGTGGGGTTGGTCGGCCGGGAGACACAGATCACCCCGATGTCGTCGCCCACCTGCAGGCTCTCGAAATCCACGTGGTATTTGAACTGGCCGTCGGGCAGCTTCTCGATGGTGGGCTTGTAGGCGACGAAATGATCGTCCGAGAGGGCCGAGTCGGCATAGCCGATGTATTCGGGGGCCAGGGGGAACAGCACCTTCTTCTTGCGACCGTCGGCGAACTCGCCGGCCAGCAGATTGAACAGATAGAAGAAGGCGTTCTGGCTGCCATTGGTCAGGGCGATGTTACGGGCGGAGATCTCCCAGCCCAGCTCCTTGCTGAGCAGGGCGGCCAGCGCCCTGGTGAACCTGTCCTTGCCCTGGGGGCCATCGTAGTTGGCCATGGCCTTGATCAGTTCGCCGTTGTCGAGCAGGGTATTGGCCTCGGCCTGAAAGCGTTCCAGCATGGCGGGGATGGGGGCCGGATTGCCGCCTCCCAGCATGATGGCGTCGGGATTCAGCAGCCCTTGATTGAGGTCGTCCATGAGTTGGGTAATACCGGCGTGGCGAGTGAACTTCTCGCCGAACAAGGAGAATTCCATTCGGTGGCAAATCCAGAGTCAGTTAAGGGGGGAGCTAGCACCATAGCTCACTTCAAAAGCGGGTGTCGATCAAAAAAACGGGGCGTTTCACGTGGAACAGGGTTGCCATGATGGAGGTGGTAAAAAAAACCATTTATAGGTTTTAAAATAACCAACATTCGATTCAGGAAGGGGGGTGGCAGCATCAAAAAATTATTTATATCAATAAAATCATGCTGTTATAAATCTGGCACAACTATTGGAGTAGCTATCTGGTCATCTCAACCACACCGGAGCACGCCAGATGAAGATCCTGATCGCTACCCTGATTGCCAGCAGCCTGAGCCTGAATGCCATGGCCGCCGAGAACCCCAGACCCGAGCTGGACAGCGCCGCCCTGCAACAGGAGATGCTGGCCTTGCAGCAGCAGGCCTCCCATGACGTGGTGGCAGAGGCCATCCACAACCTCAAGCCGCTGGCCCTGGAGACCCTGGTGGTGGAGGCGAGTTCGGCCGATGCGACTCATCCCGAGAGTTGAGGTAGCGCAAGGGGGTCTGCCCCGTGTGCTGCCTGAAGAAGGCGATGAAGGCGCTGTCGCTGGCGAACTCCAGCGCAGCGGCCACCCGGCTGATGGGCTCGGCTTCGGCCAGCAGTTCCATGGCCCGAAGCAGTCGCCACTGCTGGCGCCAGGCCTGGTAGCTCATACCGGTCTCCCGCATGAAGATGCGGCCTATGGTCTTGTCGCTGGCACCCACCCGCTCGGCCAGCCGGTTGAGCCGATCGGGCAGGGTGTCACCCCGCTTTATCTCCTGCAGCCAGCCGATCAGACGCCCGTCTGACGGCAGCGGCAACTGCCAGGATTCCCGCGGCGCTTGCGCCAGCTCTTCTTTCAATAATGCCAGTGTGCAGGTTTGCTCTGCTTCCGGCTTGTCCCAGGGCCAGAGCGCCATCCGCTCGATGATCTCCCGCAGCAGCGGGTTGACCGCCAGCACCGCCATCTCGTTTGGCAACGCGGGCTCCGGCTGGAAGTAGAGGGAGCGATAGGCCACTACCCCGCGCATCAATACCCGGTGGGGCAGGCCTGCTGGCAACCAGGCCGCTCGCGTCGGCGGCAGCAGGCAGACCTGATCGTCCAGCTCTATGGTCATGCAGCCTGCCTGGGCGAACAGCAGCTGGTGGCGCTGGTGCTGATGGCGGCCGGAGTCGTGCCAGCCGAGGGCGGCGGCAATACCGATGGCGCTGCCGTCGTGCTGGTCCGGATCAAAGGGGTGATCGGGAAGAATAAAGGCCATGTGTCCGATTCTTGCTGTTTATAGTCCGCCTTATTGTAATCGGACATGTTATCCCTCTCTAGAATGGCGACCTCTTGTGAAGGAGGTGTGTCATGAACAACAGGTTGCCACCGCGCTGGCTGGTGGTCGGATTGATGATGTTTCCCCAGATGGTGGAGACCATCTACAGCCCGGTGCTGACCCATATCGCCACTGAGTTTCGGGTGAGCGAGGGGCAGGCGTCCCAGACCCTGTCGGTCTATTTTCTGGCGTTTGCGGCGGGCGTGGTCTGCTGGGGCCGACTGTGCGATCTCATCGGGCGGCGTCCCGCCATGCTGGCGGGGTTGCTGACCTATGGCGCCGGCACCCTGCTGGCGTTGCTGGCCACTCAATTTGAAACCCTGCTGCTGGCCCGGGTCATCGCGGCCTTCGGCGCCGCCGTGGGATCGGTCGTGACCCAGACCATGCTGCGTGACAGCTATCAGGGCAGCGATCTGGCGCGGGTCTTTTCGGTGATGGGCATCGCGCTCTCCCTGAGCCCGGTGCTGGGGCTGGTGAGCGGTGGCCTGCTTGCTGATGGCTTGGGTTATCTCGGGGTATTCGGCGCCCTGCTGGCGCTGGCAATCGGCTTGTTGCTGATGGCTTGCTGGCAACTGCCGGAAACCCGCCCGGCCATCACCCAAAGGGTCGCACTCTGGCCGCTGGCCTGCCGGATGGTACGTGATACCGGCTTGTGGCGCAGCGCTGCCCTGGTGGCGCTGTTCAACACCATGCTGTTCGGCTACTACAGCCTGGCGCCGTTTCTGTTTGCCGGTCTGGGGCTGAGCGCGGGCGAATTTGGTTACTCCGGCATCGTGCTGGCGCTGGCAACCCTGGTGGGCAGCCTGCTCAACAAGCGTCTGCTGGGCCGTGGCTGGACGCCTGCCTCGTTAATACGGCTCGCCGTCGTGCTGGCGTCGGGTTCGGGTTGGCTGGTGTGGGCCAGTCAGGCATCGCTCTGGTTCCTGTTGCCTATGACGGGAGTGGTGGTGGCGTTCGGGCTGGCTATCCCCAATGTGCTGAGCCAGGCGCTGCTGGCCTATCGGGAGGTGGCGGGCAGTGCCGGTGCCCTGTTCGGGCTTGGCTACTACCTGTTGCTCAGCCTGGGGCTGGCGGTTTCAGCCAGCTTGCAGGATCTCGGTCTGCTGCTCGGTGGTTGCGGTCTGCTGGCCTTGTGCTGCGGTTGGCGTCGTTCCACGTGAAACATCAGCTGCCGATAAAGCGGTAGCCGATGCCGGATTCGGTCTCGATCAGCGTGGGTTGCTGGGGGTTATCTCCCAGCTTCTTGCGCAGGCTGGCGATGACGATGCGCAGGTAGTGGGTATCTTCCTTGTGGCTCGGTCCCCAGATGTCGATGAGCAGCTGGGTCTGTTGCACCAGCTTGCCGGGGTGGCACACCAGCGCCTGCAACAGGGCGAACTCCTTGCGGGAGAGGGGCACCTCTTCCTCCCCCAGGGTGACCCTGTGGCTGCTGCTGTCCAGGGTCAGCCCGCACTGGGGGAAGTGGCGCTGCTCGCCATTGCTGACCCCGGCCCGCTGGCGCAACAGTACCCGGATGCGGGCCATCATCTCCCCGACGCCGAACGGCTTGCTCATGTAGTCGTTGGCCCCCGCATCCAGCAGCCGCACCTTCTCCTGCTCCGAGTCCCGCGCCGAGAGCACCAGCACGGGATTGGCGTGGTGCTCGCGGATGGCGTGCAGGATTTGGATGCCATCACCGTCCGGCAGGCCCAGATCCAGGATCACCAGGTCGGGGTTGAGGTGGCGATACTGCGTCATCCCCTCGGTGACGCCGACCGCCTCACTCACCTGATGTCCTTCGGCGATCAGGCTGATCCGCAAAAAACGGCGGATGGCCGCCTCGTCGTCGATGACCAGTATGTGAGCCATTCAGCCTCCCGTTTGCTGATTGAAAAGGGCGGCGACCATCAGGCCGCCGGTGCGTTGAGGGCCAGCGGCAGGGAGATGCGCATGCAGGTGCCGTTGCCGTTGGGGCCGGCGAATGCCCAGATGCGGCCGCCGTGGACCTCTATCATAGCGCGGGAAATGGCGAGGCCAAGCCCGGTGCCGCGGCTGCCGCAGTCGCCGACCGGCTGGGTGTAGAACAGATTGAAGATCTTGTCCCGATCCGACTCGGCGATGCCGACCCCGATATCGATGATGTCGATGATGAGGTCGGGATCCGCCAGCATCACCTTGAACTCGATGGGGGTGCCGGCCGGCGAGTAGCGGGAGGCGTTGTCGAGGATGTTGACCAGCACCTGCTCGATCAGGGCGCCGTGCACATAGAGCCGGGGGATCTGCTGATCGAAGTGCACCAGCAGCTTGTGCTGGCGCCAGGAGGAGTCGAGCCGGCGGCGGGCGCTCTCCACCAGATCCGCCAGGTCGACCCAGTCCCGTTTCAACTGGAAGTCCGGTGAGCCGATGCGAGTCATGTCCAGCAGGTTTTGCACATAGCCGTGCAGGCGGCGCGCCTCGTCCTGCACCGAGTGCAGCAGTTCGATGCGGTCCTCCGCACTTATCCGGTCCCCGTATTCCAGCAGGGTGCTGCCAGCCCCCATGATGGTGGCCAGCGGCGTCTTCAGGTCGTGGGAGACCGAGGAGAGCAGGGCGGCGCGCATCCGGTCGGTCTCCGCCTGCAACTGGCTGTCCGCCAGCCGCTCGTTGAGATCGATCCGCGCCAGGGCGGCGCGGATATCGGTGAGCAGGGCCTGCAGCTGGTGCTCGGCGGCGGAGGTGAGCGGGCTGGCCAGCCGGATGCCCAGCACCAGGTCATCCCCGAGGTGATGATACTGAGCCTCGGCGGCGTTGAGGGTGGCGGTATGGGCACCGGCGCTCTGCTTCTGGGCCAGGCACCAGTCGATGGCGGCCTTGTCGGTCTGGCCCGGCCCGGTCTGGGTGTCACCGGCCCGGTACTGGTAATCCCCATCGAGCGCGAACACGGGCTGCCCAAGGGCGAGGGCGATGGCCTGGGTTCCCTGTCTCAGCACGTCCACCGGGCTGCTGGCGGTGGCCAGTCCCTGGCTCAGGGAGAGCAGGGCGTTGCCCAGTTGCTGGGTCTCGCGCAGACTGACCAGTTGCTGACGCTGGCGGGAGGCGAGGCGCCCGGCCGCGATGCCGACGATGAGCAGCACGAACAGGGTGAGCAGGTCGCTGTGGCTGGCCACGCTCAGGGAGAAGTAGGGGACGGTGAACAGCAGGTTGTGGCCGACGAAGCCTAGTACCGCAGCCAGGATGGCGGGGACCAGGCTGGTGGTGAGCGCGGTGGCCAGCACCCCCAGCACGAACAGCATGGGCAGGGAGGCGGGGGGCAGCCAGTGGGAGAGGGCCCAGACCGCGGCCGAGGTCCCCCCCATGATGGCCACCGCCAGCAGGCTCTGGCGAATGTCCTTGGGGTGGAGCGGCTGCAAGCCCAGGCTGGGCTTGCGCTTCTCGGTATCCACCAGCGTGATCTCGAGTCCTTGCGCTTGCTTGAGCAGGTGTTGCACCAGCGAGCGACGCCAGGGGGCCTTGTGGGGTTTGCCCAGCAGCAGTTGCGATACCTGCTGCTGCTCGGCGGTCTCCAGCAGGGTGTCGGCCACCGCCGGACTGGAGAGGGTCAGCACCTTGGCCCCCAGCTGGGAAGCGAGCGCCAGCGCCTGCTCCAGCTCGACCGAGCGCTGCCCCTTGCTGTCGATGTGCACCACCAGCCAGGGTAGCTGGCGGCGCTGGGCGAAGCGGTGACCGTAGCGCACCAGGGCCGCGCCGTGCTGATCGCCGAGGCAGACCATCAGCTTGCCCCGCAGCGGCAGAGTGGTCTTGCCGGCGGCCTGCCACTGCAGCTGCAGATCCCCCTCCACATGGCTGGCGGCGGTCTGCATCGCCAGCTCGCGCAGGGCGGTCAGGTTGTTGAGAGAGAAGAAGGATTGCAGGGCGGCCTTGGCCTGATGGGGCACATAGACCTTGCCCTCCTTGAGGCGGCCCAGCAGCTCCTTGGGGGGGAGGTCGATCAGCACCAGGCTGTCGGCCTCCAGCAGCACCTGATCCGGCAGGGTCTCCTTGACCCTGACCCCGGTCAGCTGCCACACCAGATCGTTGAGGCTCTCCAGGTGCTGCACGTTGAGGGTGGTGTAGACGTCGATGCCGGCACCCAGCAGCTCCTCCACATCCTGCCAGCGCTTCTCGTGGCGGCTGCCGGGGGCGTTGCTGTGGGCCAGCTCGTCCACCACGGCGATGGCGGGCTTGCGGGCCAGCAGACCGTCCAGATCCATCTCCTCCAGTCGCTGCTGGCGGTGCAGGTGCAGCTTGCGCGGCTGGATGGCGAGCTTGTCGAGCAGGGCCAGGGTCTCCTGGCGGCCGTGGGTCTCCACCACCCCGATCAGGATGTCGACTCCCTCCTTGGCCTGCTCCCGCACCGCTTGCAGCATGGCGTAGGTCTTGCCGACGCCGGGGGCGGCACCGAGAAACACCTTCAGCTTGCCCCTGTGCTCCTGTTCCAGGCTCGCCAGCAGGGCGTCCGCCCTCATCTCATCACGCATCCCCGTGCTCCCGTTGCATCGGCCGAACCGCGGCCGTGACCTCATTGCTCATGCTTGTCCCCGTTGTCGAAAGGGAGCCCGTCCCGAACGGCAAGGAGCGCCCTCAGGCGCCCTTTTGATGATCGAGTTGCAGGTTCAACTGGAGAATGTTGACCACCTGCGGGCCAAGGATACCAGCTTGTGCCGCCGACTTGACCTGCTCCGTCAATTGAACGGGATCCAGCCCGCGTTGCCCGGCGACCCGCTTTACTTGAGCCAGGGCTGCATCGATCGGCAGATGGGGATCGAGGCCGGAGGCGGAGCGGGTCAGCAGGGCGGGGACTCTGGCTTCTGGCTGCGCCCTGGCTGCCGCGGCGGCAAACTCGGCCCGCAGCGGCGAGCTCATCCCTAGGTTGCTGGCGCCTCCGCCTATGGTGGCGAAGTCGCTGGCGGAGGGGCGGGAGTGGAAGTAGTCGGCCCGCTCGAACTTCTGTGCCAGCAGGGCGCTGCCGACCACCTGCTGTTTGGCGTTGGTGAGCAGGCTGCCGTTGGCCTGCCAGGGGAAGAGCAGCTGGGCCATCCCGGTGACGGCCAGCGGATACGCTACCCCCAGCAGCAGGGTCAGGGTCAGCAGGGTTCTGATTGCGATCATGTTTCTTTGCTCCAAAAGATTGATGGGGTACAAGCCAGGCCTGCACCCCGCTATGTCGTTACACCAGCCCCAGGCCGGTGATAACCAGGTCGATCAACTTGATGCCTATGAAGGGCACTATCAGGCCGCCGACGCCGTAGATCAGCAGGTTGCGGCGCAGCAGGCTGGCGGCCGAGCCCTGCAGGCTGACCCCGCGCAGGGCCAGCGGCACCAGCGCGACGATGATCAGGGCGTTGAAGATGATGGCCGACAGGATGGCGCTTTCCGGGCTGCCTAGCTGCATCAGGTTCAGCACCCCCAGCTGCGGATAGGCGGCGATGAACAGGGCCGGCAGGATGGCGAAGTACTTGGCCACGTCGTTGGCGATGGAGAAGGTGGTCAGGGCGCCACGGGTCACCAGCAGCTGCTTGCCCACCAGCACCACGTCAAGCAGCTTGGTGGGGTTGGAGTCGAGATCCACCAGGTTGCCCGCCTCCTTGGCGGCCTGGGTCCCCTCGTTCATGGCCAGGCCCACGTCGGCCTGGGCCAGCGCCGGTGCGTCGTTGGCGCCGTCCCCGCACATGGCGACCAGCCGGCCATCGGCCTGCTCCTGACGGATGTAGGCCAGCTTCTTCTCCGGCGTCGCCTCGGCGATGAAGTCGTCCACCCCAGCCTCGGCGGCGATGGCGGCGGCGGTCAGCGGGTTGTCACCGGTGATCATCACGGTGCGGATCCCCATGTGGCGCAAGATCTGGAAGCGTGCCTTGATGCCTGGCTTGATGATGTCCTTGAGGAACACTACCCCCAGCAGCTTCTCGTGTGTGCAGACCAGCAGCGGGGTACCGCCCTGGCGGGCGATGTTGTCCACCGATTTGAGGATGAGCTCGGGCACCGCCTTGCGATCGAGCGAGAGGTAGCGCAGCACAGCATCCACCGCCCCCTTGCGATAGTGATGGCCGTTGCGATCCAGCCCGCTCAGCCGGGTCTCGGCGCTGAAGGGGATGAGGATGTCGCTCTCCAGCTGGCTCGGCTTGGTGTGGCTCTTGCCCGCCAGGGTCAGGATGGATTTGCCCTCCGGGGTATTGTCACCGAGCGAGGCCAGCATGGCGGCCTGGGCCAGCAGGGAGGGGTCCACGCCGGGGGCCGGGATCAGCTCGTCCGCCATCCGGTTGCCGAAAGTGATGGTGCCGGTCTTGTCCAGCAGCAGGGTGCGCACGTCGCCGGCGGCTTCCACCGCCCGGCCCGACTTGGCGATCACGTTGAGCTTCACCAGCCGGTCCATGCCGGCGATGCCGATGGCGGAGAGCAGACCGCCGATGGTGGTCGGGATCAGGGTGATGAACAGCGCCAGCAGATAGAGCCGGGGCACCTGGGTACCGTTGTAGTCGAGGAACCAGGGCAGGGTGGCCACTACCAGCAGGAAGATCAGGGTCAGCCCCACCAGCAGGGCGTCCAGCGCCATCTCGTTGGGGGTCTTCTGCCGCTTGGCCCCTTCCACCAGGGCAATCATGCGATCCAGCGTGCTTTCGCCCGGGTTGTTGCTGATGTGCACCCAGATCTGGTCGGAGACGACGGTGGTGTTGCCGGTCACGCCGCTGCGGTCGGTGCCCGACTCGCGGATGACGGGGGCGGATTCGCCGGTGATGGCCGCCTCGTTGACCGAGGCGATGCCGGCGACCACTTCGCCGTCGGCCGGGATCATCTCGCCGCTGCGCACCAGCACCAGATCGCCCTTGTGCAGGCTGGTGGCCGGTACCCACTCGCCCTTGTCATCCTGCGGGCTGGTGACTCGACGTGCCTTGAGCTGGCTCATGCCGGCCTTCAGGCTGTCGGCCCGCGCCTTGCCGCGCCCCTCGGCCAGGGTCTCGGCGAAGTTGGCAAACCAGAGGGTGAGCCAGAGCCAGGCGGTCAGCTGCCAGGCCAGCGAAGGAGAGACGCCGGAGAGCGGTTGCCCCAGCAGCGACTCCAGGGTCGCCATCACGGCCGCCAGCCAGAGGGTGAACAGGATGGGGCTGCCAAACAGCGCCCTGGGGTTGAAGCGATAGAGGGCTTCCACCATGGCCTGCAGGATCTGTGATTTCTGTTTCTTGCCCTTCACCTGAATGGTGTCGGTGCTCATTGAAGCGGACTTGCTCATTGGAAAGCTCCCTGCATCGAATAGTTGGTCACGCAGATCAGTGGGGTGTGCCGCATCAGAAGGCACCTCCCAGCAGGCTCAGGTGTTCCGCCACCGGGCCCAGCGCCAGCACCGGCAGGAAGGAGAGACCCCCCATCAGCAGCACGGTGACGATCAGCAGGGTGATGAAGAGCGGGCCGCTGACGGGGAAGTCCCCTTCGCTCGTCTCCTGGCGCGGGGCGCAGGCCAGCTGGCCGGCGATGGCCAGCACCGGAATGATGTAGCCGAAGCGGCCGAGCAGCATGGCCAGCCCGATGGCGATGCACTGCCAGCTGTCGGCGGCGGCAAAGCCGGCGAAGGCGGAGCCGTTGTTGCCGGCGGCCGAGGCGTAGGCATAGATCAGCCGTGACAGGCCGTGGGGGCCATCGTGACCGATGACGGTGGCGGAGTTCGGCATCAGCAGGGTAATGCCGCCGATCACCAATACCCCGACCGGCATCACCAGCATGCTGGCGACCACCCACTTCATCTCGGTGATGCCGAGCCGTTTGCCCAGATAGGTGGGGGTGCGCCCCACCATCAGGCCGCACAGGAACACGGTGAGCAGCACGAACAGCATCATGCCGTAGATGCCGGCACCGACGCCGCCGAACACCACTTCACCCAGCAGCATGTTGATCATGGCGACCATGCCGGCGAGCGGGGCGAAGCTGTCGTGCATGGCGTTGACCGAGCCGTTGGAGGCGGCGGTGGTGGCCACTTCCCAGATGCTGGACAGCACGGGGCCGAAGCGGCTCTCCTTGCCTTCCCAGTTGCCGGCTTCGCTGGTGAGGTGGGCGAGGGCCGGATCCGGTTTCAGCTCCTGGCCGATGGCGAGGCAGAGCCCCAGCACCAGCATGATGGTCATGGCGATGAGGATGGCGCGACTGTGAGCCAGATCCTTCACGTAGCGACCCAGGGTGCAGACCATGGCGGCGGCCAGCGTCAGCAGGGCGACCATCTCCAGCCAGTTGGAGAGGGCGGTCGGGTTCTCGAACGGATGGGCCGAGTTGATGCCGAAGAAGCCACCGCCGTTGGAGCCGAGCTGCTTGATGGCGATCTGGGAGGCAGCCGGGCCGAGCGGCAGCAGCTGCTCCTGGCCTTCCAGTGCGTGGAACGGCAGGTAGGCAGACAGGCTCTGGGGCACCCCCTGCCAGACCAGCAGCAGCGCCAGGATCAGCGCCATCGGCAGCAGCATGTAGAGACAGAAACGCACCAGATCCTGCCAGAAGTTGCCGAGGTGGGTGGTCTGCTGGCGGGCGATGCCGCGAAACAGGGCGATGGCGACGGCAGCGCCGGTGGCGGCGGAGACGAAGTTCTGGGTGGTGAGCCCCACCATCTGGCTGAAGTAGGAGAGGCTGGCTTCGCCGGAGTAGGCCTGCCAGTTGGTGTTGGTCATGAAGCTGACCGCGGTGTTGAAGGCGAGTTGCCAGTTCAGCCCGGGCAGCTGCTGCGGGTTGAGGGGCAATAGCCCCTGCGCCATCAGGATCAGGAACAGCAGGCCGAAACCGGCGCCGTTGAAAGCCAGCAGGCTGAGGGCGTAGGACTTCCAGTCCTGCTCGCGCCCGTCCGTGCCGCAGCAGGCCAGGGTGGCGCGCTCAAGCGGGGCCAGCCAGCGACTCTTGCCTTCAAATACCCGATAGAGGTAGTTGCCAAGCAGAGGCGCCGGCAGCAGCACCAGCAGCACGAACGCGACGGGATAAATGATCTCTTGCCACATATCCGGTTCCTCACTCATGAGTGCGCGCGAGGGCGCGCAGCAGATAGCCCGCGAGGGCGAGGACCAGCAGCAGATATAGCCAATTCATAACGACTCCGTTGAGGTAATTAGCGTCAGGGATCGATGCATATCCGTGTCGATCCCATGGGTCTCATTGACGCTCAAAGGGTATGTAAAACGGGCGTAAAGGCGCCATAAAGCCCAATTTGGCTGGCGTAAAATCGGCGTAAAGAAGGCAGGTTTTGTTGGCTGGTGGACAGGCAAGGCACAAAAAACCCAGCCTGAGCCGGGTTTTGGTAGCAAGTGGTGGAAGCTGACCCGATGGTGATGAGGTCAGCTTCAACCCCGCTTATCGCATGGTCACAAACTCTTCCGCGCTGGTCGGATGGATGGCAACGCAGTTGTCGAAGTCCGCCTTGGTGGCACCCATCTTCATGGCGACGCCGAAGCCTTGCAGAATTTCGTCCATGGCGAAGCCGATGCCGTGCAGGCCGACCACCTTCTCTTCCGGCCCGACGCAGACCAGTTTCATCCGGGTGGGCTGGCGATGCTGGGTCAGTGCCGAATACATGGCGGTGAACTGGCTACGGTAGACCTTCACCTGATCTTCACCGTATTCGGCGACGGCTTCCGGCTCGGTCAGGCCGATGGTGCCGATGGGCGGGTGGCTGAACACCACGGTCGGCACCAGATCGTAGTTGAGGTGCTCGCCCGGCTTGTTGTTGAACAGCCGCTCCGAGAGGCGGCGGCCTGCCGCGACAGCCACCGGGGTGAGCTGGATGCGGCCGGTGTTGTCACCGACGGCATAAAGGTTGGCGACGTCGGTGCTCTGGAACTTGTCGGTGGGGATGAAGCCCTTCTCGTCCAGGGTGATGCCGGTGGCAGCCAGATTGAGGTTGTCGGTGGCGGGCACGCGACCGATGGCCCAGATGAGGCAGTCCACGGTGAGGTGGCGACCATCTTCCAGTTGCAGGGTCAGGCTGTCGTCGGCGTTCTTGATGACGGCCTTGGGAATGGCGTGGGTGTGTAGCTTGGGCCCTTCCTGCGCCATGATCTCCACCAGGGTCTCGTGGATCATGGGGTCGAAGTTGCGCAGCGGCGCATGTTTGCGCACCACCAGATGGGTCTCGGAGCCAAGTGCCTGCATCACGCCAGCGATCTCCACGGCGATATAGCCGGCACCCACCACGGCAACCCGTTTGGGCTGGCTTTGCAGGTCGAAGAAACCGTCGGAGTCGATACCCAGTTCGGCGCCCGGAATGGTCGGGACCTCGGGGCGGCCGCCGGTGGCAATCAGGATGTGATCGGCGCTGTAGTGCTCGCCGTTCACCTCGACGGTATGGCTGTCGACGAAGCGGGCAAAGCCCTTGATGACGGTGATCTGGTTCTTGCCCAGCACGTTCTGGTAGGACTGGTGAATGCGCCCGATATAGGCCTGACGGGATTCGACCAGCTTGGCCCAGCTGAAGTGGTTGAGCGTGGTGTCGAAGCCGTAGTCGGCGCCATATTTCAGGGCATCGGCGATCTGGCCTGCATACCACATGGCCTTCTTCGGTACGCAGCCGACGTTGACGCAGGTGCCACCCAGCTCTTTGGCTTCGATCAGGGCGACTTTCTTGCCGTACATGGCTGCCCGGTTGGCCGAGGCGATGCCGCCGCTGCCGCCACCGATGGCGATGTAGTCAAAATGCTGTGCCATTGTGAGGTTCTCCGCTCGTTAAGAATGCAGTCACAGCATGATGGGGATAAAGCGGCCGGCTCACAAGAGCCGGTGCTCAGTTCTGCTGGATGGGCAGGCGAATGTGGAACTGGGCGCCCTGGCCCGGTTCGCTGGCGCAGTGGATGCGGCCGCGCAGCAGCTGGACCACCAGGTTGTAGATGATGTGAGTGCCGAGCCCGCTGCCACCCTGGCCCCGCTTGGAGGTGACGAAGGGATCGAAGATGCGCGGCAATATCTCCGGGGGGATGCCGCGGCCGTTGTCACTGTAGTCGATGACCAGCTCGTCTCCCTGCTGCGCCACCTGGATGGTGATCTTTCTGGGCCTGTCCCAGCCATCGAAACCGTGATGGATGGAGTTGAGGATCAGGTTGGAATAGATCTGGGTGAAGCTGCCCGGGAAGGAGT
This sequence comes from Aeromonas sp. s4, assembly GCF_040907855.1. Classification (NCBI taxonomy): domain Bacteria; kingdom Pseudomonadati; phylum Pseudomonadota; class Gammaproteobacteria; order Aeromonadales; family Aeromonadaceae; genus Aeromonas; species Aeromonas sp. s4. The sequence continues at coordinate 51,629 of NZ_JBFOCP010000056.1, read as the reverse complement.
AGATGCTCAGCTTGGGATCGCACTGGATGTCCACCTCGCACTGGGCCTTCTTGAGCTTGTAGCCGAGGGAGACCACCACCTGATGCAGGTTGTCGGCGAGGCTGAAGTTGTATCGGGCCTCGGAGGACTGATCCACTGCCACCTGCTTGAAGCTGGCGATGAGCTCCGAAGCGCGGCGTAGGTTGCCTTGCAGCAGTTGCATCGACTCGTCGAGATTCTGGGTGAATTCGTTGAGGTAGGTGCGGGAGAGCTGCTTGGCCTCGATATGCTGCTTGAAGTCGGCCACCCGCTCCTGCAGGTAGGAGGAGGCGGTGACGCTGATGCCGATGGGGGTGTTGATCTCGTGGGCCACGCCGGCAACCAGGGAACCGAGGGAGGCCATTTTCTCCGACTCCACCAGGGTCTGCTGGGCCTGCTTGAGATCGTCATAGGCCTTGCCCAGCTGGTCGTTGGCATCGCTCAGGCTGCGGGTGCGTTCTGCCACCTTGCCTTCCAGCTGCTCGTTGAACAGGGTGATCTCCCGCTCGACCTTTTTGAGGGGGGTGATGTCATAGCCAAAGCCAATCAGGTACTTGAGGTTGGGCCCCTCGTAGAAGGGAGCGAAGGTCCACTGCAGTACCAGCTCGTTGCCCTGCTGGTCGTGCATGGTGATCTCCCTGTCCTCCAGGGCGCCCTGATCGGCCAGGGTGGCGGCCAGCTCGTCACGCTGCTCCTTGCTGACGAAGAGATCCAGCCAGTTGTGCTGCAACAGCTCCTGGTGGTGATAGCCGGTGAGCAGGATGGCCGCCGGGTTGATGCTGGCGATGTTGAGATCCGGCTCCATGCAGCAGATGACCATGTTGGCGGAGTTGATCAGGGTGGCGGAGAAGTCCCGCTCCTGCTGGAGCTGATCGGCGGCCTGATGGCGGGCCGTGAACTCGTCGTTCAGCCGGGTGCGCATCTGGTTGAGGGTGGCGGCCAGGGTATCGAATTCGTCAGGGGACTTGCGGGGCAGGGGGCGACCTTCCAGGGTCAGCTCCACCGCGAGGCGATCCAGGCTCAGTTTCTGGGCATAGCTGACGATGCGGTTGATATGACGGATCACCAGATAGTAGATGATGACCAGGATGCAGAACGAGACGACCAGGGTCTTGATGGTCTGGCTGACCAGGATCAGCACGGATTTCTCGATGAGGCGCTGGTAGACCTGCTCCAGGGAGGCGGCGACGAACAGCTTGCCGACCACTTCCCCCTGATAGCTCAGGGTGAACTCGCGGGAGATGTCGTATTGGGGCTGCTCCACCCCCTGGGTGAGCAGGGGCACTTCCGAATTGCCCAGCATCTCCTTGACCATGACGAACTGCATGTTGGGCAGATTCATGATGCCCTCGATCTGCACCTTCACCTGCTCTTCATCCAGATTCCAGAGACTGGCCGAGATGGGTTGCAGGAAGGAGGCCTCGATCTGGCCGATGCTGGCCTCGATGACGGTCACATCCTTGTTGTAGTCCCAGGCGAGCTGAAGCACGGTGATGAGCAGTGCCAGCACCGTACTGCAGATCAGAATGTAGGAAAGCAGACGATAAGAGAGTCCGTTAAGGCCGACGGCCTTGGAGAAGATTCCTGACATGGCGTCCTTGCGGTCTGGATTGAGTGCGGTTTAGTTTAACTGCTTCATGGACTTATGTCGTGTGTCATCCAATGGATAAAAATAAGGCCCCTTTCGGGGCCTTTTTTGTGTGGGCTGGGATCAGTGACCGCCCTTGGCTTTTGCCGGGATGGATTCGTCGAATTCCGGCAGCGGCTTGTGTTCGGATGCCAGGAAGGTGTAGATGACCGGCAGCACGAACAGGGTGAACAGGGTGCCGATGGCCAGACCCGCCACGATGACGATGCCGATGCTGAAGCGCTGTGCCGCCCCCGCACCCGAGGCATAGAGCAGCGGGATAAGGCCTGCGATCATCGCCGCCGTGGTCATCAGGATGGGGCGCAGACGGACCTTGGCAGCCTGCATCACGGCTTGCATCCGGTTCAGACCATGGAGCAGCTGCTCCTCCTTCGCCACCTCGCAGATCAGAATACCGTGCTTGGTAATCAGACCGACGAGGGTGATGAGACCGACCTGGGAGTAGATGTTCATGGTGGCCATGCCCCACGCCAGGGCGATCAGCGCGCCACTGATGGCCAGCGGCACCGACACCATGATGACCAGCGGGTCACGCACGGATTCGAACTGGATCGCCAGCACCAGGAAGATGATGGCCAGGGCCAGGGCGAAGGTGGCGTAGAGCGCATTCCCTTCGGTCACGAACTGGCGGGCTTCACCCATGAAGTCGTAACGATAGCCTTGGGGCAGCTTCTCTTCCGCGGTCGCCTTGAACCAGTTGATCGCATCCCCCATGGCCACGCCCGGTGCCGGCACGGCGCCGATGGTGGCGGAGTTCAGCTGGTTGAAGTGGGGCAGGGCACGGGGCTCTCCCTTCACTTCAATCTTGATCAGGCTGCCCAGCGGGATCGACTTGCCGTCGGCGGCACGCACGTAGTACCCCTTGATGGACTCGGGGTTGAGACGGAACTTGCGCTCCACCTGCGGGATCACCTCGTAGGAGCGGCCATCCAGGTCGATACGGTTGACGTAACCGTCCGCCATCATGGTGCCCATGGTGATGCCGATGTCTTGCATGGTGATGCCGTAGGCACCCGCCTTGTCCTTGTCGATGCTGATCTTCATGGTGGCCGAGTCGTAGTTCAGATCGAGATCCGAATAGACGAACTGGCCGTTGGCCTGGGTTGCCGCCAGCATCTCACCCGCGATCAGGAACAGGCTCTCGAAGCTGTTCGGGGTGGTGATAACGAACTGGATGGGCAAACCGCTCGACGCCCCCGGCAGTTCCGGGAACTGGAAGGTGGTGATGGCCATCCCGGGGATGTCCTTCACCAGACCGGCGACCCGGTCCAGCACCTCTTTCTGGCTCGCTTCACGCTGGCTCCAGGGCACCATGGAGGCGATACCGAACGCCTGATTGGAGTTGAACACCCCCGAGAAGACCTGGGAGTAAGCAATCTCCGGCTGGTCGTCCAGGACTTTGTTCACGTCCGCCATGGTGTTTTCGATGTAGTCCAGGTTGGCGTTGGAAGGCGCCGTCCCCAGCACCGCCATGACGCCTTTGTCCTCGGACGGGGCCAGCTCGCTCGGAATGAACTTGAACAGCAGCGGCAGGCTGGCGAACACGATGACGGCAAACAGGATGACCACGATGCGCTTTTGCATCACGGCATGGAGCATGGCGTCGTAGCGGGCCGTCATCCGGTCCAGCAGATCGTGCACGGTACGCTCGAACTTGCCGGGCTCCTCGTTGGCCCTGAGCATCTTGGCGCACATCATGGGCGACAGGGTCAGGGCGATGATGCCCGAGACGAACACGGCGCCCGCCAGGGTCAGCGCGAACTCCTTGAACAGGGAGCCGGTGATGCCCCCCATCAGGGCGATGGGCGCATACACCGCCGCCAGGGTGACCGTCATGGCGATGACGGGCACGGCGATCTCCCGGGTACCTATGATGGCGGCCCGGAACGGCTCTTCCCCTTCCTTGATGTGACGGTCGACGTTCTCCAGCACCACGATGGCGTCATCCACCACCAGACCGATGGCCAGCACCATCGCCAGCAGGGTCATGAGGTTTATGGAGAAGCCGAACATGTCCATCATCATCACCACGCCGATGAGGCTCAGGGGAATGGTGATGATGGGGATGATGACCGCCCGGAACGAACCGAGGAACAGGGTGATCACCACCAGTACGATGGCGGCCGCCTCCAGTATGGTCTTGATGACCTCGTGGATGGATTCGTTGATGGCGATGGTGGAGTCATACAGGATGTTCACCTGCATGGTGCTCGGCATGTTGCGCTTCAGGCTCGGCAGCAGCTCCAGCACATCGTGGGCGATGTTGATGGGGTTGGCTGTCGGGGCTGCGTTGATGGCCAGAACCACGGCCTCGCGGCCGTTGGCGCTGGCGCGATAGATGTCGTGGCTCTTCTCCAGGGAGACCTTGGCGATGTCGGAGAGACGGATCACCTTGCTGTCGCGGGTGGCGACCACCAGACGCTTGAGCTCTTCGATGTTGCCGACCTGGGTCTCGGCGTTGCCGTTGAACAGGGTGAAATAGCCGGTGGCCTGGCCGGTGGCGGACTGATAGTTGTTGCTGTTGAGCACCGTCATCACGTCGCTTGAAGTCAGGTCAAAGGCGGCCATCTTGGCCGGATCCAGCCACACCCGCAGGGCGAATTCGACCCCGCCATACAGATCCACCTTGGAGACCCCGCCCACGGTAAACAGCTGGGGCTTGATGACCCGCTCCAGGTAGTCGGTGATCTGGCTGGAGTTGAGCTCCGGGCTGGTGAAGCCCATGTAGAGCACCGCCGTGGTGGAGCCGGTGGAGGAGGTGACCGAAGGGTCTTCCGCCTCTTTGGGCAACTGGGAACGCACCGAGTTGACCTTGGCCAGGATGTCGGACAGCGCGGCGTTCGGATCGGTGTTGAGCTTCATGTACGCCGTCACCGTGGAACTGCCCAACTGGCTCGAGGAGGTCATGAAGTCGATGTTGTCGGCCTGGGCGACCGCCTGCTCCAGGGGCTGGGTGATGAAGCCCTGGATCAGGTCCGCACTGGCGCCATAGTAGCTGGTGTTGACCGTGATGACGGTGTTGATCACCTCGGGGTATTCACGCACCTGCATCTTGAAGATGGCCTGGAAGCCCAGCAGGGCTATCAGGAAGCTGAGCGAGATCGCCAGCACAGGCCGTTTTATGAATATGTCAGTAAATCGCATCGCAGCTCTCCGCGCTTACAGCATCGGGGTTTGTGCCGGAACGGCAAGGGCATCGTTCTCGACCACGTGCACCTTGGTATCGTTGCTCAGGCGAACCTGACCCGACAGCACGATTCGATCGCCAGCCTTGATGCCGGACAGCACATGGACATCGTTGCCGCGACGCTCACCTGCCTTGACCACCACCTGCTTGGCGCGTTTCACGCCGTCAGCCTCGTGAATGACGTAGACGTTCTCGCCATAGAGGGTGAAGGAGATGGCGGACTGCGGGATCACGATCTGGTCCTTCACCGTGGGCAGTATGATGCTGGCGCGGGCGAACATGCCGGAACGGAGCTGGCCGTCGTTGTTCGGGATGTCTGCCTGCACCTGGATCAGGCCGCTCTGATAGTTGACCGCGGGCTCGATGGCCGTGATCTGGCCGTCAAACTGGGTCTGGGGATAGGCATCCACGTTGATCTTGATGGTCTGTCCCAGGGTGATTTTGGAGATGTCGGTCTGGGGCACGGTGAAGCGCAGGCGCATCACGCTGGTGTCTTCCAGGCGCACGATCTCGGTACCGGGCTCCAGATACTGGCCGAGGAAGACGTTGCGCAGGCCCACGGCGCCGCTGAAGGGGGCTCGCACCTCACGACGGGCGATGGTGGCCTTCAGACTGTCTATGTCCGCCTCGAGGGAGCGGTAGCTTGCCTCGGCATCATCCAGCTGGTCACGGGAGATGGAGTTCTTCTGATAGAGGTTCTTGTAGCGCTCGAACTTGGCCCTGGCTGCCGGCAGCCTGGCCTGGGAAGAGTTCAGATTGGCTTTTTCCACACTGGAGTCCAGGCTCAGCAGCAGTTGATCCGCTTTGACATGTGCCCCGGATTCGAACCGGATGCTGTCGATGGTGCCTGACAGCTCGCTGGAGAGGGTGACCCCCTGGTTCGGCTCGATGAAGCCGATGGCTTCAATGGTGGGGACCCAGTCCTGCGCCTTGGTGACCATGGCGGTGACCGGGAACTCGGGCTCGGGCCGATTGGCCATGAACTCTGCAATCTTCTTCTGCTTGAACATATTGAAGCCGATGACACTGCCAAACAGGGCGAGTGCTATCAGCAACATGATGGCCATCCACTTTTTCATGAACAGGCTCCTGTGATGGAAACATTAGGGTTTAAAATGGCATTCCAGCTGGCCCGGATGACCGTCTCCAGCTGTTCCTGCGTCAATTCGAAATCGTGAACCCGGCGCTGCTGTGCCAGGTTGGCCACGCAATCCAGACTCAATGCTTGCAACACCAGAATGGGGAGATCGATGAAGAGTCCCTGTTGGCGTCCTTGCTCAAAGAAGCGCTCAAGTGGCGCCCACGTCGCCATTATGACCGGATCCCGCTCCAATTCAGCCCCCAATGGAGAACTTTCGTACTGCAATTTGCACTTGAGTGCATTGGGGTAGCTGGTGAAGATGGCATCGATGTTGAGCCAGAGGCGCCGATACTGCTCATAGGACACCTCTTCTATCTGCACACCTTCCATGACCAGGGGATGACACTTGAGGATAGTGTGCTGATAGAGCTGGCGGATCAGGTCATCCTTGTCGCTGAAATAGCGATAGATGGTGCCTGCCGCCACCTTGGCTTTCTTGGCGACCACGGCAATGGAAAGGCCGTAGAAGCCCTGCTCGCCGAGGATCTCGTGAGCTGCTTCGAAAATGCGTTCTTTCTTATCCATGGTTATCAGAGGTCAACGACTGAATGAACGTTCATTCATTCTAGGTGGGCGCAAAGGCAAGTCAAGCATTGCCCATCATCTCTGACCCTATGGGGTGAGGGATTCAAAAAGTAGTAGGGAATTGCTGGATCCAGCCTGAACAAAACAAAAATAGTTGAAAAGGGTCGGAAGTGATTGAAAAACAGGCACTTGATTCTTTATGTCAAAAAAAGAGTAGACAAGGTCGGCATCATCATCAATAATGCGCCCCGTTCGACAGCGTAGCGCCCGTAGCTCAGCTGGATAGAGCGCTGCCCTCCGGAGGCAGAGGTCACAGGTTCGAATCCTGTCGGGCGCACCATCAAAAGTGCGCCGGTTAAACGGGCGTGTTGAAGAACGAAAACAGCTGTGGTGGCTGTAGCTCAGTTGGTAGAGTCCCGGATTGTGATTCCGGTTGTCGTGGGTTCGAGCCCCATCAGCCACCCCATTTTACAGCTTGTCAGGTACGCGAAGGTGGCGGAATTGGTAGACGCGCTAGCTTCAGGTGTTAGTGCCCCCCGGGTGTGAGGGTTCGAGTCCCTCTCTTCGCACCATACTTGCTGTATGACGAGGATGACCAGATGGTCATCTTTGTGTTTTTAGAATACCCCTCGGTGATTAGCGCAGCCCGGTAGCGCATCTGGTTTGGGACCAGAGGGTCAAAGGTTCGAATCCTTTATCACCGACCACATTTGAAAACCCCGCTCAGGCGGGGTTTTTGCTTTTTGGCGTTTCTCTTCCGCTTTTTCCTGTCACGTCTTTTTACACTTCTTCAGGCGCCTGTTCGCCACGAGTTCGGTATGCTGGGCCCGGAGCCGCGAGACAGGGGACGCTCGGGCACGGACCAGATACAAGGCCTATGCATCACCATATCACTTCTCTTCAACTCTCCGTGCTGGCCATGGCCGCACTGCTGCTGGGTGGTTGCGCCCTGCAGCCGAAACCGGAAGATCTTCTGATGGGCGCCGCCCCCAAGCCAAAGGCCGAACTCGAGGCCACCTTGGTAACCAGTGGTGGCTTCTGCGTGACCCTGAGCGAGCAGGGCCGTCTGCTGACCCAGCCCTGCGATCAGCAACCGAACCAGTCATTCAGCTGGGATGTCGGCGCCCTGCAACTGGCCGGGGATTGCCTGGTCGCCAGAGGGGAAGATGGTCTGGGGATGGAGGTGTGCCGGGAGGAGAGCCATCAATGGCAGTGGCAGGGGGATCGTCTGTTTAATCGGCAGGTGTCGCTGTGCCTGGATGTGGCGGGTCGCCGTCATAAGCCGGCCGTCCCCCTGCGCCTCGCCGAATGCTATGGCGGCGCCAACCAGAGCTTTGAGTGGACGCCATCCGGCACGCTGTTGAACCGTCTGATGCACCCGGCACTGGCGTGGTGACAAGAGAGCGAGAAACAAAAAGGGTGGCCACATGGGCCACCCTTTTTCGATCCGCGATGGGGATGCCTAATCAGCGGGTCTGGGAGGCGAACAGTTTCTCCAGATAGACGGCAACGCCATCTTCATCGGAAGTGAGGGTCTGTTCGTGCTCTGGCAGGGCCAGTTTGAGGCGATCGTGGGCGTTGCCCATGACCACACCACGGCCCACCATGCTCAGCATCTCGAAGTCGTTCATGCCATCGCCGAAGGCCACGGCCTGTGACATCTCCAGGCCGTGCTGCTCCAGCACGGCGCGCACGGCATTACCCTTGTGCACACCGGCATGCATCACCTCGAGGCAGTCAGGCAGGGAGAAGGTGACGTTGAGTCGATCACCATATTGCTGGTTGAGGTGCGCCTCTATCTTCAGCAGCTTGTCGTGGTCGCCGATGTAGAACACCTTGTTGACCCTGTCCTTCGGGTGGCTGGCGAGATCAGCCAGGCGGTAGCTGAAGCCGGAGTCGTGATGGAACTTCAGCAACCAGGGCAGCTCCTCTTCCACCAGCCACTCGTCGCCGTAGTAGACGTTGATGTGGATGGATGGGTCGCGCTCCATGGCGATCAGCTCGGCCGCCACCGTGCTCGGCAGCGCCTGGTTGTAGACCAGCTGATCCTGCTTGTCGTGTACCACGGCGCCGTTGGAGGTAATGAGGTAGATATCCAGCCCCAGTGCATCGCGGATGCTGCGTACATCCACATGGTGACGGCCGGTGGCGACCACGAACTTGACGCCCTGATCGACCAGACGGTGCAGGGTATCCCGGGTGCGGGAGGAGATCTGGTGCTGCCCGTTGAGCAGGGTACCATCGAGATCGGACACAACTACCTTGAACATCATTACCTCGACTTCAATTGAACGCCGGGGGAGTGTACCCCAGCGTCTGCCGTCACCCCATTTATTTAGGGATCCAAAAAATAACCAGCCCCTTCTGGTCGCGTCAGTAGCGTGCGAAGAAGGCCAGGGTTGCATTGAGCGCGGCCTGGCGCTGGGGATCCGCCTCGATGAAGAGCTCGTGCCAGGCCCCTTCGATGCGCAGCGGCTTGCTCCCTTCACATTGGGCCTTGGCGCAGAAGGCCTCCTGGGCGGCGTTGTCCACCACGCTGTCCTCGCCGGCCTGCAGCAGCAGCAGCGGCGTCTTGATGGCGCCGGCGTCGGCTACGGCCGCGTCCGATCCTGTGATGGCCTGATGGATCCAGTGGGCGGTGGCGCCCCCCAGCCTGACCTGGGGATGCTGCTCGTAGATCTGGCGGAAGGCCTGATAACGCACCGTGCTGTGGGTCAGCTCGTTGTCGGCAAAGCCGTGATCCTCATAGGGTCCCTGACCCGGGCCGTAGGGGGGCTCGCCCACCCAGCCGCCGACCGTGCCGATGGTGGCCGCCAACCCCTTGGCCAGCCACTTGGGCAGGCCGCCGAGGTTGATGCCCATCATGGGGGAGGAGAGCACCGCCGCCTGGATGTCGTTCGGCCAGCGTTCCAGATAGCGGGCCGAGATGGCCCCCCCCATGGAGTGGGCCAGCAGGAACAGCTTGGCAGGCTTGTCCGGTACAATCACTTCGTCATGAAACTGTTTGAGATCGGCGACATAGTCGTCGAACTGGTCGACATACCCCTTCTCTTTGTCGGCCAGCATGCGGTCTGACATTCCCTGGCCGCGATGATCGATGAGGTAGAGGCTGTAACCCTGGCACCAGAGATCCCAGGCCAGCTCCTGATACTTGAGGTAGCTCTCGACCCGGCCGTTGACGATGAGGATGGCGCGATCGATCTTGGGTTGGCGCAGGGCGGCATAGCGGAGGGTGACCCCGTCCTTGCCCTTGAACTCCCCCTCGACGGCATGCTGGCGCCAGAAGTCGGGTAGGGTCTGCTGATAGAGGGCGGGGATGTCGGCTTCAGTGGTCAGCTGGTAAGGGTTGCTCACGGCAAGGGCTCCGGCAGAAAACAGGGTCAGGGCCAGCAGGGGCAGGTGGTTAAGCTTCATCAGTGTACTCTTCCGAAGGATCATCCGATTGCTGGGCGGCCCAGCCCTTGCGGGTCAGCTGCATCTGCTGCCACCAGAGTTCGTCCGCCATGATCTCGCCGGCCGGACCGAGCTGGGGGTAGGGCATCTCTTTCTCCTTGCAGAGCTGGGCATAGACGGGATAGCCCCCCTCGAACAAGATGGTGTTCTGCTCTTCCAGGCTGAGTGGACAGCCGCGCTGATAGCAGCCGGCCAGCTCGCGCTGGCGCTGGGCCTCGTAGAGGATGGCGGCGGCGGCCACCGAGACGTTGAGGGACTGCACCATGCCCACCATGGGGATGACGATATGGTGATCGGCCAGGGCCAGCGCCTCTTCGCCGATGCCGTGCTTCTCCTGGCCCACCAGGATGGCGGTGGGTCTGGTGTAGTCGATGGCGCGAAAGTCCACGGAGCTGTCGGAGAGGTGGGTCGCCAGGATCTGCATGCCGGAAGCCTTGAGTTCGGTCACGGCACTGCCGATGTCCGGGTGCAGCTTCACGTCCACCCAGTTCTGGCTGCCGCGGGCGGTGCCCTTGCGCTTGTGGATCCAGCTCTTGGGCCAGACCGCATGCACCCGGTGGATGCCGATGGCATCGGCAGTGCGCACGATGGCGGCCAGGTTGTGAGGTTTATGAACCTCTTCCATGCAGACGGTCAGGTCGAGCTGGCGCTGGGCCAGCATGTCGGAAATGCGTTTGAAGCGTTCAGGAGTCATGTCGGTTTCTATGTCGTGAGGCCGGTGTATGCAACAAGGCTGGTGGCCTGCGGCATGGGGCCCTGGGTATCTCTTGAAAAGCAGCAGGCGGCTTGCGCCGCCTGTGTTCAGTTTTTCTGTCGGCTCACCCTGAGCACGTTGGGCATGACCCGGATCTTGCGCATGATGTTGGCGAGGTGGATCCGGCTCTTGGTGGTGATGAGCAGGGTGACCACATAGACCCGGCCATCTTTCTCCTCGGTGCTGATGGCGTGGATGTTGGCGCCGGTGGCGGCAATCACGTTGGCCAGCTCCGCCAGGGCGCCCTGGTGGTTGACGATCTCGATGCTGATGCCGGTGCGGAATTCCTGCTCTTGCTCCTTGTCCACCTCCCACTGCACCGGCAGGTATTTGTCCGGTTCGCGGCTGTAGCCCTTGATGTTGCGGCAGGACTCCTGGTGGATCACCAGTCCCTTGCCCGGGCTGATGTGGGCGATGATGGCGTCCCCCGGGATGGGGCGGCAGCAGTTGGCGAAGGTGACCAGCATGCCGTCGGCCCCCTTGATCGGCATCTTCTTGCTGGTGGATTTGGGCTGCTCTTCCGGCGGCAGCTCATCCCCCAGCATGCGGCGGGCCACCATGACGCTCATGGCGTTGCCAAGGCCCACGTCGGCCAGCAGCCCCTGCAGGTTCTCGTGTTTGGTGTCGGCCAGCACCTGCTTGACGCGGGCTTCCGGGATGTCTTCGATGTTCTTGGCGCCCAGCGCATGGTTGAGCAGGCGACGACCCAGCACCACAGACTCTTCGGTGCGCAGGTTCTTCAGGAACTGACGGATCTTGGAGCGCGCCTTGGTGGTCACCACGAAGTTGAGCCAGGCCGCGTTCGGGCGGGCGCCGGGGGCCGTGATGATCTCCACCGTCTGACCGGAGTGCAGCGGGCTGCTCAGCGGATAGGGGTGGCGGTCGACCCGCGAACCGACGCAGGCATGACCGATGTCGGTGTGCACCGTGTAGGCGAAGTCCACCGGGGTGGCGCCGGCGGGCAGCTCCATGATGCGGCCCTCCGGTGTGAAGACGTAGATCTCGTCGGGGAAGAGGTCGGTCTTGACCCCCTCGATGAACTCGAAGGAGCTGCCGGCGCTCTGTTGCAGCTCCAGCAGGCTCTGCATCCAGCGCTGGGCGCGGATCTGGGCCGTGGTACCCGAGCTGTCCCCATCCTGCTTGTAGGCCCAGTGGGCGGCGACGCCCTTGTCAGCCATCTGGTCCATGAACTCGGTGCGGATCTGCACCTCCACCGGTACCCCGTGGGGCCCCACCAGGGAGGTGTGCAGGGACTGGTAGCCGTTGGTCTTGGGGATGGCGATGTAATCCTTGAAGCGACCGGGGCGCGGCTTGTAGAGGCTGTGCATCTGCCCAAGCACCCGGTAGCAGGTGTCTATGTCTTTCACTCTCACTCTGAAAGCATAGATATCCATCACTTCGTGGAATTGCAGTTCTTTCTTCTCCATCTTGTTGTAGATGGAGAACAGGTTCTTCTCGCGTCCGCTCACCTGGGCATCGATACCGGCTTCCCGCAGACGCCCCTCAATCTCGCTCTGGATGGAGTCGATGATCTCGCGCCGGTTGCCACGGGCGCGGCGCACCGATTCCCGCAGTACCCGGGAGCGCATGGGGTAGAGCGCCTCGAAACCGAGCTCTTCCAGCTCGTTCTTCATGGTGTGAATACCGAGGCGGTTGGCGATGGGGGCGAAAATCTCGAGGGTTTCCCGGGCGATGCGGCGGCGCTTGTCCGGTCGCAAGGAGCCGAGGGTACGCATGTTGTGAGTGCGGTCGGCCAGCTTGATCAGGATGACCCGGATGTCCTGGGTCATGGCCATCATCATCTTGCGGAAGTTCTCGACCTGGGCTTCCTTGCGATCGCGGAATTTGAGCTTGTCGAGCTTGGAGACGCCGGACACCAGTTCGGCGACCGCGTTGCCAAACAGCTCGGCCAGGTCGTCCTTGGTGACCGGGGTATCTTCGATGACGTCGTGCAGCACGGCAGCCATCAGAGTCTCATGATCGAGGCGCATGTCGCCCAGGATGCGGGCCACGGCAACGGGGTGGGTGATGTAGGGTTCACCACTGGAACGCATCTGTCCCTGGTGAGCATCACGGGCTACCACATAGGCTTGCCTGAGCTTCTCAACCTGCTCGGGTGGCAGGTAGGAACTGGCTATTTCTTTAAGATTTTCAAATAAATACAAGACAGTCCCCGCAGCGGTTAAACGGCAATCCGTGAAATTGAGGGTATGCCCTCGAGTTTGCGAGGTTTTCGAGCGGTTGTAAATGGGGAGAACAGCCGGCACCCGGGCGGGCGCCGACTATGGGAAGCGACTGACTTAGCCGCGACCTTCTGCGATGGCAGCAACGGCAGCCAGCTCGGCGGCTTCCTGCTCTTGCTGCTCGTAGCGGTCCTGAGTATCCATCACCTGGTTGTTGACCAGACCCAGTTCGATCTCGCGCAGGGCGATCACGGTCGGCTTGTCGTTCTCTTCGTCGACCAGGGGATCCTTGCCTTGTACCGCGATTTGACGAGCGCGGCGCGCGGCGACCAGCACCAGGTCAAAACGGTTACCTACCTGTTTTACAGCATCTTCTACAGTAACGCGGGCCATGCGGGACTCCAGTGTTTGGGCTTTCTGTGATTGAAAAAGCGGTGTTTAAAAATGACGCAAAAGTTTACTTGTTTTTGGCTTACTCTGCCAGTAGCTGTTTCAGCAAGTTTTGCTGGGCCTGCTGTTGCTGACGCATTTCCAGGCGCTGGCACTCTATGACGGCCCTGAGCTGGAACAGTGCCTGATCAAAGTCTTCATTGATGATGACATAGTCATACTCGTCGTAGTGCACCATTTCGGCAATGGCTTTCTCCATCCGGCCCTTGATCACCTCGGCGCTGTCCTGGCCGCGGCCGATCAGGCGGCGCTCCAGCTCCTCGCGGCTGGGGGGCAGGATGAAGATGGACTTGGTCGGCATCAGTTCGCGGATCTGGCGGGCACCCTGCCAGTCGATGTCGAGGAAGACGTCGATGCCCTGCGCCAGACAGGCCTCGATGGCGGCGCGGGAAGTGCCGTAGTAGTTGCCGAAGACTTCTGCCCACTCCAGAAAGTCACCGCGCTCGATCAGCGCCTTGAACTCTTCCACCTTGACGAAGTGGTAGTGCACCCCGTGCTCTTCACCGGGACGGGTGGCGCGGGTGGTGTGGGAAACCGATAGCTGCATCTTGCCGGCGGCGTTGTGCTGGGTCAGCAAGGCATTGAGCAGGCTGGACTTACCGGCCCCGCTCGGGGAAGAGATGATATAGAGAGTGCCTTGTTGCGCCATGTCTGTACCTTTAAGCGATGATCCGCGCTTTGGTTGTAGCAGAGGCCGCCGTCTTGTGCCCGATAAGGGAGACGGTTGCTCGCAATGCGCGGAGGAATCAGAGTCAGGAGGATGTAAAGGCGGCGAATGTTAGCAGATGGGGGCGGATAAAAAAACGGCCGGAATCATATTCCAGCCGATCAAAATATCCGTAGCTTGCTGTGCGGGCGTTACCCGCATAGAGGGCCATTCTGCCCACGGAGCCGGGGCCGGGCCATCAGATTATCCCTGCGCCAGGGCTCGGAATTTCCGAGTTGCCCTGGGTCGGTAGAAGATGCTTGTCGGTACAGAGGCGGTCGAAGGCGGCGATGACCCGCTCGCGGCTTATCTTGGCCATGGCGTCCGGATCCTTGAGGCGGGTGCGCCAGCCGAGCTCGGCCAGCGGCTTGCCGGTCTCCTGCTCAATCAGTTCCTGATAGACGCTGACCAGATAATCCCGGCACAGATAGGGGCCGGTACGGGCGGGGTTGTGGTGGGCGTAGAGGCCGATCACGGGTGTCCCCACCAGGGTGGCCATGTGGGCCGGGCCGGTATCCGGGGCCAGCACCAGGCTCGCCTCGCCAATCAGCGCCAGCAATTGCTTGAGGCTGGTCTGCCCCACCAAATCTTCCGGCTTGCTCTGGCTGAGGCGCTGGATCTCGGCGGCGAGATCCCGCTCCAGCCTGGCCGGTCCGCCGCACAGATAGACCTGAAAGCCCTTGTCTGCGGCGTGATCCGCCAGCGCGGCGTAGCCGGCGGCAGTCCAATTCTTGAATGCCTTGCTGGCAGCGGCGCAGATGAGCAGGGTCGGCTTACCACCCACCTTCTCCCGGGCCCAGGTCTGGTGCTCGGCGCTGATGGGCAGTTGCCAGTCCGGGGTCAGATCTTTTATCCCGAGCTCTTTGGCGAAGGCGAGAAAGCCGTCCAGCACGTGGGGGGAGGCGGGTGAGGGGACCCGATGGTTGGTGAACAACCACTGACCGTCGCTGGCGCGCTCCCGATCAAACCCGAGTTTGACCTTGGCCTTGATGCCGAGGGTGGCGATGCTGGCGCGCATGGCGGCCTGCAGGTGGAGCAGGGCATCGAACCTGCGCCCCTTGAGGGTCTGCCAGAGATCGCGATAGCCGCGCCACCCCTTGCTCTTGTCGAAGGGAATGACCTCGACCCCCGGCAGATCGGCGAACAGGGTCGCCTCAATCTTGCCGGTGATCCAGGTGATGCGGGTCTGGGGCCACTCCCGCTGGATGACGCGCACCAGCGCCAGCGCGTGGCAGCAATCTCCGATGGCGGAGAGCCGCAGGATGCAGATGGAGGAGGGCGGCGTTTGGAACAGCGGCATGATGTGGCGCAACGATGGCAAAATGGATGGATGGCATTATGCAAACTCCCCTGTGGATTGTAAAATTGCGCCGGTTGCCCGACCGGCACGGCTTTCTGAATGGATGCCCTGCACCCACTATCGACCGGAATTCTCATCATGCTGACACACACCACCCACAACCAGGTCTGCTGGTATGCCGACGGAGTCTTCCGCGATCCTTCCCCTGCCTTGTTCGATCCTGTCTGGTGGCAGACCCATCGCCAGGTGGTGGGCTCTTCCATCGGCCGCGGGGTGACCTGGTTCGTGAAGGATGAGTCCCGTCACTTGGTGCTGCGTCACTACTACCGTGGCGGCATGGTGGGCAAGCTGGTGCGTGACCGGTTCTGGTTTGAAGGGGTGGAGAGCAGCCGGGCCATGGCTGAATATCGTCTGCTGGCGACCCTGAGTGAACAGGGGCTGCCGGTGCCGCGCCCCTTTGCGGCCCGCATGGTCAAGCAGGGGCCCTTCTATCGGGCCGACATCCTGATCGAGCGCATTCGCGGCGCCAAGGATCTGGTGGCCCTGCTCAAGCAGGGGCCGATCGCCGGTGAGGTGTGGCACAAGATAGGCAAAACGGTGCGCCAGTTGCACGATGCAGGGGTCTATCATGCGGATCTCAACAGCCACAACCTGCTGCTCGACAAGGAGGGCAAGGTGTGGGTGATCGACTTCGACAAAGGAGCCATCCGCTCCCCCGGCAACTGGCAGCAGGCCAACCTGGAGCGGTTGCTGCGCTCCTTCAACAAGGAGTCGCAACTGCACACCAGCTTCCACTTCGTGCCGGAAAACTGGCAGGCCCTGATGGCAGGCTATCAGGGCAAGGTGGCGTGACGTCGGGTTCCACTTCGTAGCTGGAGGCTGGCAGGCCCTGATGGCGGACCACCGGGGGCGAGAGGTGCGAGGCCAGCGATGCTGGCGCGGTTGCTCGGCGCCAGCACCAATGTTACTTATTGAGTGTGATTGCTTGGACAGATATTCAGATCCGGTTTCGAGGCGCGTGATGGAAAGGTATGAGACTCCCGGGGTTGAGGTCACCACTCCCCTTGAGGTGACGCTGATGGCACAGGCCATGGCGATGTTGGAGGCCGGGATCTGGACCTGGTCGGCCGGGCAGGGTCTGAGGCGGGACCCTTCCTGTCTGCAACTGCTGGGTCTGGAGGGGGGCGAGCTGGGAGATCTCGGCTGGCTGGATCGGGTACATCCGGATGATGCTCCCCGTCTGGCAGAGGCCCTGGAGGCCTGTCAGCATGGGCGCAGCAACGGGCTTCGACTCGAGTACCGCATCCTGCACCATCAGGGCCATTACATCCGGCTGGAGGAGCGGGTCCGTCGCGACGAAGGGGGTCAACTGCTGGGGGTGGTTCGCCATCTGGATGCCGCCATGGCGCCCCTGGAGGATCGCCACGACACGGATCCCCTCACCGGCCTCGAGAGCCGCAGCCACTTCGAGCTGTTGCTGGATGAACGGCTGGCCAGCGAGAGCGGCAGTTTCTGTCTGCTGCAGTTCAGCGTGGATCACCGCAGCAAGATCCTGCAGTTGTTCGGGGAGGCGGCCTGCGACGCCATGCTGGCCAAGCTGGCCCGCATCGTGCGCCGCGAGCTGCGCCGGGAAGATCCCTTCGCCCGTTGGGACGAAGACGGCTTCATCCTGATGCTCTCCCAGACCGATCGGCTGAGCGGCCTGGAGATTGCCGAGCGGCTGCGTCTCGAGATCGCCGACGCCAGCCTGCTGCCCCAGCGTCCGGTGACCGTGAGCATCGGCCTGGTGCAGAGCCAGAGTGCCGAGCAGCTCGATCACCTGCTGGCCCGGTTGGCCTCCTGCCACGGTCAGGCGAAGCGGGAACACAACGCCGTGGTCGGCTGACGGCCAGTCACTGTCCGCGTACCCATTGACGCCGATGGACCCATCAGCGTCAATGGTTTTCAGTCAGCGCTTACTGACCTGCTGACGCTGGCAGACCCAGAGAGAAGCCAGCATCAGCAGGGCGCCCAGACCGAGCCTGAGCAGGTCGGTATCCTTTCCCCAGAGCACCAGATTGACCAGCAGACCCGCGGGGATCAAGGCGTTGTTCATGATGGCCAGCACGCCGCTGCTGACCAGGGTCGCCCCCTTGTTCCACAGGAAGTAGCCGAGCCCGGATGCCCCGACCCCCAGCCAGAAGAGGATGCCCCATTGCAGGGAGCTGGCGGGATATTGAGGTTTGCCCAGCAGCCACCAGGCGGGCAGGGCGATCACCAGGGCGCCCAGATAGAAGCAGCCGAACACCGCCAGCTGGGGCGGCTGCTCAGCCTCCCGGGCCAGCAGCACCTTGTAGCCTACCTGGCCCAGAGCGAAGCAGACGTTGGCGCCCTGCACCACCAGGAATCCCAGTACATAGTTTTCGGTCAGGCCGTCGAAACGGATGACGGCCGCCCCCAGCACCGCCAGCAGGGCCCCCCACAGATAGACAGGCTTGAAGCGCCCTTCCAGCAGGTCGTGGATCAGGGTGACATAGATGGGGGTGAAGATGGTGAACACCAGCACTTCCGGTACCGTCAAGAGCAGGAAGGAGTGGTAGTAGAAGAGATACATGATGCCGAGCTGGATGGCACCGAGGGCCATCAGCTTGGCCACCAGATCGGGGCGCAGCCAGCGACGGCGCAGGAAGGGCAGAAACACCAGGCTGGCGAGCACGATGCGGGTCAGTACCGAGAAGTAGGCATCCACCTGACCGGCAAGGTAGACCCCGATCAGGCTGAAGGAGAAGGACCAGAGCAGGGTAACCCCTATCAAGTAGTTCATGTGATTGAATTGTCGTCAGTTGTCAATTTGGAGGGCGCTATGATGGCCGAGTTGGAAGGCGCGATCCAGCGTTTATGGGAAGGGTTGTCACAGATCGGAGCATTTGCCTTCGAGGCGAGCAACGGGGCCGGATCCGCCACCGACTGGTGCGGTCGCGGGGAGGGGGCCGTGGTGGTGACCGATCACCATGGGGGGTGGCTGTATGCCGAGACGGGTCGCTACACCACGCCCCATGGCCGGGAGCTGACCATGCACAACCGCTTCTGGTGGCAGCGCACCGCACGGGGGATCATGCTCTCCCACCTGCGCTACGAGCAGCCGGTGATGTTGTTCGAGCTGTTGCCCCGGGGGGACGGGCACTGGGTCACGGCCGAGCCTCACCTGTGCGGGCAGGATCACTACAGCGCCGAGCTGACCGAAACCGGCGAGGGTTTCCTGCTCGCCTGGCAGATAACGGGGCCGCGCAAGAACGAGCGGTTGAGTTATCGCTACGGACCAGAGGCGCAGAGATAAAAAAACCGGCGCAGGGCGCCGGTAGAGGGGACAAATCGGAGGTTTTGTTAAAACGGTCCCAAAAACAGGAGAGATACACTCTCGTCACACACGCAGAGAGGGTCTTCAGGCATTCAGTGCATAGTTCAGCATGGCTTGCAGCTTGCTGTCGAAGAACCAGGGCAGCAGCACCATCAGCAGACCCAGCACCCCGGCCAGCCGGTGGCGATACTGCCAGCCGGCTATCAGTACCAGACCGCCGCAGAGGGTGGTCAGGATGCCTGACATAGGGCAGCCTCCCGCTGTTGGCGGCGCTGCTGTGCCCACTGGTTGAGGGCGACCGAACCCAGGATCAGGGCCAGCGCCACGCCCGTGGTGGACTGGATCTGCTCGCCGAGGAACAGGGCTCCCAGCATGACGCCGAACAGCGGCACCAGGTAGTTGCTGAAGGAGGCGAAGGTCGGGCCCGCCTTCTGGATCAGCGCCATGTAGAGGAAGTAGACCAGGCCGGTACAGAAGATCCCCAGCATGGCGACGGCGCCCATGGCCTGCTGGCTCGGCAGGGTGAGGGTGCTCAGGTCGGCCACGAAGGGCGCGGCCAGCAGCAGCTGGATGGCTGAGGAGATCAGGATGTTGCGGGCCACGACCACAGGATGGTCCTTGGCGAAGCGCTTGATCATCAGCAGGCCGATGGCGAAGCAGCTGGCACCGAACAGGATGGCCATGGCACCGAGCAGGCCGGCATTCATGCCGCTGGTCAGCTTGGGCCAGAACAGTACCAGCACGCCGACGAAGCCGATGATCACGGAGACGAGGCCGCCCTTGGTGATTCTTTCACCAGAAATAAACAAGGGAGCCGCCAGAATGGTCACAAAGGGGATACAACCCATGACCACGGCCGCGATGGCGCTGTCCACATACTGTTGTCCCCAGGCCACCATGATGAAGGGGATGGTGGCGTCGAGCAGGGCGATCAGCATATAGGTTCGCCAGGGTGTGTGTTCACTCTTGAGGCGCATGAACAGGCAGAGCAGACCCAGGGTCAGGCTGCCGCACAGGGCGCGTCCGGCGGCCACCATGATGGGGGGCAGTTCAGCCACGGCCTGGTGCATGAAAATGAACTGGGAGCCCCACAACAGGCCGATCGCCAGCAACAACAGATAGCTACGCATTTGAATCTCCGATGTAATTCGCCTGCGCATTCTATGCAATCTGCTACTATGCCAAAAATGAATTGTCGTCATTCAACTATGGCCAATATCGATGGAACTGCCCCTCTCCCGCCTCGACCTCAACCTGCTCACCGTGTTCGACATGCTGATGCAGGAGCGCAACGTCACCCGTGCCGCCGAACGGCTGCACCTCTCCCAATCCACCGTCAGCCATGCGCTGGGACGCTTGCGCCAGGCGCTGGATGACCCGCTGTTCGTGATGAGTCGGCGCGAGATGATGCCGACCGAACGGGCCAAGGCGCTGGCGAGCCCGGTGCGCCAGGCGCTGGCCATGCTGGAGCAGGGGCTGCGTCAGGCCAAGGGATTCGACCCGGCAAGTGCGCGGCGGATCTTTCGCATCGCCACCCCGGGCTCGGTGGAGCACGGCCTGGTGCCGGTGCTGGTGGAGTGGATGGTGCAGCAGGCTCCCCACTGCCGACTGGAAGTGTGCGAGCTGGCGGACAGCGACTACGAGCGGGAGCTGGAGAAGGGGGAACTGGATTTGGTGATCGGGTTTGCCGGTGCCAACCACCTCTCGCCCCGGTTGTGGCGCGAGGAGTGGTTCAGCAATCCGCTGGTCTGTTTGTCGCCCCTCGGCAGCGCTCTGCCCGACATGCTGGGGCCGGGAGAACTGGTCAGCCGCCCCCATATCCACACCTCCAGCTGGGGCCACAGCCAGGCCATGGTGGATCTCTGGCTGGCCCGTTTCGGGGTGGCGCGGGAGCTGGGGGTCAGGCTGCCGAGCTTTATGGCGGTACCGCCGCTGATGGCGACCGGCCGCTACCTGGTGGTGGTGCCCGAGATGATCGGGCGCCACTTCTGTCGCCACTATCCGTTGCGCTTGCACCAGCTGGAACCCGCCATCCCCATCGTCTACCTGATGGCGGGCCACCCGCTCAGTGCCCATGACGAGGCGATCGGCTGGTTCAAGGGGCTGTTGCACCGGCTGGCGAGGGAGCGCTACGGCGCGGATGCGCTCGGCCATCCCGCGCCGCAGGGGGCAGATCACGCCAATCCGGAGAAGTAGTCCAGCCCCATCGCCCCCTTCACCTCGGCCAGCACCTCGTCGGTGAGGGCCCGGGCCTGCTCGGTACCCTGCTGCAACAGGCGCAGCAGCTGGCGCTTGTCGGCGATGGCTGCCTCGCGCCGCTCCCGCATCGGAGCGAGCAGGGTCTGCAGGCAGTCGTTGAGTACCTGCTTGCAGCGCATGTCCCCCAGACCACCGCGCTGGTAGTGGGCCTTCATCTCGGCCACCAGGGCCTTGTCGGGGTGGAAGGCATCCAGATAGGCGAACACCGTATTGCCCTCCACCTGACCCGGATCGCTCACCTTGAGGTGATTGGGGTCGGTATACATGGCGAACACCGCCTGCCTGATCTCGTCGCTCGACATGCCGAGTTCGATGGTGTTGCCAAGGGACTTGGACATCTTGGCCTTGCCGTCGATGCCGGGCAGGCGGCCGGTGTCGCTCAGGATGGGCAGGCACTCGGTCAGCACCTCTTTGCCAACCAGGGTGTTGAAGCGGCGCACTATCTCGTTGGTCTGCTCCAGCATGGGCAGCTGATCCTCGCCCACCGGCACATGGGTGGCACGAAAGGCGGTGATGTCGGCGGCCTGGCTGACCGGATAGACGAGGAAGCCGGCGGGCAGGCTGCGCTCGAACCCTTTTTGCTGGATCTCGGCCTTCACCGTGGGGTTGCGCTCCAGCCGGGCGACGCTGACCAGGTTGAGGTAGTAGGTCGTGAGTTCGGCGAGGGCGGGCAGGGCGCTCTGCAGGCAGAAGGTGGTCTTGGCCGGGTCGAGGCCAGCGGCCAGGTAGTCGGCCATCACCTCCAGCACGTGATCGGTCACCTTGGCCGGGTTGTGGCCGTTGTCGGTCAGCGCCTGCAGATCGGCGATCATCACGAACTGGCGGTAATGGTGCTGGGCGGCCACGCGCTGGCGCAGGGAGCCGACGTAATGGCCGATGTGCAGTTTGCCGGTGGGGCGGTCACCGGTCAGGATCACGGGGTTGTGCATGTCACTCTCTCCAGTTGGGTGAGCCGGGAGGCGACAAAGGGATGAAAACAATGACCGCCTCTCGGCGGTCACGGTGTTTTCTTTGGGAAATTCTACATAGAAAAGCAGTGCCGCCTGTTTAGAAGCAGCACCACCAGTAGTTGTGATTGAATGAGGTCATATTCATGGCAAATCACACTACGCCTGTTCGATCACTTCTGCAAGGGCACGACCAGCATGTCGCAGGGCACGGTATTCATCAGCTGGCGTGCGCTCGAGGTGAGCAGGCTCCAGAAGCTCTGGCGATGGCCGCACACCAGCAGGTCGATCTGGTAGTCCTTGACCGCCTGGTTGACCCGCTCGCTCAGATCGCCGCAGATCACCAATTTCTTCTCGATGGGGTAGTCCACCGAGGCGAGGAAGGCTTCCAGCTTCTCCTTCGCTTCGGCGATCACCTGGTCCTGCACGTTGTCGATGTCGATGTCGATCATTTCGGTGTAGAGATCCTTGAGGTCCACATCCACATGGATCACCGACAGCTTGGCGCCGTTGGAGCGGGCCCGGTCGACCGCCTTCTCGATCACCTTGCGGTTGTCTTCCGACAGGTCGATCGCGGCCAGTACGTGTTTGTAATAGGTTCCATTCATGGGAGTTCTCCTCACTGATCCTGGGTCCACTATACCAATGTCTGCTGAAACTAAAACGGCATCGTCGCCACAGTTTCAGGATTTGCCTGACCCCGAACCGGAAGGCGTAGAGGTGCAGGTGGCCGGGGAGTGCATATTTTGAACAGGAGTTTGACGCCGGTCACAGGCGTGCTATTGCCCCCGGGAAGGTGGGGGAATAGGATGTGCCCGTGCTTCGCAATGAACACAAAACAACAAAAAGCATCTGAATACCGCTTTGGGGAGCCTCGCGCTCCCTTTTGTTTTTCTGCCCTCTTCCAGCCCATATCCCGTCCGACATCAAGGTAATCCCGCCCCCCTTGGTTATGCTGTAGCCAGTTCCCTTGGCAAAACGGCCAGGGCTCCTCACCTGCAACCGGGTGACGCTGTCATGGCCGTTTCTCATGTCCCACCGATGCACCGGAGAGTCCTTCATGATCATTCATCCCCAGATCCAGGGTTGTGTTGCCCGCAATTGCCACCCCATGGGTTGTCGCGCCGCCGTGCTGCAACAGATCGAACAGGTGCGGGCGGCGGGGCCGTTCAACGGGCCGAAACGGGTGCTGGTGCTGGGGGCATCGTCCGGTTTCGGGCTGGCGTCCCGGATCGCGCTCACCTTCGGTGCCGGGGCCGATACCCTGGGCGTCTCGTTCGAGCGGGGTCCCTCCGGCAAGGGGCTCGGCAGTGCTGGCTGGTACAACAACATCTGGTTTCGTCAGGCGGCGGAGCAAGCCGGTCGCATCGCCGTCAACCTGATCGGGGATGCCTTCTCCGACACCATGCGCCAGCAGGCCATCGACGTCATCCGCCAGCAGCTCGGGCAGGTGGATCTGGTGGTCTATTCGCTGGCGAGCGGAGTCAGGGTGATGCCGGATGGCACGCAAGTGCGCTCCGTGCTCAAGACCACCGGCCAGCCATTCAGCGGCTGGGGGCTGGATCTGGAACAGGACACCCTGGTGCAGCAGTCGCTGGTGCCAGCCACCCCGGAGGAGATCCGCGACACCGTCAGCGTGATGGGTGGCGAGGATTGGCAGCGCTGGATGCAGACATTGCAGCAGGCGGATTGCCTGGCCCCCGGCGCCCGGACCGTTGCCTACTCCTATATCGGCCCCGAGTCCACCTATCCCCTCTATCGGGACGGCACCATCGGCTATGCCAAGGAGCACCTGCACGCCACCGCCGAGACCATCAACCTGCAACTTGCCGGGATTGGCGGTCATGCCTGGGTGTCGGTCTGCAAGGCGCTGGTGACCAAGGCGAGCGTGTTTATTCCGGTGCTGCCTGTCTATCTGGGCCTGTTGATGGGGGTGATGAAGGAGCGTGGTGTCCACGAGGGCTGCATTGAGCAGATGCAGCGGCTGTTTGCCGACAAGATGTACGGGCCCAGAGGGGTCGTCGCCGATGGCAACCGGCTGATCCGGATGGATGACCACGAGCTTGAGCCAGCGGTGCAGGCCGCCGTCTCGGCACTCTGGCCCAAGGTGACGCCGGAGAACTTCCGCGCCCTGGGGGATTTTGCAGGGTTGCGCCAGGAGTTCATGCAGCTCAACGGCTTCGAGCTGCCGGGGGTGGATTACGGTGCGCCGGTGAACGTGGCGTCACTCACTGAGCTGACGCCCTGACACCCGCACGAGGGGGCATCAGGCAACGTTGCAGGCCAGTTCAGGGGAAAGATTGGGAGACTGGGCCAGCACGGTCTGGTTGCGCCCCTGGCGCTTCGCCTGATACATGGCCATGTCGGCCCGATGGATGAGCTGGCTCAGGCTGTCATCCTGCGTCGAGCGTTCCGCCACTCCGATGCTGATGGTCATGTGGGGGGCGGCCAGGTAGGCGATCCGGCTTCTCAGCTGCTCCGCCTGCCGCCAGCAGGTGGCCCCGTCCTGGGTCATGGCCACCAGAAATTCTTCCCCGCCCCAGCGCCCGATCAACTGCTGGTCCGGCGCCCAGCTCTTGAGCTCCCTGGCCAACTGCCGGATAGCCTGATCCCCCGCCTGGTGACCATGCTTGTCGTTGATCTGCTTGAAGTGATCGATGTCGATGATGAGCAGGGTCAGGGGCGTTTCGTGCAGCCACTGCTGACCCAGTCTCTCCAGCAGGGCGCGCCGGTTGGGCAGACCGGTCAGCTGATCGAAGGTGGCGAGCTTGTAGAGGTGGCGCGAGCTGCGGTGGAGCCTGCGGGTGGTGAGCCCGAGCAGGATCAGGGCGACGGCCAGCAGCACCAGCAGCAGCAATTGGTAGTAGCGGGCACTCTGCTGGTAGAGCAGTTGCTGGCGCTTGCTCTCGTTTTCCTGCTGCAACGCGCGATTGCTGGCCTCGCTGCGAGCCAGATCCATCTCGACCTGGAAGGCGGCCGCGTGCTGGCTCAGGGTCTGGTTGAAGTGCTGCTTGTAGTACTGCATGTAGCGGGTCATGGCCCCGTAGGCCTCGGGGTAGCGGCCCAGATCGGCCAGTAACCTGGCCTGCATCGCCCGACCATCCATGGAGAGAGGGGCGGTGTGCTCCATCAGCAGTTGCAGGGCCAGCTGCTTCTCGCCACGACCCAGCAGGGTTCTTGCCCTGATCTCGGTCAGACGGGAGGCCGCCTGCGGGCTATCCAGCCTGTCATAGATGGCTTGTGCCTCCTCCAGGCTGCGCCAGGCTGAGTGCCAGTCCGCCCGTGCGTTGAACACCATGGCCTGGTAGCCGAGGACGATGGCGCGATAGTGGGGTGACAGGCTCGGCGTGGCCAGCAGGGTATCGAGCAACTGGCTGGCTCTGGCAGGCTGGCCCATGTCGATGTAGAGCCTGGCCATGTTGGCCCGGATGATGGCCTGGCTGTTGGGTTCGTTGAGCTGCACCATCTGGCCGAGGGCATCCTGATAATAGGTCTCGGCCTCACGGTAGAGATTGAGGTCCGCATAGAGATTGCCGAGGGTCATCAGCAGACGGCCGCACTGCAAGGTGGAGAGGATGGAACCCGGCTCTTTCTGCTTGAGGTGATAGGCGGTCTTGAGCTCGAGGATCGCCTCTTTCATCTGCTGGGTACGGTAGAGGGCGAGCCCGTTGAGGGCATGCCACTCCGAGACCTGCCTGGGGTGATGCCGGACCGCCGGCCAGAGCTGGGTGAGCAGCTCGAGCGCCTGATCCGGCGTATCGGCATCCAGGGTCAGGGCAATCTGCTGCAACCGGAAGTCGAGCAGGCGAAGGGTCTCCTGCTGGGCATTGGCCAGACCGCGGGCGCGGGCATTGTCGCGCTGTGCCTGTGGATAGCGGCCAAGGGCTGCCTGGGCCAGGGACCTGGCGTAGAACAGTTCCATATCCTGCTGGGGACTGGCGTCGAGGCGCTGCAGATAGCCGACGGGATCGCGCGCCGCCTGCAATTCAGCCTCTTTCAGCAAGGAGGGAGCTGCCTGCAACTGGGTCATCCAGAGCAGCGCCAGTGCCATTATGAATCTCATTGAATCCTTTCCCCGACCAATGGCGCCATCATAATGGCTGATGTCACCTACACCATGTTTCTTTGCTTCTCTATAACCGTATGGGGGAGAGGATGAGGTGAAAAGTCGTCGCAACTGCGGGGTGCGTCGGTTGTCTCTGGTTGCGTCAGGATGCAACAGTGGCGACAATCGTGGGCAAATCACAGTGGAGAATCATCATGTTGGCCAAAGCCATGATCGAGAAGTTGAACGAGCAGATTAATCTTGAATTCTATTCCTCCAACCTCTACCTGCAGATGAGCGCCTGGTGCGAGGACAAGGGCTTCGAGGGGGCCGCCACCTTCCTGCGCCAGCATGCGGTCGAGGAGCGCCAGCACATGGAGCGCCTGTTCACCTACGTGAGCGAGACCGGCGCCATGCCGGTGCTGGGGGCCATCGAAGCGCCTCCCCATGAATTCAAGTCCCTGGGTGACATCTTCCGCACCACCCTGGAGCACGAGTATCACATCACCAAGTGCATCAACGGTCTGGCCCATGTCGCCTTCACCACCCAGGATTACTCCACCTTCAACTTCCTGCAGTGGTACGTGGCCGAGCAGCACGAAGAGGAGAAGCTGTTCAAGAGCATCGTCGACCGTCTGAGCCTGGTGGGCGAGGATGGCAAGGGCCTCTATTTCATCGACAAGGAGCTGGCCGAGCTGGCCAAGGGCGCCCCGGCCAGCATCATGGACGGCAACGTCTGATAGTCGTGGACACTTAGTGTTCAGTCAGTACAATGACGGCCCCTTGTAAAGGGGCCGTTTTCTATTTGCAGGTGTCCTTGTACCGCTGTGCTGGTGTCTGCCGGGTACAATGACGGTCCTTTAAGGTAAAGGGGCCGTTTTTCTTTTGATGGGTGAGTGACGATGAAACAGGTGGATGTGGTGGTGATCGGTGCCGGGGCGGCCGGATTGATGTGTGCGGCCCAGGCTGGCTACCGGGGTCGCTCCGTGCTGGTGCTCGACAACGCCAAGAAGCCGGGCCGCAAGATCCTCATCAGTGGCGGCGGTCGCTGCAACTTCACCAATCATCAGGTCGGTCCCCATGCCTTCCTTTCGGCCAACCCCCACTTCTGCAAATCGGCGCTGGCGCGCTATACCCAGCAGGATTTCATCGATCTGGTGGACAGGCATGGCCTGAACTACCACGAGAAGACCCTGGGCCAGCTCTTCTGCGACGACAGCGCCAAGGATATCGTCGACATCCTGCTGACCGAGTGCGACTGGGCTGGCGTGACCCTGCAGTTCCAGACCGAGATCCTCACCGTCAGCAAGACAGATGAAGGCTTCATGCTCGACACCAACAAGGGGGAGATCGCCTGCTCGTCGCTGGTGGTCGCCACCGGCGGCCTCTCCATGCCGAAACTCGGTGCCACCCCTTACGGCTTCAAGCTGGCGGAGCAGTTCGGCCTCACCGTGCTGCCGACTCGCGCCGGGCTGGTGCCCTTTACCCTGCATCAGGCCGACAAGGAGGCCTTCGCCGATCTGGCGGGGGTCAGCCTGCCGGTGGCGGTGACCGCCGAGGACGGCACCCGCTTCAAGGAGGCCATGCTGTTCACCCATCGCGGCCTCTCCGGCCCCGCCATCCTGCAGATCTCCTCTTTTTGGCTGGCGGGGGAGAAGATTCACATCAACCTGCTGCCGGATCTCGACATTCCAGAGACCCTCAAGACCTGGGCCCAGGCCCATCCTGCCCAAGAGCTGAAAACCGTGCTGGGGCGCGAGCTGCCCAAGCGCTTCGTCGACAAGCTGGTGGAGCTGGGATGGCTGGTGAGCAAGCCGATGCGCCAGTACAACGAACGGGAGCTGGAGGCGGTGGCCACCCTGCTGGGGGATTGGCAGATCCTGCCTAACGGCACCGAAGGGTATCGCACCGCCGAAGTGACCCTGGGGGGAGTGGATACCAACGCGCTCTCCTCCAAGACCATGGAGGCGCGCACCGTGCCCGGCCTCTACTTCATCGGCGAAGTGGTCGATGTGACCGGCTGGCTCGGTGGTTACAACTTCCAGTGGGCCTGGTCGTCGGGCTGGGTGGCAGGCCAGTACTGCTGAGGGATGCCGCATCCTTGCTGTGAATGGTCCCGTCAGCGGCCTCTCGGGTGACAACTTCCAGTGGGCTCGGTCGTCGGGCTGGGGGAGAGGCCGTACTGCTGACAAAGAGGCTCGGCGGATGAGTCCGAGCGGATCGGGCCGTGTCAGGCGGCCCGAGTGATGGAACCAGACGCGGCCTGCTCAGGCCGCGTTTTTTATGGTCGGTCGCTGGCTGCCGCTTGGCCTCTAGCCTCTCCTGATATTGGGCAGGAAGGCGGTCAGCAGGCCGATAAGGGGCAGATAGGCGCAGACCTGATAGACGGTTTCGATGCTGGTGGCATCGGCCAATTTGCCCAGCAGGGCGGCCCCTATCCCTCCCATGCCGAAGGCGAAGCCGAAGAAGAGGCCGGAAATGGTGCCGACCTTGCCGGGTACCAGATCCTGGGCGTAGACCAGGATGGCGGAGAACGCCGACGCCAGGATGAGGCCGATGACGATCGACAGCACCGAGGTCCAGAACAGGTCGACGTGGGGCAGCAGCAGGGTGAAGGGAGCGACGCCGAGGATGGAGATCCAGATCACCCGCTTGCGACCGATGCGATCGCCGAGCGGCCCGCCGAGCACGGTCCCCGCCGCGACGGCAAACAGGAAGGCGAACAGATAGAGCTGGGCGCTCTCCAGCGACAGGTGGAACTTGTCCATCAGGTAGAAGGTGTAATAGCTGCTCAGGCTGGCCATGTAGAAGAACTTGGAGAACATCAGCAGACCGAGGATGGCCAGTGACCAGCCAATCTGGCGGCGGCTCAGGCCGGTGCCGGCATGGGCCCTCATCCGCCGATGGAAGCTGGCAGCATGGTGGCTGGACCAGCGGCCGACGAAGCTGAGCACGATGACCCCGATGAGTGCGAACAACGAGAACCAGGCCGCACTGCCCTGTCCTTTCGGCACGATGATGAGCGCCGCGAGCAGGGGGCCGATGGCCGATCCCAGATTGCCGCCGATCTGGAACAGAGACTGGGCCAGACCGGGCTGGTTGCCGGCCGCCATGCGGGCGACCCGGGAGGATTCCGGGTGGAAGACGGAGGAGCCCATGCCGATCAGCATGGCCGACAACAGCACGGCGCCAAAGCTGCCTGCCTGCGACAGGTAGAGCAGCCCCACCAGCGTGAAGCCCATGCCCAGAGGCAGGGAGTAGGGCATGGGTCTGCGGTCGGTATAGAGGCCGATCAGGGGTTGCAGCAGCGAGGCCGTGAACTGGTAGGTGAGGGTGATGAGACCTATCTGGGTGAACGACAGATCGAGCCCCAGCTTCAGGAGGGGATAGATGGCCAGCAGTACTGACTGCATCATGTCGTTCAACAGGTGCGAGAAGCTGATGGCGGCGATCACCGGATAAGCGGTGGTAGTCGGGTTGTCCACCGCGGGCGGGGCGGTGATCGGGGTGTCGGTACTCAAGGTCTTGTCCATGGCTGGGGGATCACTCCCTCTACCATGCCCTATCCCGGCGTATCTGGACATAACCAAAGTGGGCGAACTCCCGGATTGCGTTCGCGTGGCGCGCAGGCCGTTCATGCTGACGGCGTGTGGATGGCTGGTCAGATCTTGTGCTTGGCGCGGGGCGGATTAGTATAGAAGGCCTGCCGCCGTTATCCGGCCCATCGCCCGCCATGGAGGGAACATGTTCGAAAGCCTGGGTGTCATCAACGTCTGGACCTATCTGGTCGGTCTCTTCTTCATCATCATCGCCCCGGGCCCGAACTCCCTCTACGTGCTGCGAACCGCTGCCGTGCGCGGCATAGGCCCGGGTTATCGCGCCGCTCTCGGCGTCTTCGTCGGCGATGCCATTCTCATTTTCTGCGCCTATCTGGGGATCGCGTCCCTCATTCGCACTACCCCATTGCTGTTTACTCTGGTGCGCTATCTGGGCGCCATCTACCTGCTTTATCTGGGGGTGAAGATCCTGCACGCGAACTTCATCGCCAAAAAGGCGGGACCGGCGTCCGAGATGGATCCCGGTGAGCGCTATTTTACCAAGGCCCTCACCCTGAGCCTCACCAATCCCAAGGCGATCCTGTTCTACGTCTCTTTCTTCGTGCAGTTCATCGACTTCAGCTATGCCCACACCTGGATCTCCTACCTGGTGCTGGCTGGCATGCTGGAAGCGATGAGCTTCGTCTACCTGACCCTGCTGATCTTCGGCGGTACCCTGATGGCCCGCTTTTTCCGTCAGCGCCAGACGGCGGCCCGTCTCGGCAACGGCCTTATCGGCCTCTTCTTCATGGGGTTTGCGGCCAGGCTGGCGACGCTCTCCTCCTGACCCTGGGGATTGCTGACCGTCCGGTGTCGGGCACCTAGTCTGGCCAGCAATCCTTGCCCACCGGGATGAAGCGGGACTGGTAGACGATGAGCTTCTGGTTGCCCGGCTGATTGATCCCGGGATTGTGGTAGGTCTCCCCGGGCAGCAGGTACTTGCTGTCCGCCTTGCTGTCCGCCTGCTGGCAGCCCCGTTTCACCATGAACTCGAAATAGGTGTTGCCGGTATTGGTGATGGCGCTCTGTGCCGGGTCCAGCTGGTATGCAAAACGTGACTGACGCGGGCGCACCACCAGGATGGACTGCAGGGCCAGTTTCACCTCGACGGTTCCCCGGTGCTGCGTCTGGCTGCCTTCATCCACCTGGGCTGCTGGTGATTCGGTGAAGGTGATGCGGTAGTAACGCTCATGGTCATCGGCGGGCCCCTTGTAGTAGAACTTGACGTTCTGGGCATGTCTGGCGTGCAGGGTGAAGCGCCTGGGGGCAAACAGCAGCTCACCGGGGACGGTGGGCAGTGTCCTGCCTCTGGCCGTGGGGTCGCTGATTTTTTCCATCTGTATGTCGTACAGCTTGGGTGAAGCACTGTTGTTGGTCAGGGTTCTGGTAATGAACTCCTGCTCTGGCGCCATGGCAAGAGTCATGGCGCCGATGTCGAGGGCGGCGACCTGTGAGGCCAGCAAGCCGCCCAGCAAGGGCCAAAGTAGACGATGCATGTTGTACTCCATGGTCAGCGCCAGGTCCCCTTGATGGTGATGGTGCCGCTTTGTTCCACCTCGCCTTCCCACATCTCGTCGCCCATGGTGCGCTGCACCATGGGATCGGTCAGGTCGAATTCCAGCGCCAGCTTGTAAAACCGGGTGATGCCCTGGCCGTTGACGGGATCATTCCACTCCTGTGGTGGTTGATTGTCCTGTATTCCGAGGGTGCGAATATCCACCGGTGTGCGATCGCAGCGAATGGCGTGCCGTGAACCCGCTCCATGAGCCACCGAATCGAAGACCAGCCTTGTAGGGATGGGGACGGCCTGTTCAGGTGCGAAGGTGCCTGCCGGATAGAAAGTGCAATATCCCCGATAAGGCGACCCCCTGTCCTGTGAAATAGAAATTTCCAGCATATCGGCACTGATGGGGCCGCTATCAGAGATATTGTATGAGAAGCTCAGAATGTCTTTTCCGACCTGCCCCTCCCTGTAAGGATTGCTGACGCCCTCCGAAGACAAGATGGATACGCTGAAGTCCCGTGGTTTTATCACGATTTCAGTGGTGCCACTGAATTCATAAAACCCACTTTCCGGTGCTTTCACATTTCGCATGTTGAAGTTAATCAAACTTCTTGTCAGTTGATCCTGAAGCCCGAGTCTGACCACCTGTTTGAAAAAATTACTGGAGAGAAACAGATAAATAGACGATTGCCCATTGAGATAGCCGATCTTGTAGTCTGCGCCCTTGCTTGCCCAATTGGTGAGGTTTGCGCTCATTTGCACATCTGCACTGGCAATGGCGCTGTTCAGAGCTGCATTTCTTATGTTGGTGTATACATAGGGATCGGAAAATGACTGGCTACCATCCTGACTGAAATCGTAGTCAAGAAAACGGCAGAGAATCCCATCACGGGTACCCAGCCGATAATTCTCGCAGCCTTGTGAACCGGGTAACACATAGGGGGCTCCATTGCTGTCCACGATCACTTCACTGATGGCATTGGTCTGTATAAAGCGCAGATGACCCGCTTTCTTGTGCTGTACCTTTCTCACATACCAGGTGCCGCTGCTTTGATCTATGCAACGCTCACCCGAGGCTGCATCATAGGTTCTGGTGGTCCTGCAGAGGTTCATTTCCCTGTTCAGGATGGCTCCAACCGGCATTGTACGCAGGTAATCAAAGAAGCTGGCGCTCAATTTTGCATGAGCATATCCAGTTGCCGCCTTCGTTAATCCAAAGAAACCTGTTTCATTGACGACGCTCGGCTTGTTGACCGCTTCTGCCGTTTGCGGGTCACATCCAGACCAGCTCTTTATGCAACGCTGATTGATATAAGGATACCGAATCGGGCCGTTTTCCCACATGTCGATATTGTCGTTGGTGACTGTGTAGTTATAGCCATTGTCTGCATATGCCAGGCTGACCTGTCTGGAGTCGGACGTCCAGGCATTGCCACCCGACAGGCGAGGGTCCAGATAATCGGTTGGGGTAATGAATAAATTGTTGTCCTCCTGATTTTCAATAAACAGCAAATGACGAAGATCGGCATCAGCCAGATTATATTTTGTGACAGCCGCACTGCCTTGCTGTGCCCAGCCGGCGCCAAGTGCAATGACCAGCAGCAATCTGTGTGTGATGTTCATGTTCAATACTCTCTCACCATGGCGTAGGTGGGCAGTCCCTGGCAGGTCACGATGCCGACCCAGGCCGCGCCCGTGTGTTGTGCAAGATCCAGGTCGGCTTCACAGAAGTCGCTTCCCCGGCGGAAAGTCAGCATGGGGTTGGCCTTGTCCACGTCCAGGGTGAACTCGCCGACCTCGTTGGTCACCGTGGTGCCGATGTGGTTGTCAATGCGGGCGTTAGCAAGCAGCGAGCCATCTTCTGCCCTTAGTACGCCAAACACGGTGACCATCTCCTTGATGCTGCTGCCGGCATCCAGAGTGGCGACGTTGCCGGGGAACAGGGTGTAGCGCTGCTTGCCGGTGTTGATGTCATAGCTGTCCTTGCCCGTCTTGCTGTTGAGCAGTTCCACCTCGTATTCCTGATAAGGCGAGAGCGCCAGGAAGGTCTGTTCCCCTTGCAGGGGGTAGTCCTGTCCATTCACCTTGGCGAGCATCTGCCCTTCCCGGTGGATGCCGGTATTGATGATGAGGCCTGAACCAGAGGTGCTCCGGCTGGACGCGATCACGTCGTTCTCCGTGGTGATCAGGGCACCCCGTGCAATCAGGTTGCCATTCACGTCGCCGCCATGACCGCGACCCAGCGTCATGGTGCCGCCGATGACCCTGTTCTCGAACCCCAGGGTGCCGGAAAGCGCCATATTGTGTGTGTCGCTGCCGTGCATCATGCGGGAGGCATTCAGCGCGGCCAGATTGATGGCTCCCTCCATGCGCTTCTGATAGTTGAGGTTGGCCGTGGTCTGGCCCTGCTCGTTGCTGCTCATGCCGAAGCTGAACAGATTGTCGAACGGGATGGAGTAGTCCAGGGTGATGCTCTTGTTGCTGAATCCATTGAGTGTGCCACTGTCGCTCTGCAGGCTGGCGCGCATGGAGAGGTTGCCGTATCGGCCCGCATAGAGGTGCTGGTAGTAATCCGCATAACTGCGATCGCTGTTCATCTGACGGTCGTGCGTGGTGTTGAAGGTCAGCTGGCCCATGCCGCTGGCCCAGCCACCCAGATTGATCGTGATGCCGGCAGAGTAGAGCTCGGTTGCACTCACTCCCAGGGCATCGCCTGCATACAGTTTTTCCTGGCTGACCCACAGGGAGGCATTGTCATGGGCTTGCAAGGAAAGGCTGGACGCCAGCCGCCAGGAGTGATCGGTGGACAGCATGCTTTGCAACTGGGTGCCGAGGCGATCCGTGACCTGCCAGCTTGCGCGTGCCTCGCCGACTGCCGCATCCCTGAAAGCATAGGTGGTCGTCGCCAGATCAAGGGTATCCAGCGAGCGTGCCAGCGACAGACCGAGCAGGGGGGAATCGCCGCTGTGCTGGCTGTTCTCCATCATGCCTCCCCACCATTGCCATCCCCACTCCCGGGTAAAGCCCTGATTGCCGCCCAGCTTGGTGACTCGCTGGGTGGTCGTGCTGGTCAGGCGGCCGTCGACATAGACTTCGACCGTGACGTTGTAGACCCCGTTGGGGAACGCGGAGGTGTCGATGTGCTGGTTGCCGATCGCCAGGTTTTGCAGGCCTATCAGGCGTTCATCCCGATAGACCCTGGCCTCGCCGTTGGCGGGCATGAAGACTTGCACCGGAGTGGTCGATTCGTTGGTGGTCTGTTTTCGAGATTGCGCCTGGTTGCCATAGGATGCGCCGTAGAGGCGACCCGTGGTCAGGCCCGTCACCACCCCCAGTGTCTGCAGGTCCCATGTCGAGACCATGCCTGCTGCGATGCGGCGATCATCGAGATCCCGTTCGTACATGGCGCGGTAGATATCGCCGCTCTGCTCCGGCTCACCCAGGTTGTAAAGGGATGCATCCACGGCGACATGGTGCGCGCCCAGCCCGACGGTACTCTCCAGCTGCAGGAAATTGGAGTCCTGGTGCCCGCTCTGGGGGGTATTGATGAAGGAGTAACCCAGGTTGTAGCGCTGTACGCCCGTCAGGGTGTCCACCGTCGGGGTCAGTGCGACACGGTTGTCAGATTGCCTCGCCTGGCCAAAGGCATCCCGTGACACCCGGATGGTGAGCAGCATGGCGACGAGGTCCAGCTGCATGCTGGCATCGGCATCGATCTGCAAGGCGCCATCGGCAGAAAAGGTGCGTCTTTGCTTGCTGGAGAGCAGAGTGGTAAGGGCATCGTTCAGCACGCCTTGCTGCTGGCCGGCACTGAAATCAAGGTGCAACAAGTGCAGCTTGCCGTCTTGCAGCAGCAGGGTGGCATTGCCGATGGTGTCGTCGGTCAGGGTGTCGATCCTGTTGTCCTCATCCGTGTATCGCAGGCGTACCGGTACCGCCAGCCCCTCTTCCAGCGCCTTGGCAAAACTGGCAGGAATGATGACGTTGGCAATTTTGAGAGGGGCAGCAGTGCTGGCCGAGGCTGACATCGCAATCAGCCAGGAGAGCGGCAACAGCCAGGCTTTTTTCAACATATCGAGCACCATGGTTCCGGGTGTGGAGATCGAGAGCCGTCACCCTGCAAGAGGGTGGGGCGGCACCGTGATAGGGGGTTACTTGATGACGACGAATTCCTGACCCAGCCAGAGTCCCAGGTGGCTCTTTGGATCACGCATATTGACCTGCTTGAACCGGCGTTGCTTGCCCGGCAGGTCGTAGTAGGTTTCCTTGCACAGCTCCTCGCCTTTCAGGCAGGGGCCATACGCTACCGTGCGATAGGAGGCATTGCCCTGGTTGGTGAGCGTGTCGTCCTTCAGGTCATAGGCGAACCGGTGCTGGCGTGGTGTTACCACCAGAATGGTGCCTATCTGTGCTGACGTGGTGGCAACCGCCTGACGGCGTTCGTTGCGCTGATCGTCGACGGAGAGCGCCGTGTCCAGCCAGCGGATGCGGTAGTAACGCTCCTTGTCATCCTGCGGACCCTTGTAAAAGAACCTGACGTTGTTTTTGGCATTGGCGGGCAGCATCAGCCTACTGGGTGACAACATCAGCTCGCCGCTGACTTCCATGGGGATCTCCTGCCCTCCCTCTTCCGGTGAGGTGATGCGTGTCACGCTGATCGTGACCAATCTGGCCTGGTTACTGCCATTTTCAATCTGTTTGGCGACCTCCTGGCTGCCTGCATCGATGAAGGTGGTGACGGCGCCGACATTGATTGCCTGGCTGATACCGGGAATGAGCAGCAGCCATATCGCTGCAATTTTCAGGTTCATGATGTGCCCCTAAGAGAACAAAGGGCCCCGCAGGGCCCTCAATGGTAAGCGGTGGATGAGTTAGCTCCAGTTCGCTACGAACTCGACGTTGACTTCACCGCTCCACAGGCCGTCCGGCAGGGCGTCAAAGGTGGTGGGGGTGCCGCTGGCAGTGGCACTTTCAATGTTGAAAGTGAAGGAACCCTGCGCTGTGACGCGTTCGGCATCGTTCTTGAAGCCGTTGGCAAGAGGAGACAGATTCCCCCCCGTGATGCCGGCAGCGGTGTCGATCAGGGTGGTGTAGGCGGTTGTGCTGACCGGTGCGCCGCCCCACAGCACGCCCACATCGACGGTGGAGTCGCCACCCAGGTGATTCAGGGTGCCGTTCAGCTTCTTCGCCTTCAGGGTGAAGTCGGTCGCGCTGGCATCACCCTTGATGGCGACATCGAACAGGCCGTTGACGGTGTTGAACCCCTTGATCCCTTCGGCATATTGGAAGGAGAGGCTGGAGAGCGGGGTGACCACCAGCTCGGAAGTGGTGTCTTTCTTGGCAGTGGCCTGCCAGGTCGCGACGGCAGACGCTTCTACGGCGGCTTGAGCGGTGGCGGCAAAGCCCAGGGTAGCCACGGACAGAGCAATCAGAGTCTTCTTCATTACGATATTTCCTACATATCTTCTGGATGGTATTGACCACCCGGTTGGTTCATTGCCCGTCAGGGGCATGCCTTGCCACGTTGGCGACGATTCGACCAGTCGTGGCAGCCGGACCTGGAATATGTTTCTCCTCGGACCAGCTTGTTTTTTCGTCGACTAAGATAACGATCGGATCTGTTTTGATCGACCGAATGGTGCGTAGGAAAAATCTCAAAGGATGATGGGGCGCAAACTTTATAAAATAATTGCTTTCCCTTTCCTTTCAGTGGGTTGTTGTGTCTCATGTATTTGATTTATATGTTTTTTAGGTCTTTTATTGCGGGAGGAAGAGCACAGGAAAAACCGGGAAGGAGGGGACATCAACGAGGGAGGGGACCCGGCCACCACCAGGCTCCATACGAGGCAAATAAAATGCAATATATTGATAAATATATAAAAAATAAATGAAGCTATAATGGTGATTAACTTGAGAATGCCATTTTTATATTTATTTAACATATTGAAAACAAGAGCAAGCTGTATGGTGTCGTTGCTTGATTTGTAGTTAATATGCTCGTCGGACAGGGCTGAATAACGGATCTATATATGGCGAAGGTATTGATAGTTGATGATCATCCAGCAATAAGAATGGCCGTTAACATGTTGTTGAAACAGGAAGAACATCATGTGCTAGGCGAGGTTGATAATGGTGTCGATGCTATCGCCATGGCCAGGAACACCCATCCAGATATTGTCATTCTTGATATTGGAATACCTCAGCTTGATGGCATCGAAGTGATAAAGAGAATCAAGATGCTGGATATTGGCGCCAAGATTCTGGTGCTGTCTGCACAGTCCACTCATCATATTATGGTGCGGTGCCTGCAAGCTGGCGCCGAGGGATTCTTGTCCAAGCTGGATGATTTGTATTTGCTGAAGGATGCGATCGCAAAAATAGAGAAGCGGCAACTCTATTACCCCCGTGACGTCATCGCCGGCGCCAGGCATGCCCATACGGTCGATCGGGAAGATCTGCTGTCGACCCTCTCTTCCCGCGAGATGAGCGTGCTGCTGCAGATTTGTCAGGGTCATGCCAACAAGCAGATTGCCCAAAGCATGCTGTTGAGCGAGAAAACCGTCAGTACCTACAAGACCCGGTTGATGAAGAAACTCAACATCACCAACATCGTTGATCTGATCAGTCTGGCCAGACGGCAGAAACTGCTGTGAACAGGGCGAAATTGCTGTTGCTTCTGCTGGCGCTGGTCTGGGTGTGGCCGCTGGCGGCCCAGGAACCGGAAGAGCCCCTGCTGCAAGTCTATTCGCGGGATGGCGGGGAATACCTCGATGCCAGCCCCTTGCCGCTGCATGGGGAGGAGTGGCGCTGGTTGCAGGAGCGCGAGCGGCTGATCCTGGGAGTGCCCAGACCTGACAACCCGCCTATGGACATCACCCTGAGGGCGAATGCCTATGAAGGGGTGACGGCCGACATCGTCGGCATGTTGACCCATCTGCTGCACATCGAGATCCTGGTGAAGGGATATCCCTCCAGGGCGGCTGCCATTGAAGCGCTCCAGCGGGGGGAGATCGATCTGCTGAGTACCTCCAATTCCTATGAGCGGGAACAGCATCTTCTGCTGACTGACAAATATATTGCTGACGACCCTGCCATCTATAAAAACATTCAGGTCAAAGAGCGAGAAATAAGAACAGTAGCCGTGCCGGAGTATTATTTGCCGTTCATGGACATCATGCGCTATCTGTCGGACTACAAAATTAAAATATACCCATCCCGCTATAGTGCATTGTCCGCGGTGGCATATGGTCAGGTTGATGCCGTCATGGTGGACATGATCTCCGGCAATTTCATCGTCAACAAGTTCTATCAGAGCAGCATTCAATTATTGAAGCCGCTCTATATCGATACCGCCGGTTTTGCCTTTGCCCTCAATCCCAAGGAGCGGCGACTCAAGAGGATCATGGATATCGCGCTGGGGGAGATCCTCGAGGGCAAGCGGGCGGAAGTGGCCAAGCGCTGGAATGGGGGGGGCCTCTCCATCGGTGCCAGCAGAATCGACCTGAGCCGCGAGCAATGGGAATGGCTGAGCAAACGGGAGAAGATCCGGATTGCGGTGAACAGCGGCATCCCGCCCCTCAGTTTCTATGACGTCACCGGTACCATGCACGGCGTGGTCGCCGATCTGCTGCAGGTCATGCGAGCCAAGCTGGGGGTGGAGCTCGAGGTGGTGCCTGCCAAGACGCCGGAGCAGATGACCCAGTTGCTGGATAGCGGCCAGGTGGATGCGGGGGTGTTGAGCCCTTCTGCCGAGCGCAGGAACCGCTATCTGTTCAGCCGGGCCTTTGTCCTCGATCCCCTCTCCTATGTGGTGGGGCTGCGCCACCGGGAGGTCCCCCCTGCATCGCTGCTCAAGACCGGCACCGTGGCCATGGTCAGAGGCTTTATCTCGACCCAGGCCATCGAGGCGGAATACGGCAAGCTGACGTCGCGGCAGTTCGATACGATTGAAGATGCCATGCGCTGTGTGGCGATGGATGTGTGCGATGTGACCATACTGCCGCTGCGGGTGGCCAAGTACTACGTGAACAGCAAATTCCCCGACAGCCTGATCATTACGGGGGAGCTGTTCGATTCCATCCCCATCGGTGCCGCGTTGGCGGTCACCCCCGCGCATCCCGTACTGCGGGACATTCTGGACAAGGTGATTGCCATCATTCCGCCGGATGAGCTGGAGGGGCTCTCCAACCGCTGGCGAGTGAGCCCCCAGCAGGAAGCCATCACCTGGCAGGAGTTGATTCAGGAGTTCGGGGTCTTTATCGCCTTGATCCTGCTGCTGACCCTCTGGGTTGGCCTGTGGGGGCTGTCCCTGCGCAAGCAGATCCGCGAGCGGCGACTGGTGGAGGGGGCGCTGAGCACCCAGCTCAAGTTCATCGCCGATCTGGTGGACGGGACACCTCACCCCATCTATGCGCGGGATCTGAACGGGATCCTGGTACTGTGCAACAGCAGCTATGCCAGCTTCCTTGGCGAGCCCAAGGTCAGCCTGCTCGGCACGGGCCTGGACGACGCGCGCACGCGCTGGCCTTTTCTTGCTCCCCTGCACGGGGATCTGGTGCTTTCCTGTGACAGCCGCCGTGCCCAGGAGGGGGATCACCGTCTGGTCCTGCCGACGGGCGGGGTCGACGTCTATCACTGGGTTCAGCCTTACTACGATCTGGACGGCAATGTGCAGGGGGGCGTGGGAGGCTGGATCGACGTCAGCGAACGGGTACGCCTGCTCGATGAGCTGGCGGTGGCCAGCCAGGAGGCCCAGGAGGCAAACCGTGCCAAGAGCACCTTCCTCGCGACCATGAGCCACGAGATCCGTACCCCCATGAATGCCATCATCGGCTTGCTGGAACTGGCGCTCAAGCGGGGTCGGCTGCACGAGGAGGATCAGGCCTCCCTCGCCATTGCCCATGGCTCGGCCAGCGATCTGCTGAGCCTCATCGGCGACATCCTGGATATTTCCAAGATCGAGTCTGGCCGGTTCGAACTTGCCCCCGAACCCCATGACATCGTGACCCTGACAGCATCGGTCGTTACCGTCTTTACCGCGCTGGCGAGGCAGAAAAATCTGCGGCTGGATCTCGTCACGGGCAATCCTTCCTGGGTGCAGATCGATGGTCTTTGTTACAAGCAGATCGTCTCCAACCTGATCAGCAACGCCATCAAGTACACCGAGCGTGGGTCGGTCACGGTGACGCTGGCCTCCCGGGTCAGCGATGGCTGGTGTACCGTGCAGCTCACCATTCTGGATACCGGCATCGGCATTGATCAGGCCGAGCAGGCCAGGCTGTTCGAGCCCTTCAGCCAGGCCAGCCAACCCGAGAAAATCCAGCAGTCGGGTACTGGGCTGGGTCTGATGATCTCCCGCTCCCTGTGCGAGACGATGGGCGGCTCCCTGCAACTGGAGAGTGCGCCCGGGCAGGGGACCCGGGTCAGTATCGAGATCAAGCTGCCGGTGGCCGATGCCGTGGCGATGCCCGCCACGCCTGCACAGGAGCCGGCGGTGGAGCCGGTGCGGCGACTGAAGATCATGGTCGTGGACGATCATCCAGCCAACCGGTTGCTGGTCAGCCAGCAACTGGCTTATCTGGGTCATGACGCCACGGCCGTCGAGTCGGGAGAAGAGGCGCTGCGGCTGCTGATCGAAGCCAGGGTGGATGTCATCATGACCGACTTCAACATGCCCGGCATGAACGGCTTCGAGCTGGTTCGCCAATGCCGGGAGCTGGAGCGGCTGCACGGCTGGCGACGCACCGTGATCCTCGGGCTGACGGCCGATGCGCGGCAGGAGCAGATCAATGAAGGGCAGGCGGCAGGGATGGATGACTGTCTGTTCAAGCCCGTCGGACTGGAGGCGCTCGATCACTGCCTGCGTCGGCACATGCAGCGGGAAGAGCAGAGTGACATGGTCGTCTGCATGGAGGAGATCCGGCGGTATCTGGGGCCGCTGACCGCACACCAGTCGACCCTGATGGTGCCTCTGCTGGCCGAGTTCGTGCGGGCCAGTGACGACGATATCGC
Source organism: Aeromonas sp. s4 (assembly GCF_040907855.1). Classification (NCBI taxonomy): domain Bacteria; kingdom Pseudomonadati; phylum Pseudomonadota; class Gammaproteobacteria; order Aeromonadales; family Aeromonadaceae; genus Aeromonas; species Aeromonas sp. s4. Next base: position 10,565 of record NZ_JBFOCP010000056.1, on the reverse strand, counting down.
GGGATTGCAACGGGCCGCGGAGGAGGGGCATGTCGGCCAGTTCATCGACCGCATACATCGCCTGAAAGGGGGCGCCAGGATCATGGGCACTCTGAAACTGGTGGCGACCTGCAGCGAAATAGAATCCTGGGAGCTCGATCAGGCCAGGCTGCCCGAGGCGCTGGCCCGTTTGCAGCAAGAGTACGAGGTCGTTCGGCTGGCGGCGACCCAACTGCAGGTGATGGAAGGGGAGGAATGAAGGCATGGGAACATGCCTTCGGCTCCTGTGGTCAGCCCAGCCAGTACACCATCAACTCATAGGCGGCTTCGCCCACCTGGTCCGGTCTGGCTGACGGGGCCTGATAGCTGAGGTAATAGCGGGTCGCCTGGGCCAGGGGGAGGGCGCGGCTTGCTTCGAGGGGTTGTCCGTTGAGCGCCAGCGTGATCCGGAGATCATCCTGCTGTGGCAGGGAGCCGTAGAGTGCGCGGGCTTGCAAACGATAGGTGGTGTTGAAATCCGGGTGGCTCAGGTCTGCTGCCAGGATCTGGACGGGAGCCTGTGCCGGATCCGAATTGATGGCCTGGAGGCCTGGGTGGGTAAGCGCTACTTCCATGTTGGTCTCTTTGCTGGCGGTGGCCTGCCAGTTCAGCTGGCTCACCTGCGTATTGGCGTGAACGGCGGCACTGCTGCAACCGATCATCACTGCCAGCACCATGCTTTTTTGAAACATAGTTATCTCCTTTGTCGGACTGGGCCCTCCTTGGCGAGGGCCTCCTCTTATCGGCGCTTTCCCCGAAAGCTGAACCGCTCTCCCCGGATTCGCCCATGAGTCGGCGGCAGATAAGGGGTATGATCCGCCCCCTGGCGCCATGCCATTGACGGAGGAGAGCCATGCTCGAAAATCAGATGATGTTGTTGGCGGTGTTTGAGCGGGCGGCGCTGATGCTGATGACGCTCTTTCTTCTCACCCGCACCCGGCCGTTTCAGCGATTGTTCCAGAAGCGTGACCACACCCCGGCCGAGCTGGTGCTGGTGGCGGCCATCTTCTGTCTGTTCGCGGTGTTCAGCACCTACACCGGCATTCCGGTGGAGGGGGCCCTCATCAATGTGCGGATCATCGCCATCATCTCGGGCGGCATCCTGTTCGGCCCCTGGGTCGGCATTCCGGCCGGGGTCATCTCGGGGCTGCACCGCTATCTCATCGACATGGATGGCCACACCTCCATTCCCTGTCTCATCGCCAGCATCATCGCCGGCCTGCTGGCCACCTGGCTGCACCTGCGCTGTCGCAAGTCGCGGCTCTGGCTCTATGGCATCCTGGCGGGGATGGCCTGCGAGGGGCTGACCATGCTGCTTATCTGGCAACTGACCGAGCCCCATGCGGTAGGTGTGGAGATAGTCAGTCATATTGCCTACCCGATGATCGCCGGTGCGCTCTGTATCGGGCTCATCATCAAGCTGGTGCAGGATCTGGATGACGAGAAGGAGCTGATTGCCGCCAAGCAGGCCAAGCTGGCGCTCGACATCGCCAACAAGACGTTGCCGTTTTTCCAGAACATCGATCGCCACTCCCTGAGCCAGGTGTGCGGCATCATTCGCAGCGAGATCAGCGCCGATGCGGTGGCCATCACCGATACCCGCGACGTGCTGGCCTATGTGGGGGTGGGCAAGGATTACTACGAGCTGGACGAGCATCACGCCATCAGCGACATGACCCACAGAGCGGTGCTGCTGGACCAGATCATCATCAACAACGATCTGCGCCAGTATCACCTCTCCGATTTTCACTCGGTCATCATTATTCCGCTGCGGGAAAACGGCGCCGTCAGCGGCACCCTCAAGATCTATTATCGCCGCACCCACAGCATCACCAGCTCCCTCAAGGAGATGGCGGTGGGTCTCTCCCAGCTCATCTCCACCCAGATGGAGGTGTCGCGTATCGAGCAGCTCAAGGAGATGACCCGCAAGGCGGAGTTCACCGCGCTGCAGAGCAAGATCAACCCCCACTTCCTGTTCAACGCCCTCAATGCCATCTCGTCGCTGATCCGCATCCGTCCCCAGCAGGCACGCCAGCTGATCGCGAACCTCGCCGACTACCTGCGCTACAACCTCAACAAGGGGGACACCCTCATCGACATCCAGGAGGAGCTGCAGCAGGTGCGCGACTACGTGGCCATCGAGCAGGCCCGCTTCGGCGACAAGCTGGAGGTGGTGTTCGAGGTGGACGACGTGCATATCCAGGTGCCGAGCCTGCTGTTGCAGCCGTTGGTGGAAAACGCCATCCTGCACGGCATCCAGCCCCGCAGTGCGCCGGGTCGGGTCACCATCGAGGTGAAGCAGCTGGCGGGCGGCATCCGGGTCGCGGTGCGCGACACCGGCTACGGCATCAGCCAGGCGGTGATCGACGGGGTCGCCGCCGGTCGGGTGGAGAGCCGCAGCATCGGTCTGATGAACGTGCATCAGCGGGTCAAGCTGCTCTATGGCGACGGCCTGCACCTCAAGCGGCTGGAGCCGGGGACCGAAGTCTGTTTCTATCTGCCTGATCAGGAGGCAATGCCATGCTGAAAGCCATCATAGTGGAAGACGAATGTTTGACACGGGAGGAGCTGGCCTCTCCTGTGCTCCTTATGGGGGCAATATCATGCTGAAAGCGATCATTGTGGAAGATGAGTATCTGGCCCGCGAGGAGCTGGCTTTTCTGGTGGGGCAGCACAGCAACATCGAGATAGTGGCGAGCTTCGAGGACGGGCTGGAGGCGTTCAAGTATCTGCAGGATCACGAGGTGGACGTGGTGTTTCTGGATATCCAGATCCCCGCCATCGACGGCCTGCTGCTGGCCAAGAACCTGCACAAGTCCAGCCATCCGCCCCACATCGTCTTCGTCACCGCCTACAAGGAGTTTGCGGTGGAGGCGTTCGAGCTGGAGGCATTCGACTACATCCTCAAGCCCTACAACGAGCCGCGCCTCATCAATCTGCTGCAGAAGCTCGAACTGGCGGGCAAGTCCCAGCCCCAGGGTGCGGAGTCCGGGACGCCACAGAACCGCACCGTCAATCTGGTGAAGGGGGAGCGCATCATCGTCACCCCCTGCGAGCAGATCTACTACGCGGAAGCCGACGAGAAGCTGACCCATGTCTACACCCGTACCGATCGCTACGTGATGACCATGACCCTCAGCGAGTTTGTCAGTCGGTTGCCTGCCGAGGGGTTCTTTCGTTGCCACCGCTCCTACTGCGTCAACATCAACAAGATCCGCGAGATAGTGCCCTGGTTCAACAGCACCTATCTCATCCGGCTCCATGACCTGCCGTTCGAGGTACCGGTCAGCCGCAGCAACATCAAGGCATTCCGTCAGCTGATGCGGCTCTGATTGTCATTCATTCCCGCCGATCTGCATTTCATGCCTTAATCGGTCGGCGGGAGCGGCGTCTTGCCTATAGTGGCCCCAGTTTCCTTAAGGCCATTCCTCGAGACGCATCATGACCATCGATCTGAATCGCACCCGCTACCTCACCCTGTTGGGGACCATCATCACCCAGTTCGCGCTGGGATCCGTGTACACCTGGAGCCTGTTCAACGCCCAGCTCTCCGACAAGCTGGACGAGCCGGTGAGCCAGGTCGCCTTCGCCTTTGGCCTGCTCAGCCTCTCCCTGGCGGTGGCCTCCTCCCTGGCGGGCAAGCTGCAGGAGCGGTTCGGGGTGCGCAACGTCACCCTGGGCGCTGGCGTGCTGCTCGGCATCGGCTTCTTCCTCACCGCTCATGCCAGCAACCTGGCGATGCTCTACCTCTGCGCCGGCATCCTGGTCGGTTTTGCCGACGGTACCGGTTACCTGATGACCCTCTCCAACTGCGTGAAGTGGTTCCCGGAGCGCAAGGGGCTCATCTCCGCCTGCTCCATCGGTGCTTATGGCCTCGGCAGCCTGGGCTTCAAGTACATCAACCTGCTGCTGCTCTCCAGCAACGGCCTTGAGACCACCTTCCAGCTGTGGGGGCTGATCGCCATGTCCATGGTGCTGGTGGGCGGCATGCTGATGAAGGATGCGCCCAAGCAGGTGGCCGCCGTGCAGCAGAGCGAGAGCCGTGACTTCACCCTGGCCGAGGCGATGCGCAAGCCCCAGTACTGGATGCTGGCGCTGATGTTCCTCACCGCCTGCATGAGCGGTCTCTACGTCATCGGCGTGGCCAAGGACATCGGCGAGAAGATGGTGGGCCTGCCGGCCGTGGTCGCCGCCAACGCCGTCGCCATCATCGCCATGGCCAACCTGGGTGGCCGGCTGGTGCTGGGCATCCTCTCCGACAAGATGTCCCGTATCCGGGTCATCACCATCGCCCAGTTGATTACCCTGGCGGGCATGGCGCTGCTGCTGTTCGTGCCGCTCAATGCCAACTTGTTCTTCGTGGCAGTGGCCTGTGTAGCGTTCAGCTTCGGCGGTACCATCACCGTCTACCCCTCGCTGGTGAGCGACTTCTTCGGCCTCAACAACCTGACCAAGAACTACGGCGTCATCTATCTGGGCTTTGGTCTGGGCAGCATCATCGGCTCCATCGTGGCCTCCCTGTTCGGCGGCTTCATGGCGACCTTCAACCTCATTCTGGTGTTGCTGGTGGTGGCGCTGGTGCTCTCCCTCACCATCCGCCTGCCGGCTCCTGTTGCGGCTGTCGACAGGGCCTGATCCCTCTCGCTTCTCAAGTCATAAAAAAAGACCCGGGCCTTGGCCCGGGTCTTTGCATGTCAATGGGTGGACTCAGCGTGGGGGCAGACCCAGCAGGGCGCGCAGCTGGTGCGCGGTGGCCTCGACCGCCGGCCAGTCGCGGCCAGTGACGGTGACGTGGCCCATCTTGCGGCCGGGGCGGGCTTCGCCCTTGCCATAGAGGTGAAGGTGCACCCCGGGCAGGGCCAGGGCGCTAGCCCAGTCCGGCGTGCCGTCTTGCCACAGATCCCCGAGCAGATTGAGCAGGATGGCGGGCTGAACCTCAGCCTGTGCCGGCAACGGCAGATCGCACAGGGCGCGCACCTGCAACTCGAACTGGCTGCAACCGGCGTTGTCGATGCTGGGATGACCCGAATTGTGGGGCCGGGGGGCCATCTCGTTGACCAGCAGCTCACCGCCGACCAGGAAGAACTCCACCGTCAGCACGCCCACATAGTCGAGGGCGGCGATGATGTGCTCGGCGATGCGCTGGGCTTCGCGCTCCAGGGCGGGCACATTGGCCGGGGAGCGGGTCTGATCCAGGATGCCGCCGCTGTGCCAGTTCTGCACCAGGGGCAGGGCACTGATGGCACCGCTCGGACTGCGGGCCAGGGTGAGGGCAAACTCCCCCTCCAGCGGCAGGCGTTTTTCCAGCACGCAAGGGACGCCGCTGGCGGCCAGGGCCGCTGGCAATTCGCCCGCATTGTGGATAGTCCACTGCCCCTTGCCATCGTAGCCCTCGCGGGCGGTCTTGAGGATGGCGGGGAAGAGGTCGCTTGGCAGAGCGGGCAGCGGCTCGCCGGGCAGCAGGGTCAGGTTCGGGGCGACCGGTACGCCGGCGCGGGTCAGGAAGGCTTTCTCTTCCCGGCGATCCTGACAGACACGTACTGCGCTCGCGGCCGGGCGCACCGGCTTGTACTGCTCCAGCAGGGCCAGGGAGGCTGCGGGCACGTTTTCGAACTCGCAGGTGATAGCGTCGCAGCGGCTGGCCAGATCGCGCAGGGCATCGGTATCGTCATAGGCGGCCACGATCTGCTCGTCGGCGGCTGCACCGGCGATGCTGATGGGGTCCGGGTCCAGCACGATCACCTTGTAGCCGAGACGGTGGGCAGACATCACGAAGTAGCGGCCGAGCTGGCCGCCACCGAGCATACCCAAAGTGGCGGGGGGCAGTATCATGCCGGCTCCTCCAGGGTGAGCGCCAGCACCCGGTCGCGCTCCTTGGCGCGGAAGCCATCGAGCTGCTGGTGATAACGGGGAGCGTCGCCATCCTGGGCGACAGAGAGCAGGGACACGGCGAACAGACCGGCATTGGCGGCACCCGCCTCGCCGATGGCGAAGGTGGCGACCGGTACGCCCTTGGGCATCTGCACGATGGAGAGCAGGGAATCCATCCCCTTGAGCTGGCGGGTGGGGATGGGCACGCCCAGCACCGGGATCGTGGTCTTGGCGGCCAGCATGCCCGGCAGGTGGGCTGCGCCGCCGGCGCCGGCGATGATGGCGCGCAGACCGCGATCGCGCGCACTGGCGGCATATTCAAACAGGAGATCCGGGGTGCGATGGGCGGATACGACGCGCGCTTCATAGGGTACGCCGTGCTCCTTGAGGATGCGGGCGGCGGCCTGCATCACGGGCCAGTCAGAGTCGGAGCCCATTACCAGGCCGATCATAGGGGGGGTCGTCATTACGGCTTCCTCGGATGTCAAACGTTTGCCGCATGTTACCAAAAAGCCGTGGGATCTGGCTCAACATTTCTTGTGTTTGACCCGCTCGAATGACGGTCAACGAGCCTCAAGGTACGAGAGGGGGCGAGGATCTGCGCCACTTGGCACCGACTTTGGGTAAAAACGACATTAGAAATCCAGATGGCTATACATCCAAGACGGCTCTGCCTATAATCCCCCCGCTTTGGCGCATCACGCTTAAAAGGGAATCCGGTGAGAATCCGGAGCTGGCGCGCAGCGGTAAGGGGGAACGAAGCGACATCAGGGCACTGCCGTCAGGTGGGAAGCCGTCGCCGTAGGCCATCAGCCCCCAAGCCCGAAGACCTGCCAAAGTTCGTATTTCGGGCCGAGAGAAACCGGCCACGAAGTAGATGCTTACGCGAACTTAAGGATCTCTCATGTCCAAGACATTATTGGCGGCTGCCCTGTTGCCAACGGCGGCCTTTGCCCAACAACTGACCATCCCCGTCAATCCCACCATGGTGGTGACCGCTACCCGTGTCGCCCAGCCTGCCTCCAGTGTGCTGGCTCCCGTCAACGTGGTGACCCGTGACGAGATCGATCGCCTGCAAGCCCAGACCGTGACCGACGTGGTCAAGACCCTGCCCGGCGTGGAAGTGGTCAGCAACGGCGGCCGCGGCCAGCTCAGCTCGCTGCGGGTACGTGGTGGCACCTCTTCCCAGACCCTGGTGCTGGTGGATGGGGTGCGCAGCGCCTCTCTGACCGCCGGGATGACCGAGCTCAACAACCTGCCCCTCAACCAGGTGGAGCGGATCGAATATATCCGCGGTGCGCGCGCCACCATTTATGGATCCGATGCCATCGGTGGGGTCATCAATATCATCACTCGCCCGGATCAGGGGACCAATCAACACAAGTTCAACTTGGGTGCGGGCTCCCACAAGCAGCGTCAGGCCGCCTTCAGCAGCGCCAGCCAGGTGGGTGATGCGGGTCAGATCAAGGTCGCTGGTGGTTTCGATGACGAGACCGGCTACAACGTGCATCCCATCGTCGGGGTGAACGATGGCGACAAGCATGGCCACCGGGGCTACAACGCCATGGTGGATTATCAGCAGGCGCTGGCCAGCAACTGGGATCTGTTCGGTACGACCCGCTGGTTCCGCAACATTGCCCAGTACGACAGATCCTCTGCCGCTTCCGCCTGGGGCCCGGCGTTTCATCAACGCAACGAGACCTGGACCGAGAACCAGAGCTACCAGCTCGGCTCCCGCTATCATGACGAGCGCTACCTGAGCGAACTGCGCGGCGCCTTCTCCAAACAGGATGCCTACGACTACCCGGATACCAGCGGCCGCGATCAGTCCGCTGATCGACTCTATACCCGTCAATACACCCTGAACTGGGTCAACAGTGTCAAACTGGACGAGAGCTGGACCCTGGGGGGCGGCGCCGACTGGCAGCGCGACATGCTGGACGATAGTTCCCGCTCCTCTGGCGTCGCCTTCCCGAGTGACGCCGATGAGCGTGACAACACCGGGCTCTATGCCCTGGCCCAGTTTGACAACCAGGTCTGGCAGGCCGAGCTGAGCGGTCGCAGCGATGACAACGAGCAGTTCGGACGTCACAACACCTGGCAAACCGGCGCTGGCTGGCGCTTCGTTGAGGATTATCGCCTCAGTGCCCGCTACGGCACCGGTTTCCGTGCCCCCTCCTTCAACGATCTCTACTACCCGGGGTCCGGCAATCCTGATCTGAAGCCGGAAGAGTCGAAAAGCCACGAGTTGATGCTGGACGGACAGACCGCTGGTGTGGAGTGGCGCTTGACCGGTTATCGCAACGACTTCGAGCAGATGATCCAGTGGGCACCGGACAGCCAGGGCATGTGGACGCCGCAAAACGTCGGCAAGGCGCGGATTGAAGGGGTTGAACTGGAAGGGGAGTTCGAGACCGGCTGGCTGAGCCATCGCGTTTCCGCCGAATACAAGGATCCCAAGGACAAGGCCACCGACAAGCAGTTGCAGCTGATCTCCAGCAAGGGTGCCAAGTGGGTGAGCCAGGCGCAGTGGCAGCAGTTCGATGGCTCCCTGAGCTGGATCTACCAGGGTGAGCGTTATGGTGACGCGGCCAATACCACCCAGCTGGGCGGTTACAGCGTGTGGAACCTGGCGGTGGGCTATCAGGTTGCACCGTCCTGGAAGGTCTCCGGCAAGATCAGCAACCTGCTGGACAAGGAGTACCAGACCTCGGTGGGTTACCCGGCTGACGAGCGTGCCTACTATGTGACGGTGGACTACGCACTCTGATCCCCTTGTCTGGATTCTGAAAAATCAGGGGCCCTGCCATTGGCAGGGCCTTTTCTATTGGCGCCGGGCGGGAGTATGATCGCGGCCTCGCATTCAAGGGGGAGCTCAGGTGGCCAATATTCTCGTGTTCGACTCCGGTATGGGCGGTCTGACTGTCTATGGGGAGATCCGTCGCGCTCTGCCGGAGCACAACTATTTCTACAGTTTCGATAATGCCCACTTTCCCTATGGCGAGCTGAGTGAGGCGGCCCTCATCGAGGCTTGTACCGGACTGGTCAGCCACATGGTGGCCGAGCACGCCATCGATCTGGTGGTGATCGCCTGCAATACCGCCAGCACCATTGCCCTGCCATCCCTGCGTACCGCACTCAGCATTCCCGTGGTCGGCGTGGTCCCCGCGATCAAGCCTGCCGCCGCCCTGACCCGTAACGGCTACATCGGTCTGCTGGCAACGCCCGGCACCGTCAGCCGTGACTATACCCATGAACTCATCGCCCAGTTCGCCCCGGGCAAGCATGTGCTGCTGAAGGGGGCAACCGAACTGGTTATCGAAGCCGAGCGCAAGCTGGCGGGGTTGCCGGTCAATATAGCCCTGCTCAGAGAGGTGCTCGCAGACTGGATGGAAGGGGAGGAGAGGCCGGATACCCTGGTGCTGGGATGTACCCACTTCCCCTTGCTCAACGAAGAGATCAAACAACTGATGCCGGAATGCCAACTGGTCGATTCGGGTCTTGCCGTGGCAAGGCGGGTGGCGCATCTGCTGGCGACACTGCCGGTCCAGGCGCCTGGCGAGGGGACGGGACGTGCCTACTGCACGCGACTGGATGCAGGGGCCCAGAAACTGACAGCCCCCTTGCAAGCTTGGGGGCTGTCGTCACTCGAAGAGGTGGTGTACTGAATATCAGGCGTCGACGTCGTTGACGTCCTTCTCATCCCGGTCCCGCTTGTCATTTGCTTCACGCACTTTCAGGGTGCGCTGCTGATACTCCTTGTCATTGAGCGCGGCGATGGCCTTGGCCGCATCGGCGACAGGCATCTCCACAAACCCGAAGCCCCTGCGTTTGCCGGTGGCCTTGTCCTTCATCAGACGAACTGACAGTACCTGACCTTGCTCGGCAAAGAGTTCGCGCACCGCAATCTCGTTGGCGCGATAGGGCAGGTTGCCTACATATAAGGTACAGGTCTCCTGGCTGGTCGCCTGTTCGAGGGCGGTGGCAGGCGCACGGTTAAGGAAGAGCGGTACCACGAAACCGCCAATGGCCAGACCGGCGGCAAAAATGACTTCGACTTTCAGAGAGAACTGCAGGGCCTGGGCAACCAGATAGCCGAGCAGCGCCAATACCAGAGCAAGAACTGCTGCCTGCACATAAACGGGAAACTTGGATAAATTCATCTTTAAAGACCTTTTGTAAATGAAAGCAAAAAAGGTGCAACACTCTATTCACCTTCATGGTAACCAGCTTTACGACCAGACGCTACCATGGACCACTTGAGGCAAATTATCCGCTTCAGTATGGCATTCCTTCAGCCAGGAAGATCCTGATAAATGCCAATAAAAGAGGGCTGAAATCATCAGCTTGTGGATAACATTGTATATATACACTGGGTAAGTTGTTTCTAACTGGATAATTTGAAGTTTCCGTGACTTTCTTCAAAAATTCCCTTGTCATCGCAATCGGCCTCCCTATAATGCGCCCCTACCAGCACGGCGGAACACGCCGAACTGATGAGCTAGCCTCCTGGTGAGGTGAGCGCCGAAAGAAAAGCGAAAACAACCGCTTGACTTTCGAAGTGAGGGGCGTAAGATGCGCCTCCTCAACGCGATAAGCGTGACGCTCTTTAACAATTTGAATCAAGCAATCTGTGTGGGCACTCACAGCATCGAGCATCAAAAACAATTTTTGAT